>CAKQFF010000007.1 GCA_934230685.1 uncultured Prevotella sp. | reverse complement strand
GGAGATGTAGATTACGAATATCACCATATAATCAAGGGTCTATACGCCACCTTTTCATCGTGGCATATAGACCCTTATCGTTTGTCGTTAGGCGTTATAATGACTGTTAATCACCATAATAATACAAGTCGTCTTCCATTTCTGGACTATCATCGTCATTTCCTCCTTGACCCATATTCGATGTTGTGAGGAGGGTGCAAGGGGTGATGTTTACCACCTGCATCTCAGGCTTTTTATATTCTTTCTTTTTCATATCCTTTTGATTTAAAAATCTTTTACTTAACCATGATTTATAAGTCTTGCTGCCACGCTTCACGATGTTCAGACCCTTCTGCAGACCAATGGTGCGGAGACCATTCACATCATTGTATTCTGCGTTGGCATCATTACTGATGGCGTTGAGGTTGTCAATGGCAGTAGTGCCAAGAGTCCACTTGAAAAAGTCAGAGCACTATCAATCTGAAAGTTAAACAGCAAAAATAAACCTAAAATTCACTCTGTTTTGATGGCACTTTTTCAAGGTGATTCAATTATTAAGATTGTCGCTCATTTATAAAAATAAATATGAGCTATACATACTTAATAAAACATGAGGCATCGTAAAGAAGCAAGACGGGGGCAGACCATTAAGGTGTCCCTACCCTCATCTGATTTCGGACTTAACTTTCGCTTCATTTACGATGCCTTTATTTTGTACATCATTATCTTGTCTTTCAGGAAAGAATTGGAAATCCCCCCGAAGTCTGCATCATAACGACCGACGTGTGAGGGGCCCATCCAATCCTTATATCTTTATACCTTCACTTTACTTCTGCAAGATACTAAAATTTTAGCGATCCACCATATTTATAGGCAAGAAAACTATATTTATTTTTCTATGCTTATTAAAATGTCTCCAACACAAACTTTATTATTTTATCCTTACGGTAAGCTATTTTCTCTTTTGTCCAAGTATGTTCTGTGTCTGTCATATCCCGAACCTCACGTTGTTGCAATAATTGTGTGTATGTGGCTCTCTTATCCTCGAAAGGAATGTTACCTATGGAGATGTTGTGCTGTGCAGACAACAAAAGATAATTGCCAAGACAATCTAAATATGACTGTTGGAATTCTTCGTCATACTTGCAATACCCACTCTCGGGATTCTCTGTCTGTGGAGCTATGTGTTCCAATTGTGGCTTAATTACTGCATCATAACGTAACAATGGATAGCCCGGCTTGCCTTCCTCTATCAAATGGTTCTCATATTCCCAAAGTATCATCTTGATAACGTCACGGTTCAGCCATCCATGCAGCGCACGATTGAACTCTGTGTTGTTCCAATAGCCCCAAAATCCACCATCTTGACCTTTCATCCATTCTATGAGGTCAACAATTGGCTGCACATCACCCTTGAAGTTTTGGAACACTTCACTTAACCGCCATGTGAGTATGGCACGTGTGCCTACCACACGATTGCGCATAAAGATAGAAACCATAGCTTTTGCCAATCGCTTGAAGTCTGCTTCTGGAACATTGTATTTGTATGCCTTTACGATGAATGGCATCATAAGAGCCGGTACACTCACCACATACAAGACATGGAAGTCAAAGTCATATTTCTCCTTGTCAAGGTATGCAGCAATGAACTCGAAGCTCATAACAAGCGAGTGTGTAAAGTCACGGATAAACACTATTCTCGTGTCTTTCTCCAACTCGGAGTATATCTTCTGCACGACATTCTTCTCGCCAAGAGAATTGAAGAACACTCTCAATGTGTAAATGAGTACATCGTCCTCCTTAACCTTATCCTCTATGATGGAAACGTACTTGTATACTTCCTCAAAGCGATTCTTTATCTCACTGACAAGTTCGTGTTTTTCTGCCTCGTCAGAAGCGTAAAGGTGGATATTGTACAGGAATTGAGCCTTTATTATTTCCAAATCAGACGGTTTCTTTCCACGATTATTTTGGAATATGAACATTTGTATGGCTTCCGCCTCGTCATTAACAGTATGGGTAGTGCATGAAGCATTGACAACAGCACTCATTAACTCACTAAGCGTAACTTCGTCCATGTCCGACATTATTCGGCAGAAGTAATCATAAGCTGCTACTATGCGTTTTTGTGACTCTGTGGTAAGACCGTTTGTGTCGGTCTTGATTTGGTTTACTACGTAGTCCTTGAACAGTTGGCTATCGTAGTCAACAGTTGAGAAACGGTAAGTCTGACCAACCTTTATCATTGCGCCATAGGTGAAGAGTTCTTCCTCACTTAATTGTCTGAAACCTTTTATACGAGCATAAAGAGCGGATATGAAGATTGTTATTGTAGTCAATCTTTGCTGACCGTCAATAATGGCATAGTTCTTATTTCCCTTGTCTTCAAACAGAAAATGTCCGAAATAGTACTTTGAAGATGATCTACTACTGATGTAATCTTGTAGGTCTATGACAAACTGACTAACCTGCTCAATATCCCATGCGTAGGCTCTTTGATATGCCGGAACAAAGATTGTATTGCCCGACAGCATTTGACTGATACTTGTAGATGCGTCCATTTCTATAATTCCTTTAATTAGCAGACTTAAAATTTTCCTTAAATTAGCAGACTTGTAATTTCATAAGAAAGCATGTCATTGGATAATAATAAATTACCCAATGCTTGCATATATCAGAAAATTCACTTATCTTAGTGCTGCAAAAAACTCATATAAAGAATATCTGACATATGGCAAAGGTAAACATAAAATCTGGAAAATCACTTCTTTCGGAGAAATTTATTACGCAAACAAGGCTTTTTATACGCTTTCGAATGTGTTCACCAACTTGTCTCCTACGTAAGGGTCAGGAAGTTTGTACAGGCATTATAAGTTCCCCTATCGTCCAGCCAAGGCTGAACGATAGAGTAAGCCGTAATACTTTGACTTTTAATACGAGATAAACTACCGTCCGGCCTTGGCTGAACGAACTTGCATGTTCTGTAAAGACAAGCGCACAATAGGCCTAAAACTTGCGGCATTGCGCCTTGCTGCGAGGGGAAAGCAAAATATCCCTTGATATAGGATATGAAAATCAACGACAACACTATTGGGTAACAGATATTTCAAGAAAAAGCAGTAACTTTGCAGCGTAATCAGGATAACACTGTAACATACATTGCAAACGTTTGCGAATATTGGGAACGTTGCCGCAATCGTTTGCACAAATAAACACGCAATAAAATAATATAGTCTGCTCGATAATGGCTAACTTAGCCGTCGGAAAGAGTAACTAAATAAACCTTTTTATATTATATTATGAGCATCAATATCCAGAGAAATCAGAAGAAAAGAGTAGTAATCGTTGGTGGCGGACTTGGCGGACTGCGCCTTGCAGAAGACCTCTACGGTAAGGGCATGCAGGTAGTGCTTATCGACAAGAACAACTTCCACCAGTTTCCACCGCTTATCTATCAGATAGCGTCGGCAGGTATCGACCCTAGCAGCATTTCATTCCCCTTCCGTCAGATATTCCGCAAGCGCAAGGACTTCTACTTCCGCATGGCAGAGGCACGTATGGTGGACACCGACAAAAAGATTCTTCAGACTTCTATCGGAAAGATCGACTACGACTATCTGGTGCTGGCTGCAGGAGCCACAACCAACTTCTTTGGCAACAAGAACATTGAGGACTGGGCAATACCTATGAAGACTGTGCCCGAGGCAATGGGATTGCGCAATGCCTTGCTCTCTAACTTGGAGCGAGCATTGACATGCGCCACTGAGGAGGAGCGACAGGAATTGCTCAATGTTGTTATCGTGGGTGGCGGTGCCACTGGTGTGGAGATTGCAGGAGCGTTGTCGGAGATGAAACGCTACGTAATCCCCTACGACTATCCCGACATGGACTCGTCGTTGATGCACATTTATCTTATTGAGGCAGGCGACCGTCTGCTGGCAGGCATGTCGCAGGACTCATCGAAGAAGGCCTACGACTTCCTCAAGAGCATGGGGGTGGACATACAGTTTGGCAAGATGGTTACCGACTACCGCGACCATAAGGTGATAATGAAGGACGGCTCGGAGATTCCTACACGCACATTCCTTTGGGTATCGGGCATTAGAGCCAACGCTATGCCTGGCATTGACGACAGCCACTTAGGACGTGGTTTCCGCTTTAAGGTGGATGAATTCAACCGCATACCGGGCTTGCAGGACGTGTTTGCCATTGGCGACCAGTGTCTTCAGACTACCGACGAGGCTTATCCCAACGGACACCCGCAGGTGGCTCAGGTGGCTATACAGCAGGCTAAGAACCTTGCTAAGAACCTCAAGAAGATTAACGAGGGAGAGGGCGACAACAGCCTCACAGCCTTCAAATACAACAACCTCGGCTCGATGGCAACAATAGGCCGCAACAAGGCTGTGGTGGAGATAGGCAAGTTCCGCAGTCAGGGCTTCTTCGCATGGATACTGTGGCTCATTGTTCACCTGCGCTCTATACTCGGTGTGAAGAACAAGATGATGGTGCTGCTCAACTGGTTGTGGAAATACGTTAGCTACAACGACTCCATACGCATGATTACCTACGCAACAAAACCGCGTGAGGTGGTGGAGAGAATGGAAAGAGAACAGACTACCCACTTGGGCGAGGACTTGATGGAAGATAATAATAATTGATAAAAGGATACGATACGAATGAGGTCGAACGGGAAACCGCTCGACCTCTTGTTTTTTTAGCAATGTCGCTCTATTCTTTCCTTACACTGCTCCATAAGCCATTTTGGAGTGCTTGTGGCTCCGCATATTCCCACGGTGTGGACATCAGCGGTGAACCATTCCATATCTATTTCCTCAGGCTTCTCTATCTGATAGCTGCGAGGATTGACACTGTGGCATTCCTTGAACAGCACCTTGCCGTTGCTCGACTTTCTGCCTGAAACAAAGAGCACAAGGTCGTGCTTGGAGGCAAAGGCGGCTATGTTGGGCATACGGTTGGCTACCTGGCGGCAGATGGTGTCGAAACTCTTGAACGTGGCTCCCTGCTGCATGTGGGCCTGTATGTAGTCGATAATCTGATGGAAACCATCGAGCGACTTAGTAGTCTGCGAATAGAGATAGATGTCGCGGCTGAAGTCGAGGCGTTCCACATCCTCCACCTTCTCCACTACTATGGCATGGCTCTCGGTCTGGCCCACCAGTCCAAGCACCTCAGCATGTCCACGCTTGCCGAAGATTACAATCTGAGCGTCGGGATTAAGGTCGTACTGCAACTTTATGCGGCGTTGCAAGGCAAGCACCACGGGACATGTGGCGTCGATAATCTCGATGTCGTTCTTCTGGGCAAGAGCATAAGTCTCGGGCGGTTCGCCATGAGCACGCAGCAACACCTTTACGCCATGCAGCGAGCGCATGTCCTCGTGGTTGATGGTGATGAGCCCCTGCTCGTGCAGACGCTCCACCTCCATGCCATTGTGCACTATGTCGCCCAGACAATAGAGGCGTGTGCCCTTGGCAAGCTCCTCTTCTGCCTTCTTGATGGCTGTGGTGACACCGAAGCAGAATCCACTGCCCTCGTCGATTTCTATTGATAGATTGTTGTTCATTATGAGAATGTTCAGTAAACAAAAAAGTTTTATTCTGTGATAATCTTAATAGTGACCTTCGGCAAGTTCGGGTCGTTGGTAATCATGAGCACACGTGGTTTGGAGCGTGCATTCTTAAGCTGGCGCTCCTCTGCCGTAATCTTAAGCTTGGCAGTCTCGCCAGGCTTTATCTTCTGCTTGTTGAGCGACACCTGCAAGCCCACGGTGAACATCTGCAAGTTCTTGATGTTGAGCACAGAGTTGCCTTCGTTGCGGATTATTATCTCGCCCTTCAGCTTCTTCTTGCCCTTAAACGCACCAAGATTAAGCTCGGTTGTGGAGAGATTCATGCGTGGAGCGTTGGCAAGTTGCGACGCTGTGAGGTTGTCGAACTTAGGCAGAAGTACAGCCGACACGCTGAGTTCCTTCTCACGACTAACACGATCGCCGGGGAAGGAGCCAAGGAACACGCTGGTCTGAGTAAGTCCCATATCCTTAAGCTGCTTTGAGTCCAGGGTTATTGTCACCACTCCACTGTGTCCCGGAGCTATCTTCGACGGCGACACCTCGGCCGTGAGATAATCGGGCAGGTGCATCACCACGGGCTGTATGTTCTCACCAGTTGTGTTGCGTATGTGTATCTTCTTTTGTGGACGTTCACCACGATTCACGTCATCAAACTCGATGTCGTTGCAGTCGCTCTGCACATTGCCGAGCAAGAAATCATACTTGCCACCGAAGTCGACAATCTCTCTAACCACCTGTCCTCGCATGCGAAGCATGAGCGGCTTCTCATTGCCCTCGGTGTAGATGGCCACAAGCTTGTCGTAGTGTCCCATGGTCTTGGCGTCGTAGGTGACGCGCACGGTGAACTTGCCTCCGGCAGGAATCTCCTCGCGCGGGAACTCCACATCAGTGCAACCACAGCTCATGCGCACATCAACAATGCGTGTGGCGTGGTTGCCCTTGTTCTTGATTTCAAACTCTGCTGTAGCAGGCGACTTGTAGACCGACTGTCCGCAGTCTACAATCTTGTTGGCTGTCTCCATCTTCTGCGCTCCCACTCCGAGCGACGAGAGCAGAAGGATGGCGACAGATATTATCATTTTTTTCATATTCTCGATATTTCTGTTTTTTCTTACTTTACATTCAACACCACAGCCTTGGTGCGAGCCATGAACTCAGGCGCATAGGCACACTCCACGGCACACGTGCCCGTGAGATATTGTCCTGCACGGTCGACATAATAGGTGGTTTCTATCACGTGCTTACCCTTGGCGAGACGACTGAAGAAATAGTTTGTGGCATTGTCCTTGGGCTGGCAATAGTAGCCATAGCCGTAGCCGGAGAGCTGCTCCACCGGAGCAAGACAAGCGGCACGACGGTCGGAGAGTTGCACGAAGTCGTAGTCGCGGTCGGCTGTGACGGTAAGACGCACGGTGATACGGTCGCCTACCCGCAACTGCACATCGGCAGACGGGAGTTTGTTGCCATTCTTCAGCACGTCGCGCTCTACGGTCATTCCCATAGCGGCATCAGCCACATCCGCAGAGGATTGCACGAACTGGGCATAGACAGCTCCCCATGAAGTGCCAGAGGAGGTCTTCTCTGCGGTGAAGTGCTTGAGGTTGTCGCCAGTCTTGGATGCCTTGACATATCCCAGACCTGCCGTAGCTTTAGGCGTGGCAAGCTTCTGACCGTTGACTTTCAATACAGTCGGTCGCTCGGCATTAGCTGTCAAAGCATCGGTGTTGCCATCAAGGAAGGCATAAACGGCATTGACAGAGTTGAGCGGAGTATCCCAAGCCTGTGTGCGCTTCGACTGGAGCAGCCAGCGTTGCATCTCGCCTATCGTCTTGGTGTCGGCTGGCTGCAGAGCCTTTATAGCCTCGATGGCAGCCACCTGCGACGGTATGCGGTAGTCGAACCATGAGTATTGCGCCTTGCGTGTGTCGAAGTAGCGTCCTGTATCCTCTTTATATACTGTATACTGGCGTATGCTTTCGAGAAGGTCGTTGGCTTCGTTGGCGTGGTTGTTCTTGGCAAGCACCACCGCCGACACAGCCTTTCCGTAGATGGTAAGCTCGGTGTTGCGCTTTGCGAGACGCGAGATGAGGTAGTCGAAATTCTGCTTTGCCGACGACTTCATGACGCGCTGGGCAAGCGTTATGGCATAAAGATACTGCACGGCAAGCTCGCTCGGGCGCAGGTTCTTGGCCTTGCCCTCAGCCTCAGCCTTCTTCATCTCCTTCACCTCACGCGCAATCTGCTTGTCCATATACGCGAAGGCAGAACTAATCATGCGCTCAGTGGCCTGCTGAGGACCAACCATACTGTTGAGTCGCACAAGGGTCTGGAGCACCGACATTGTCATATAGGGCGAGCCGGTCATTCCCTTCCACCATGCAAAGGAGCCGTCCTCGCGCTGCAAACCAGAAAGGCGCGAGAGGTTGTCGGCAAGACGATAGTCGAGTTGCGACTCGTTGAAATAGTTTGCGAGCTTGAGTTTCTGCTCCATCTCTCGGTCGGCATCCATGAGCCAAGGTGTCTCGGCGAGAACCATCTGCTTGAGTTCCTGGTTCTTCTGCAACGCGCTCTGCAGCGATGTAGCATCGGCTGACTGCTCGTTCTCCTTCTGCCACAACTCCACGGTCTGCTTTATCACGGGCGAGGTGTGCATGATGTGTCGGCCAAGAGTGTTGGCATAATAGGCTGTGGCAAGAGCAATGGCGTTGTCGCCATTGGTCTCTGTCATGGCGGGCAAAGCCTGAATCATGAGCCAAGCAGGCGAGTTGGTGTACTCCACCGTGAGCTTGTTGTTCTTGCTCTTTATGGGGAAGAGGCGCTCAAGGTCTATGTTCAGTGTGCCTGGCTCGTTCTGTGAGAAGGCATAGGTATTGGTCACTCTCTCCTCGTTGGGCAATACAGGCAGATAGTGCTGCTCGCCATCGCTGAATCCATGACCCGATGCCACCACCCGGCAGACGAGCAGACCATCGTTATGAATCTTCGTCATGTCGAAATCGAAGTTGGCTGCCACTGTAGCGCCAGCCTTTACCGTGAACTTGCTGTCCTTGCGATAAACCTCCTTATCCGTTTCGGGATTAAGAAGCGTTAGGCGTACTGTGCCATTAACGGTCTTTTCAGATGTGTTGGCAATACGTGCTGAGAGCACGCCACGGTCGGTGGAGCGCACAAAGCGCGGAACGTTGGGCTGCACCATAACCGTCTTCTTAGCCACGGAGGTTGCTGATATTGTGCCGTTGTTCATCTGTTTGTCGTGTGCCAATCCATAGAACTGCCATGTGGTGACGCTCTCGGGCAGGGTGAACTGCATGGAGACATTGCCCTTCTCGTCGGTGAGAAGTCCGGGGAAGAAGAAGGCTGTCTCGTTGAGGTTTTCGCGTATCTGCTCTGCAGTTGCAGGCTTTGAGCCTTCGGCTGAACCGACTACACTTTCTTCGGCGACAGCTTCTTCGACGGCCGCATATACCTTGGCCTTGTTCATAGCCAAAGAACCAGTGGCATTAGCACGGCTGGCACCTGCCCTCATCATCTCTCGGCTACCGCTTCCTAAGTTCATTTTGTCTGACAAGGCAGCACTCTTCATCATTGGACGATGATAAGCCATAAGCACCTCACCTGCAAGTTCCGTGAACGAAGCATAGGTGAAGCTGCTGAAGTCGAGGTTGCGCTCGTCGAGGAAACGCATGGGCATCTCGCTGTAGGCGAAGAGATTGCTGTTGTAGACACCGTTCCACTTAAGCCAAGGCACATTGACATAGGCTGGCAGCGAGAACCGAATGTCGTGCTTACGAATCTCATCAAGCGACTTGTCGTAGAGCGTTGCGAGCAATTGCGCCTTGGCAGGAGTGCCATCGGGACGTGTTATGTTGAGTGTCCATGTCTCGCGCTGTCCCGGAACGAGGCGGTCGCGGAATGTAGTCCACTTAAGATTGAGTCGTGTGTCGGGCAATGGTCGCTGTATGCGGGCAGTATGGTTGTAGCAATGTCCGCTCTTCACCCATGCCACAGAGAGAGTTACGCCGTCGCCCCACTCTGGCTTGTAGATCAGGGCACGTGTGCGAAGCTCGTTCTTCAGGTCGGCTCTGCCCTCCTCTATTATCTTGTCGCCAGAGATGAGGGTGTAGACAATGTGCTGTATGGAGTCGCTTGAGCCCACCTGAATGAACACCGCACCTCCACCAGCAGGGAAACGGTCGGCCGACTGATAGAACCAGTCGTGGGTTTCCACTGGCGACTTGCGGTCCTGGAAGGTGAATGTGGTGAACGACGTGCGCAATGTGTCGTTGCCACATACGGCCATAAGCTTATGACGCGCCGATGCGAGAGCCTCAACATCTATCTTGGCGGGCTTGTTGGCCTTGCATGTGTAGCGGCGGTTGTCGATGTAATAGGTCACATCACCGTCAATAGGCTCTCCGGCATTGTTGCGATAGAAGAAAGTAAGCGTGCGCAGACTGTCGCGCAGCGACTTCTCGGGCAGGTCGCATGTGAGCATTGTGGGGTGGTCGCTCAATGGAAGCGATGTTTCGGCATTGCGTGTCTCGCCAGAAACATCGGTCACGTCGGCAACGACGTCAAATGTATAGTAGCGGCGGGGATGCTCGTCGTAGGTATCGGGCATAAGCATAGGCACGGGCACGAGGAATGTGCCGTCGGAAGATGTGCGTAAGGTGTCGGTGAGAACAGTCTCTTGCTTGCTGTCGGCACCCGAATAACGCCAGAACATTGACGGACGGCGCACTACCTTTACCGCTACCTTAGCACTCTGCACGGGCACTCCGGCAAAACTCTTTGCCGATGCCTTAAGGCGCACAGTATCGCCAGCCACGTATTTGGCTGTGTACTTCTCAAATTCCACCTTGAAGGTGGGTCGCTTGTATTCCTCAACCGAGAAGTTGCAGTAGACGCTGCTGCCAAGATTGCTTTTAAGAGTGTAGGTGCCGGTGAGTCCACCCGAAGGCAATACGAAATCGGCTGAAGCCATACCCCACTCATCCGTCGTAATCTTCTGGCTTGCCACTTCCTTGTGGTTGGCGTCGCGAAGAGTAAGAGTCATCTGCTCGTTGGCCAACGGCTTGCCCTCATACACCTTATTATTATATATATAGGAGATTGCAGCCGCATGGACAGTCTGTCCGGGGCGATAGACACGGCGGTCGGTATAGATGGAGGTGCGCTTGTCGGTGGTCTTGTTGCTGTAGTAATAGAAACGGCTTGACATGGAGTTGGTCATAGGGAAAGCTTTCTCCGTGTCGGTGTAGACACGATAGGCTCTTGGCTCAGTAGACTTAAAGTCGACATACACCTCGCCATTATCGTCGGTGGTGAATGTCTTCACCACGTCTTTGCCCTCCTTGTCGGTATCCATCACCACGTCAACCTTGGCTCCCTTGACTGCGGTGCCATGAGTAGCGTCGAGCACAGCTATGCGATAGTGCTTGCCTGGCAGGGCCTCAACTACAGGATAGATGTTGCAAACACGCAGCAGACGGCGCTCCACAGGCACAGCCACATTGTCTGTAGAAATCTCCACAAGATAAACGCCAGAGCGCAAGCCCTTCATCTCGAGCGTGTCGCTAACGGTCTTGTAGGCTGGCATTCCAACATAGCGGCGCATGTCGGTGATGGGTTGCTCGCCTGCAACTATATAGCGGCGCAGACGTGCGTAGTCCTTGTCAATCTGTGGATTGAGTGTTGTGGTTCCGTCGATGTCGAGACGTGTGGCCGTAAGACGTATCTCGCCAATATTGTTGAGCGCCATCACCGTCACCTTGCGAGTGACGCCAGGCAGGGCAATCTCGCCTCCGAGCGAGGCGTGGAACGAGGGCAAGGTGAGCCTACGCTGGGCATTGCGCAGAATGTTCATGCGCTCCCAGGCTCCCCATTTCATAAGGGCATAGTTGATGTAGCTCATCTTCTCCTCGGCTGTCACGTCCTCGGCGTTGCTCATATAGGCATAACGCTCTATGGCAACCTCGCCACAGGGCAGGAGGTCGCCGTACTCACGTGCAAGCGAGTCGAGCGACATTATATATTTTGACTTCTTCACTCTGCCCTCGTCACCAGCCTTGCGCGACTTCTTCACAAGTTCAAGAGCCGTGAGCAAGGCTCCCTCGCGCTTGCCGTGAGAGGTATAATAGGCGTGCATGGTGAGGTAGTCGCCAGCTCGCATGCCTATGATGTGGAGCATGTCGTCGTAATAGTATTTCGAGTCGACACCATCCACCACAAAAGGCTCGTAGCCTGTGGCGTAGGCCTTGGCGAGAGCGTCGGGATGGGACATCGACTTCTTGAAGTATTGCTTGCCTATGGCCTTGGCATCATCAAAGGCAAACGAGTTGTTGGTGTAGACAGAGCCAAGCACCGACTGATATATGGCGGCAAGCACATTGTCGCCACTGCTCTCGGCTTGCTGCTCCATCAGCCTCATGCGCTCGGCAACAGGCTGGAGCGAGTCGACTGACAGTTCACACTGATAGTCAGCCGACTTGACCTGAGCCTTGAGCAACTGTCCATAGGCACGCTCGCGCTGGGCCTTGTCGGCTATCTGCGAGAGAAGCTTGAGCACAGTCTGCGGATGATCCTTCCTTACTGCCGCGTCGTATTGCTTCCAAAGCGACGTGTAGGAGTCGGCTATTGCTGCCAATGGTATGAGCAATGCCACGGCTATTGATATGAGTCTTGACCTTTTCATAATCTGTTTTCTTTTTCTGTTTTCTTGTAAAAATGCTTCGCATTGTGATATAATGCATGATTATTGCGTATATCTTTTACAAAGTTAGTGGAATTATGCAAAACGGCAAAACATTTAAGCGAAAGTTTGTGCTAAAGATTATTCATGCCACTAGTTTAAATCCTACCAATCTTTCTTGTTTTTTCAAATATTATATTGTAACTTTGCCCCAACTAAAGATTAAAATCCATTTACACCATGACAAGAAAACAATGTAACATATCCAGCCTTAGAAAGGCGATGAATCTCCTGTTGGTTGCGACAATAGCATTTGCCGCAAGCACATTTGTAATATCGTGCGACAACGACAATGATGATGTTTTCCCCTTGTTCCCGCTCAACCGCCCCAACGCACTTGTAACGGTGAAGCCTACAGCCGACGGGACTACCTTCTTCATGCAGCTCGACGACTCGACACGCATTACCGCCTCAAACATCAAGACTGCACCCTATGGCAACAGGGAGGTGAGGGCATTTATCAACTTCCGCCTGCTAACACAACCTGCCAACAAGCATAAATATGAGGTGTACGTCAATTGGATTGACAGTATTCTCACCAAGCCTATGGCCGAATATCCTGGCACTGA
Source organism: uncultured Prevotella sp. (assembly GCA_934230685.1). Classification (GTDB taxonomy): domain Bacteria; phylum Bacteroidota; class Bacteroidia; order Bacteroidales; family Bacteroidaceae; genus Prevotella. The sequence goes on along the minus strand of CAKQFF010000007.1, from coordinate 12,252 downwards.
TGCCACGTCAAGCCTGTTCCGACAGGATCCTGTGGAACTGATGCGCGACTGGACCGTGAGCGAGGACGGATATATGACCATTCATTTCCGCACTCAATGGGCTGCCAACGACACGCCTCACTATGTGAACCTTGCCGCAACCAATCCTGACAAACCCTACGACCTGACCTTCTTCCACAACGCACAAGGCGTGAAGGGAGGATATTGGGGCGACGGCATTGTGGCCTTCCGTCTCGACCGTCTGCCAGATACCAATGGCAAGACTGTAGACCTCACCCTGCATTGGACTTCATTCAGCGGAGAGAAGAGCGTGACATTCAAATATGCCACCAACAAGGGCATTGACCAAATCAACGGGTTGAGTTTTGCACAAAGCGGGCAATTTGAGAAGGCGATAAGATAACAGGCAACAACAAAATGCTACAGACACAGAAAATAGTGGGTAAATAAGTGGTGGCAATAAAAAATTTTTAATACTTTTGCACACCATTTGGCAAACCCGCTAAATCAACATTTGGCAAACAGCAAAATCAACACTTGGTATACTCTCTAAATAATAACAGATAAAATAAAAAAACAGACTATAAAAACGTTATTTCCAAAACAACTATGGAGGAATCTAAAATTAAAAGCAAGGCTAAGAGCCTAATGAGGAACAATAGCAAGGACATGTTTTTCCTCGCTTTGGGCATCTTGATGTATTCTATCGGCTATAGTGCCTACATACTTCCCGAAAAGGTGGTGATGGGAGGCGTGGCTGGTGCAGCCGCCCTTATCTATTATGCCACAGGAATCCCTACAGGTACGTCAATCCTTGTGCTCAACGCCGCCATGCTCTTCATCGCCTTCTCGGCCTTGACCAAGCAGTTCTTCTGGCGCACAATCATCGGTGTGGGCATCATGTCGCTGTTCATCAGTATCCTGCAGCCGTTCTTCGCCGCCAACCCAATCATGACTCCGGGCGAGGACAAGTTCATGCACGTGCTTATCGGTGCGTTGCTCGGCGGTGGCGGCTTGGGCGTGGTGTTCTCGCACAATGGCTCAACCGGTGGAACCGACATCCTCACCATGCTCCTTAACAAGTATTTCCGCGTGAGCTTCGGTCGGGCGATGCAGTTTGTCGATTGCACCATCATATCTTCATCCTACTTCCTGTTCCATAGTTTCGAGACTATCGTCTACGGTATTGTATTCACGCTTGTGGCGAGCATCACCTGCGACTATATCGTCAACGGCACACGACAGACGGTGCAGTTCCTTATCATCTCAAAGAAATACGACGAGATTGCAGATGTGGTGAACACCCACTTGCACCGTGGCGTTACTGTGGTCGACGGCAAAGGATGGTTCAGGAAATCTGACGTGAAAATGCTTATCGTGCTCACACGCAAATACGAGTCGCAAGACCTATTTAATCTCGTCAACCATATTGATCCCGACGCACTTGTGTCGCAGACGTTCTGCCATGGTGTGTTTGGCGAGGGATTTGACAAGATGAAATAAACGGTTTTAAATCTATAAATTGTATAGACTTTAATTTATGACGGACAACTATGATTTGTCTTGCTTGCAGGTTATGCAAGCGAAACCAATCATGGTTGTCCTTCTTTATTTATTAATTAGGTAAATGAATAAAAATAATTAAGTAAATGAATAAAAGGATTCTGCAAATAGCCCTTCCCTCCATCGTCTCTAACATCACCGTGCCCTTGCTGGGACTCGTCGACACAGCCATATCGGGCCACATGGGCTCTCCAGTCTACATCGGAGCTGTGGCTGTGGGAAGCATGATTTTCAACGTGATATATTGGCTGTGCGGATTCTTGCGCATGGGAACAAGCGGAATGACATCGCAGTCGCTCGGACGACGCGACCTCGACGCTGTGGCTTCGCTTCTGGCACGCTCTATTTCGGTGGCTCTCGCCATTGCCCTTGCCATCATCATTCTGCAAATTCCGATAGGACATCTGGCCCTAAGACTCATTAATCCTACCGACGACATCAGCTCGGCAGCATGGACTTACTTCCGCATCTGCGTGTGGGGAGCGCCAGCCATGCTCTGCCTTTACAGTCTCACAGGTTGGTATATAGGAATGCAGAACACACGCCTGCCTATGTTCATCAGCATCATGCAGAATGTGGTGAACATTGTGGCGAGCCTTGTCTTTGTCTATGCCCTTGGCATGAACATCGAGGGAGTGGCTCTCGGCACTCTCACGGCCCAATATGCCGGACTCTTAGTGTCGCTCACTCTGTGGACACGCACCTACGGCAACAGGCTTTTCCACCGCATCTGTTGGCGCGAGCTGCTCGACACGGCTTCCATGAGCCGATTCTTCAGCGTCAACCGCGACATATTCCTCCGCACTCTCTTCATCGTATCGGTGAACTTCTATTTCCTATCGGCAGGAGCGTCGCAAGGCACCATTGTGCTTGCCGTAAACACTTTGCTCATGCAGCTATTCACACTCTTCTCCTACGTAATGGACGGCTTTGCCTATGCCGGAGAAGCTCTGTGCGGACGACTTCATGGGGCTGGCAACCAACAGGAGTTCAACCGAACCGTCAGACGCCTGTTCGTTTGGGGAACAGTACTTGCCATTGCCTACACACTCGTCTATGCATTGGGCGGCAATGCCTTCCTCGCCCTTCTCACCGACGACACCAACGTGATTGAAGCCTCTGCCTCCTATTTCCCATGGGCTGTGCTCATTCCCCTGTGCGGCATGGCTGCTTTCATATGGGACGGTGTGTTCATCGGCATTACAGCAACGCGTGGAATGCTCATCTCGTCGGCCATGTCCACCATCCTGTTCTTCGCTCTCTACCTCTCGCTGCGCCCGTATCTGCACAACCATGCCCTGTGGCTGGCTTTCCTTGTGTATTTAACTATGAGAGGAATTGTGCAGAGCCTAATCATAAGGAGGAGCTTACGCTCAATTTCTTAATGACTTAATGACTAATGACATTATGACATTCTGCCCGACAATTAAAATCCCTAAAAAAAACAAAGATCTTTAACAAGAAATCAGTAACTTTGTATATTTCAAAACCCAAAATATAGTAATTATGCAATACAAATGTGCTTTAACAATAGCCGGAAGCGACAGCGTTGGCGGTGCCGGAGTGCAAGCCGACATCAAAACCATGTCGGCATTGGGCGTTTATGCGGCTTCGGCGATAACTGCCGTTACCGTGCAGAACACGTGTGGAGTTTATGACATCGAATCGCTGCGACCGGAAATCGTAGGCGGACAAATACGTGCCGTGATGAGTGACATTTATCCTGTGGCTGTGAAGATTGGCATGGTGAACGATGCATCCACCATTCACGCCATTGCAGAAGCTCTGAAGGAATTTCCTACAGCTGCCATCATCATCGACCCTGTCATGGTGTCGACAAGCGGCTACCGCCTCATGCAGGAGGACGCTCTCAGCATTTTCCGCAACGAACTTATGCCGCTCGCCTCACTGCTCACGCCCAACGTGCCTGAGGCTGAGATTCTTGCAGGCATGAAAATAAACAATGTTGACGACATGGATCATGCCGCTTCCACAATCTGCCGCGAGGCCAACTGCGACGTGCTAATAAAGGGTGGACATCTCGACGGAGCAACAAAAACCGACATCCTGTATCATGACTCCAAGCGTATAGAGAAATACGAAGCAAAGACCGTGAACACACGCAACACACACGGAACAGGTTGCACCCTGTCTTCTGCCATTACAGCCCACATAGCCTTAGGCTACAGCATGGCTGACGCCATACGTCTCGCCAAGGAATATCTATACAGGGCTCTTGAGGCTGGCAAGGACGTGGAGATTGGCAAAGGACACGGACCTGTTAACCACTTCTTCGAACCTAAAAGGATGGAAGCAACAGAAAAATAGAAGGCTATAAGACATGAGTCAAGAAGTTAGTTAAGAAGTTAAAGAGTTAAGCAGTTAAGCCAATATCTTCTTCAACGATTAACAACTAACAATCAATAACTAACAACTAATAATTAATAATTTAAGAAATGATACAATTCATCACTCATCAGAACGCCCGTTACGGTTATGTAGATGGTGCCCGACTGGCCCTCGAGGGAGGTTGCCGCTGGATTCAACTGCGCATGAAGGACGCCACCGACGACGAAGTGCGCCCCATAGCCCACGAGCTGCGCAAGCTCTGTTCCGACTACAACGCCAAGTTTATTCTCGACGACCGTGTGAACCTTGTTAAGGAGGTTAGCGCCGACGGAGTGCATCTCGGCAAGAACGACATGCCTGTAGACGAGGCTCGCCAAGTGCTCGGACCCGATTATATCATCGGAGGCACAGCCAACACATTCGAGGATATAGAGCGACTCTACCGACAAGGAGCCAACTACATAGGCTGCGGACCATTCAGATTCACCACAACCAAGAAGAATCTCTCAGCCATTCTCGGCATTGATGGCTACCGCAATATCGTCAAGCGAATGCATGATGCAGGAATCAACCTGCCTATGGTAGCAATAGGCGGAATACTCTACGAGGACATTCCGGAGATTATGCAGACAGGAGTGACGGGAATAGCTGTGAGCGGAGCTGTGCTGAATGCGGACAACCCTGTGGAGGAAATGAAGAGAATGGTGAAGGCTTGTCTTTAATATCAGCTAACACACTAATAATGAAGACAATAGCCATTACTCTCCCCGACTTCTTCCCCAACGAGGCAGAAGCAATCAACCGTCTGTTTGCCGAAGGCTCAATTGATTTGCTACACCTTCGCAAGCCAGACTCCACCATAGACGAATGCCGACAGTTGCTCGACAATATCCGCAACGAATACTACAAACGTATCGTCGTGAACGACCATTTCGCACTCTGCGCCGAATACAATCTGCATGGAGTACACCTCAACCGACGCAACCCCACTCCGCCACCTTGCCACCAAGGCTCTGTCTCGTGCTCATGCCATTCGCTTGAGGAGGTTGTGGAGCGCAAGCCCAAGATGGACTACGTATTCCTAAGCCCCATCTTCGACAGCATCTCCAAACAAGGCTACCACTCGGCTTTTGATGAAGCCACATTAAAAAAAGCATCCGCCGAAGGTATTATCGACCAGAAAGTCGTTGCCTTGGGCGGAGTGACACACGAGCGCATGGCTCAATTGCAAGAATACGGTTTCGGAGGAGGCGCCATGCTTGGAGACCTCTGGCGTTAAGTCTTTATGCCATTCGCAGCCCTTGCAGAGAAAACCGTCAAGGCTTCTTCTTGTCGAACACCACAGCATAAAGCACTGGCAGAACCGTGGCGATGAGCACCATCGAAATGAGCGTGCCGAAGAACACCACGGCTGCCATTGGCGACCATAGGGTGTTGTTCTCAAGCATCATCGGCAATACGCCTACTGAAGCTGCTGCAGACGTAAGGAATATAGGGCGCATACGACGCTCGCCTGCCTGGAAAGCAGCCTCACGCACCGACAATCCCTTGTCGCGGCGCAGTTCCTCGGCATAATCGAGCATAATGATTCCGTTGCGCACAAGGATGCCCATAAGGCTCACAACACCGAGAATACCCGTTATCGACATATCGTAGCCGGTAATTAGCAGTCCTACGGCTGCTCCAAACACGCACAGCGACATCGACGAGAGATTGACCAAGGCGAGCGAGATGCGCTTGAAGTGGAAGAGCAGAATAAAGAAGATGATGAACACCGCTATGAGTACGCCCGAAGCCACTTGTGGCGTTGTCTCTGTGTCCTTCTCAAGCATTCCGCCTGTCTTCACCTCAAGGTCGTGTGGCAGATTCAGTTCTTTCACACGAGCCTCAACCTCCTTTGCCAAGCTATTGGCATTGTAGCCGCGCTTAGGCTCGGCAACCACCGAAATAGTGCGCACTCCGTTGCGGCGCACTATGCAGCCGTCGGTAAAGTCGGGCTTGACCGTGGCAAACTGACGCAAAGGCACAGATGTCGTGCCACCCATCACGGGGATGTATTCATCGCCAAGGGTGGTGAACTGGCAACTGTCATGGCGGTCGCTCTTCAGCACCACACTCACGGGATAGTCGCCTTCCCACAACGAGGCCATAGGGATGCCCGGTCCATAATGCACGGCAAGGTTGGCCGTGAGCAGAGCCTTGTTCACGCCAAGACGGTTGGCCTCGGTCTCGTTGAGCCTGATGCCCACTCCGGGCTGGGCTTCCTCAAAATTAGTTCTTATAAGTTGCAAACCCTCTGTTTGCCTCATACACTCCTCCACCTTCGCTGCAGCTTTCTTCAATTCGCCCAGGCTGTCGCCACTGATGCGAATCTCCACAGGATAGGCAGCATTGCTGTAGTCCATCTGCTTGAAGCGCACATAAGCGCCGGGGAAATACTCGGCGTAGCGGTCGGCATAATCGTCGAGCACCTCAGCCGTCGACTCATTGTCCTTGGTGTTGACAATAAACTGGGCGAAGTTTGTGCCGCCAATCTGCGGAGCATAGGTCACATTGAAGCGCGGCGAGCCCTGGCCTATGAACGATGTTACTGCCGTAACCCTACTGTCGCGCTTCAATATATTCTCAAGCGAGTCGGCCACCTCAGCCGTGCGGCTCGCCTTTGTGCCGTTTGGCATAAAGATCTCTACAGCAAACTGGTCGCGCTCCTCAAGCGGCATCATACGCTGTGGCACCTGTAAGAACAGGAAGACTCCCAAGACAACCATTCCCACACCACCTGCAAGCGTGAGCCACGGACGGTGGAAGCAACGCTTCAAGAGCCACGTGTAGCCGTTCTGAAGATAATCCAAGGGCGAGAGTCGCTTGCCCGGCTTCTTCGTCTCCTTTATTCCCTCATGTATAAAGGTGTATTGCAGATAGGGCGTGAGCACAAGCGACACCGTGAGCGAAACGCTCAGGATGATGAACATTGCCCACGGGAACGACTTCACGAAGTCGGCCATCTCGCCCTTCATGGTGAAGAGGAAGGGGAAGAACGTGAGGCTTATGGAGAGCGTGGCCGACAGCACCGACATGAAGAACTCGCGAGGAGCGGCTATCGAAGCATGCCAGCGCGACATTCCGTGACCGAGCTTTTCCATATAGTTGTCGATAATTACCACCGAATCGTCAACCACCATTCCCAATGTCACAATCAGGGCGGCAAGGGTGACGGTGTTCAGCTCGAAGCCAAAGATATAGAAGATGCCTACGGACGAGAATATGGTAATAGGTATCGACAACGCCGACACCTCTGCCACACGGCGAGGCATGAGCAACACCACAACCACAATCACGGCAATAACGGAGATGAGCAGCTCGCGCAGGAAATTCACCACCGAATCGCCCACCACACGGCTCTGGTCTGTAATGATGCTGAGCTTCACCTCGTCGGGCAGTCCGCTCTTGAATTCGTCGATCTGCTCTCGCACGTCCCTGCCCATCTTCACGATGTCGTTGCCGGGACGCATCTCAATGGAGAGAAGCACGCATTTCTTGCCATTCGACCGTATATACTTGTCCATAGAGGGGTATTCGCGCACAATGCGGGCCACATCCTTCAGGCGAATGATGCTGCCCGAGGGCGAGGAGTAGACTATCTGGTTGGCCACGTCAAGCTCCGAATTATATGGGTCGCTGATGTGTATCGGGGCGACGGTTGTGGCGTTCTCCACCGAACCGCTATAGGTAGTAAGCCCTTGCATAGCAAGCGAATTGAGTATCGTGAACGAACCAATGCCATACTTCGCCATCTTCTGCTGGTCGAGATACACCGAGAGCTGCTCCATCTCCAAGCCATAGGTGCGCAGATTGGAGATTGCGTCGATGCGCCTCAAGCGCGACTTCAGGTCGTCGAGATACTGACGAAGCTCACGATAGGTTTTCAGTCCCGACTCTACAGTCACGAGCAAGGCTGAGGTCTCGGCTATGTCGTCGACTGCCTGCACAGCCGCCACCGACGAGGGCAACTGCATCTTGAACGCCGACAGTCCGTGCTTGAACTTCGACCAGAATGCGTCCTTGTCCTCGATATCGGCGTTGAGCTCCACGTAGACTATCGCCATGCCATCCTTGGTCGTGGAATAGGTCTTCTCCTTGCGCACTTCCTTATATCCGAAGACGAAGTCCTCAAGCGGCTTGGTCACACGCTGTTCTATCTCGCCTGATGTGCTGCCCGGACAGACAGCCACTACGGCTCCCTGGCGTATGGTAAAGACAGGCATTTCCTGTTTGGGCATGTTTACGAGTCCTGCCAAACCCATCACCACGAGCATTCCCATAAGCAGGATTATAATATTGTGATTGCACATTGCCGACTCGATGAAACTGCGCTTCATCAGACGGTTGGGCTTGCGCTTGATACGGGCGCGAATATGATCGTGCAAAGCGGAATCAGTCTTCATTTTTGAATTTTGAGTTTTGAGTTTTGAATTATTGCCGTTGGCAATTTTGAATTTTGAGTTTTGAATTTTGAATTATTGCCAATAATTACCGCCCAATAGCATATCATACCACTCCCCTCCCTGCGGGGGAGGGGCCGGGGGGTGGGGCTTTTTGTGGGTTTTACCTCCATCCCCTCGCTAACCTTCTGGCTGCCATCCGTTATCACGCAATCGCCAATCTTCAGTCCCGCCGTGACAACCACTCCATTCTCTGTGAAGTCGCCAAGCGTGACATACTGCTGATGCGCCTTGCCACCAACAACAAGCCAAACAAAACGGCGGTTGTCGGTATCGAGCTTCACGGCGTTGAGGGGAATTGATATTATAGAAGAAACAGCCAACCTGTTATCTGCCGCTCCCACCATTCTCACGCTGCACACCATTCCCGGCATCAGCCGTCCGTCGTTAGTTGCCACGGCAAGCTTTACGTCATAAGTATGCGACACGGGATTGGCCTCAATGCCTTTCTCCTTGACTGTGGCTTCGTAGGCACGGCCACCAAGCGCCGACACGCTTATATGTGCCTTGGCCCCGATCTTGATGGCCGACACCTCATTCTCGGGAACCGACATCTTCACGTCGATCTTTGATATATCCACAAGCCTGAACACCTGCTGACCAGCCATCACATTCATGCCTCGCTCTGCCGTACGGGAAGAGATTACGCCCGAGAACGGAGCCACAAGCGATGTGCGGGAGAGTTGGGTGCGGGCCAAACGCTCCGACGACTCAGCCTGCTCAAGCTTTGTCTGCACCTCCACCCACTTGAGGTCGGAGAGCACGCCCTGCTTGTGAAGCGGCTCAAAGCGGCGATAGGCATCCTGAGCCTGGCGAAGTGTGGCGAGGGCCAACTGGTGGGCGTCGCGAAGCGTAGCTGGGTCGACAGTGGCAAGCAACTGTCCCTTTGCCACACGGTCGCCATTGTCGGCTCGCAGGGCCACAATGTTGCCAGGCACCTCAAAGCTGAGCGATGTGCCCTCGCGCTCAACAACGCTGCCCACATATTCGCGTCCGGCATCGTCGGCGGCCCCACTCACGGTGTAAACGCCTACAGACACAGGCTGCTTCTTGTCAGCCGACTTGTTGCCGGAGCACGAAACAAACGTAGTAGCTGCTGATACAGTTATCACAGATATTACAAGCGATAAATATCTAAAAATTCCATTGTTCATCATAAACACAACCTTTTTTAAATTTTAACGCAGAGCTTACATCAATACAATCTCCGCAAATGGCATTAATTATTCTGTTTGCAAAAGTACGTTTTTTTTCCGTGCAAACAATAATTACAGCATAAAATTCGCCGAAATAATTTTTGTGAGAGGATACTGAACGACCACATTCCACACCTCACACAACTTGCCCCATTTTTACTACCTGCCGAGAGAGTTTTTACTCCCTGCCGAGGAAATAATTTTTCTCTGCCGAGAGAGTAAAAATCTTGCTTTTCCACATCCTGACACTAATCATGAGAAGACAACCTTATTATGGAAAAATCACATAGGCCAAAGGCAGAAACAAACGTGGTCAAAATGTCATTAGTCATTAAGTCATTAAGAATTTGATGTTACAGTCAACCCCTATAGTATAATAAAAATATAATTATATTTTTATTATACTATAGAGCAAAATCACATTTCCATTTTCTTAATGACTTAATGACTAATGACACTTTGACAATCTTCAGAACAAAAGCACAAACACACGCCAACCAAAACGGTCGCTTATATTAATAATGTCAAAGTGTCATTAGTCATTAAGTCATTAAGGAAAAAATTGCCACTTCCATACAAGTAGCTTCTTTTTTGCTATATTTTTCGACGATTTTTGCTTGGTTCTAAAAAAAACAATATAACTTTGCAGACAGATTGAAAAACCAACTAAAACAGTTGTTTAACTTTAAACCTACATTCATAATGGAAATTAAAAAAACAGAATCTTACAACGGAATCCCCTACTCTCAGATTATCAACAAGTGGTGGCAAATGTACAACGACTCTATCGAACCCGTGAAAAACGATCGCTACACACTCACATTCGAGCTCGCCGTGAACCTAAGACACATCTGCGACTTCAATCCACAGTTGCTCGACAAAGTCATTCCCTGTTACGGCGGATTTACAGAGGCCGATAAGCTCGCTTGCATCAAAAGCGCACTCAGCGAAAGACGCACACAGATGCCAAAACGCCTCAAGGACGTGCTCAACGCCCTGCAACAGGAGCGCCTAACACAGGGAAAAGACGACTGGCATGAGGATGAAGCCGAATTTGAGGATGTGTTTGACGAGACTCACGACCATGACGAGCTGGCCTACTACAACAAGCTGCCCAAGATGCCACAAGGCGTGAAGGACTCTATCGACGCCGTAGGCCCTGCACTCGCCCTTCCCGTCATCACCGCCATCTGCCCCGCCATCGGAGCATTGGCAACAGACGTGAGAATAGACATCCACGGCAAGACAAGCGCACTAAACCTCATCTCGTACATAGCAGGCGACTTTGCCTCGGGCAAGGGAAGCATCGACCCCGTGATAGACGAATGGATGGCTGAGACAAAGACAATGGACAAGGTTTATCTGCAGCAGGAGGACGAGTGGAGAATGAGAAAACGAGCTGCAAAGAACAAAAAGGAGCAGCCTGAAGAGCCTAAACTGCCTGTGCGCTGCCTTACATTGAACAACACCGTGGCTAATCTGGCTGAAAGACTTGCCAACACTTGCGGCAAGCACGCCTTCTCGTTCACTCCGGAGGCAGACACCGTGGCACAAAACTGGCGCTCAGCAATAAGCGACTTCTCAATCATGCTGCGCCAAGCCTACGACGGCACAAGCTACGAACGCGAGGCAAGATCGGTGGATGCCGTAAATGTACACATCGAGCATTTGCTTTGGAATGTGGTGATGTGCGGCACACCCGACGCTCTCTACCGCGTGGTGACCAACTACACCGACGGTTTCCAAAGCCGCATAGCCATCGCACGAACTCCCGACAACACATACAATCCGCTGACAGAACACTTGAGCATGCTCACCGAACTTCAGAGCAGCCGCATACGCCAAATAGCGCATTTGCTGCCGTTGATGCAGGGAAAGGTGGTGCTGACTAAGCTTGAGGCTAAGGGCAGACAATGGCTTGAGAATGTGCGCATGGAGTCGGTAAAGAACGACGATAAGACCATGGCTCGCCAGCGTTTCCGCATCTGCCCCACCACTATGCGCATGATGACTTGCCTGATGCTCTGCCGTGTGGCCGACCAGCTCATCGACAAGCACGGCTTGACTGGGGCTGAGACACGACTGAAGCAGCAGCCTGAGCTGTGGAAGGAGATGATCGTGAAGATGCAGCAACCATCGTTCCTTAATGCCTTCGACGTGCTGGCCGACTATCAGCTCGAAAATGCGCTCCACTTCTTCCGCAGCCGCATTGAGTCGGCTCTCAACTCAAGAGACTATGCTAAACATGCCGGCTATGTGCGCAAAAGAATCGGCAAGAACGACACTATCTTCGCCCAACTGAGCCATACATTCACCTACGACCAGGCTGCACAGCAAGCCATGATGGTGAAGGGAGCAAGCACTACACGCAACGCTGTGCAGCAGATGATAAAGAACTGGCGCCGACAGGGCTTGATTACTGACGCTCCAGACAATAGATACATGAAGATGAAGTCTATCTAAAATCGACATGGGAACAAGAGGAACAACTCTTGAGGAGAATGAAAATAAGAAAAAAGAGGTAACTATCTGTTTATAAGATAATTACCTCTTTGGGTGGCAGGTGGGACTCGAACCCACGACATTCAGAACCACAATCTGACGCTCTAACCAACTGAACTACGGCCACCATGATTAGATTT
>CAKQFF010000006.1 GCA_934230685.1 uncultured Prevotella sp. | reverse complement strand
ATATTTGTCAGACAAGAGTGCACCGGGAAGTGAAGTCAATGGATTATGGACTAAATATAGAAAAACCTACTCATTGAGTATAGGATGGGGAAACTCATCATGGAATGTATTGGCCCAGATTGCAAATCCATTCACATGGAACTGGAAGAACTCAAGCAATGAGATGAACAGCTGGTATTTCGACCGCAAGCAGTCTGGTTATGGCGTGGATAGTCATTGCCATATAAAATTGGGCGTTACCTATGTGTTCGGTTTCGGCAAACATGTAAAACAAAATAATGAGGCTTCACAGCAAAGGGGTGCTGGTTCGGCAATATTGGAATAATGACATTACAGTACCAATTGAGTAACACTGCAGTACCAGTCAAGTGAAACTCCAGTACCAGCCGTATGAAACTCCAGTACCAGTTCAATGGCACTGGAAACGGTACTGAGATATAACTTCTGTTTTATAATTCTAAATATCGTATGTACCTCAATTGACTGGCTATATAATTCACGATATTTATGGGTCACTCGTAACCTTCACCCCATTAGACAATGTTCATGCCTAACATACAACGAAAAAGACCGCCCGGCATCACTGCCAAGCGGTCACCACTCTTTTCTTGATTATCAAACAATTACAAACTGCTTTTTTTTTACTTTATATCCTTTTTATCGTGATGTTTTTGGGTTGGGTGTTAACCATAACACTTCATATTCTTAAATATGATATGATTTTTATTACGCTGCAAAGTTAAGAATTTATTTCCAAAAATCTGTGTCATAAAGTAAATACTATTGTTTCAAAGCATAAAAAACATGTAACTTTGTATTTTTACACGCTGATTTTTACAGTTTTACACCCTATTACAACACATTGCAAGCCCTATATTGCTGCGGACTGATGCCGTTGACATGCAAAAAGGCACGACGGAATGTCGACATGGAATTGAAACCCGACATCGATGCCACCACATCAAGGTTGTAGCTTGTGTCGCGAAGGAGTTGCATGGAATACTGTACACGATAGTTGTTTACGTATTCATAGAACGATTGCTCACAACTCTGATTGAAATACTGACTCAGGTAAGTGCGGTTAGTACCAAGACGCACAGCGAGTTCCGAGAGTCGCAGCTTAGGTTCAAGATATATCTTTTCCTGCTCGAAAATATCCTTCAAGCGTTTGTCAAGCGATTCCATATCTTCGTTGCCTGATTGCGGAAGGGGATTATTCGTCTCGCCAACCGCCTGCGAAAGGGTACACTCTGATTCGTCATCAGATTGCGAAAGGGGATAAACAAACTTAAGACCGGTCTGTGAAAGGGATTGTTTTGTTTCTTCACCACATTGCGAAAGGGGCGATACTGAGTTCACAACATCGCGTAGCACAATCTCCTGCTTGTTGATAAAATAGCACACTACCGCCCATCCTATGAGCGAACTTGTCATGTAGAGTATGTCGGTGAAAGGTGTAGCGTAGACATTTCCCACTACCCATATCATCAATATCACAAAGAACAGCACCATCACTCCACGCATCCAATGCAGGTTTATGTCCTCGTCGTAAGAATACTCCTCCTTCAAGCGACGATGGTAGCGGGGCAACTCACACAAAGTCCATATAGCGCAACTAACACCGTAGACACCCGAGAGAGTCACCATTGCATAAAAGAATATGGAATTTTGAATCGTCATGAACAACAGCGAGAGCACCATGAATGGAAGTTCGAAGAACAGAGCCCTACGCATCGTGAGCCAACCTGGGCGACAAAACTCTATCAGTATAAGCACGTATAGCGGCACTGTGACTATGTCGATGCTCGAAGCTATGCGCTCCATAAGCTGGTCGTCGGAATAGAAACCTCGTATAAACACAAGGTCCTTGGCATATTGCACAGCAACAAGAAGCATCAGCAAGCCTATGAGCTTCTTCACAAGTCCTGTTTTCCTGCAACAGAACACCCATCCCATCATCAGATGGAACATTATGCACATGCCATAAATAAGATATAATAAGTTTATTTCGTCCATAAGTTGCATTGTTTGTATAACCAATGCAAAAATAGAGAAAAAAGATGAAAGAAACGATTAAAATCTTATCATATTTTTAATATATACATAAATAAACAAGTAGGAGGTTGGATTATCTCAACCCCACCTCCTACTTATTTATTGCTACTATTTGGATTCATCCAAATGTCCGAAGTGATTTGTATGCCACATCAATCAAAGATAGAAACAACAAACAAATCATTATTGTCAATAGTCAATTAACCCTTTATCCCAGTCGTTTTTCCAAATGCTCGCGTATTGCGGCGATGAATCCTGCAGAAGTCTTGGTCTGCGGAGTAACACCCTCCATAAGTCCTGCGAGGTCCTTGGTCACGATACCCTCGTTGAGAGTGTCGAAGCAGGCTGCCTCAAGCTGGTTGCCAAAGTTCACAAGCTCTGGCAATGAGTCCATCTCGCCACGCTTGCGCAATGCGCCACTCCATGCGAAGATAGTAGCCATTGGGTTGGTTGATGTCTCCTCTCCCTTGAGATACTTGTAGTAGTGGCGTGTAACAGTACCGTGAGCAGCCTCATACTCATATTTGCCATCGGGTGAAACGAGCACAGAGGTCATCATAGCCAATGAACCGAAGGCTGTAGAAACCATGTCGGACATAACGTCGCCATCGTAGTTCTTGCAAGCCCAGATAAAGCCGCCCTTCGAACGGATTACGCGAGCCACGGCATCGTCGATAAGAGTGTAGAAGAACTCCAATCCACGCTTCTCAAACTCCTCCTTATACTCCTCGAATACATCGTAGAAGATAATCTTGAACTGTGCGTCATACTTCTTAGAGATAGTATCCTTAGTTGAGAACCAAAGGCTCTGGTTGGTGTCAAGAGCAAACTTGAAGCAAGAGTGAGCAAACGAACGTATTGACTTGTCGGTATTGTGCATGGCCTGGAGCACGCCAGCTCCCTTGAATGTGTGCACAACAACCTCCTCGTGCTTACCGCTCTCGCCATCGAACACAAGCTTGGCAACGCCCGGCTCATCGGCACGAATCTCAACACTCTTATATACATCTCCATAAGCGTGACGAGCGATAGTGATAGGCTTCTCCCAATTCTTCACTGCCGGATGGATGCTCGGGATGGTGATAGGAGTGCGGAATACAGTACCGTCGAGAATAGAACGGATTGTGCCGTTAGGGCTCTTCCACATCTGGTGGAGCTTATATTCGTCCATGCGCTGGTGGTTAGGTGTGATGGTAGCACACTTCACAGCAACGCCAAGTCGCTTTGTAGCCTCGGCTGCGTCCTTAGTAATCTGGTCACCAGTCTCGTCGCGCTTAACAAGACCAAGGTCGTAATATTCTGACTTGAGGTCGACAAAAGGAAGAATAAGCTCGTCCTTTATCATCTTCCACAATATACGGGTCATCTCGTCACCATCCATCTCAACGATAGGAGTAGTCATCTGAATTTTCTGTGCCATAGTTTTAAATATTTAATGTTAAATGTTGAATGTTAATTGTAAATGTTAAGGTGTTGAAGTTTTGAAATGCTGAATGTTGAAAAGCAATAAAGTCAGTTCAACATTCAACATTTAACATTTAACACTTAACATTCTTATAATAGTTCATCAAGCAACCATCTGCCAAAATCTGACGCTCGTTGGCTGTCAAGTTCTGGAAGAAGAGGTGGATAGGCTGAACGCCATTCTTGGTAATCACCTTAGCGTCGATATCCTCCTTGCCTGAGAGCATTGCCTCACGAATACCTGGGATGAATACCTTGTCGCCCGGCTCGAAGTTGAACTCAACATCCTTGGCGATTGTGAACGGAACGATACCCCAATTGATACAGTTGGAACGATAGCGCTTTGTAGCATACTCGTAGCAGATGTTGGCATCGCCACCAAGCACCTTCTGGCAGCTGGCAGCCTGCTCACGTGCAGAACCGTCGCCAGGACGGTTGGCGAATACGCATGAGCCGAATGATGTGTTCTCGGCAGTTGCGCCAACAGCCTTAAGAGCCTCAGCCACATTCTCGCTTACGTTGCCCTCACGGCGTGCGAGGTCTTGCTTCTGTATCTCCTTGCTCAAGCCAACATACTCAGGCACACGGCGAGAGAGTGCAAATTCAGAAAGCTTCAACGGATTAGAGCGATAAGAACTTGTCTCGCCTGAAGGAATAAGCTCGTCGGTAGTTGTCACTGGGTCGTGGATAACGGCAGCAAGCTCTACGAGCATGTTCTCCTGCATCGGATACATCTTAGGCAAATCCTTGATGTTAGGACCATAGCGAAGCTCTGTCTCTGGCTTAGCCTTGCCAAAACCATTGTATACACGGCACTTGTAGATCTTGTCGTCATACTGATATGGCTTGTGTGTATTCTCGTATTCAACATCTGTAGCTGCAGTAATCACACCACCGTTGGCAGCTGTAGCAGCAATAGAGCGTGCGTCCATAAGAGCTACCAATGAGAGCTGACCCTGACCAGGCTTAGAGCCTTCGCGGTTGGGGAAGTTGCGTGTTGTGTGACGGATACTCAAACCATTGTTTGAAGGTACATCGCCAGCACCGAAGCAAGGACCACAGAATGCAGGCTTCATCACTACGCCAGCCTCCATGAGGTCGGCAGTGATACCCTCGCGTGTAACAGCCATAGACACTGGAGTTGACTGCGGATAAGCAGAAGCTGTGAAGTAGTCGTTGCCTATGCTATTGCCCTTGATAATGGCAGCAGCTTCAGCAAGGTTGTCGTATGTACCGCCAGAACATCCAGCGATGATTCCCTGGTCGGCATATACCTTTCCGTCAACAACCTTGTCAACGAGATGAACATCAACCTTATTGCCGAAACGCTTCTTTGCGTCTTCCTCGATGCGTGTAAGGATGCCCACTGGGTCGGCCTGAAGCTCATGTATGGTAACAGCGTTAGACGGATGGAACGGCAATGCAATCATAGCCTCCTGTGAAGAGAGGTCGATGCGAATCATCATATCATAATAAGCCACGTTACCCGGCTTAAGCTCGCGGAAGTCCTGCGGGCGCTCGTGAATCTCGTAGTGATGCTTCACTTCATCATCTGTCACCCAGATACTACTCAAACAAGTAGTCTCGGTGGTCATGATATCGATGCCATTGCGGAAGTCGATAGGCAACTCCTTAACGCCAGGACCTGCAAACTCAAGCACCTTGTTCTTCACAACGCCACTCTCGAATGTAGCCTTAACGAGCGAGATGGCAACGTCGTGAGGACCAATGCCCTTCTTTGGCTTACCCTCAAGCCATACGAGAACTACCTCAGGAGCGTTGATATCCCAAGTGCTCTTGAGGAGCTGCTTAACAAGCTCGCCACCGCCTTCGCCTACACCCATGTTGCCGAGTGAGCCATAGCGTGTATGAGAGTCGGAACCAAGAATCATGTTGCCACACTTCACCATCATCTCTCTTGCATACTGGTGGATGACAGCCTGGTTGGCAGGCACATAGATACCACCATACTTCTTGGCAGCAGAGAGTCCGAACACATGGTCGTCCTCATTGATTGTTCCACCTACAGCGCAAAGCGAGTTGTGGCAGTTGGTCATGGCATAAGGAAGAGGGAATTCCTCCAAGCCACTGGCGCGAGCTGTCTGAATGATGCCCACATAAGTGATGTCGTGCGACATCATTGCGTCGAAGCGAATGCGCATCTTCTTTCCTTTAGCCCCGTCAACATCGTGTGAACGGAGAATTCCGTATGTGATAGTGTTCTCGCGAGCCTCATCGGGGGTCATGCCCTGATACTCGTCGCAGACTTCAGTTCCGTTTAGGAGATAGACTCCATGATTAATAAGTTCAACCATAATGTCAATGTTTTTAGTTTACGAAGAATAAAGGTACTACTTTTTTATTAGTTAGCAATATAGATTGTTACTATTTCTTTCTATTTTGTGTCTTTTATTGATTTATGTGGAATATTTAACGCAAAAAGTTTACTGTTTGCGCACAACAGCATACAAAAAGACAACAAGCGACAACATATCGGCACTTCCGCCAGGAGAGATGTTGCGACGTATGAAGTCGCCATTCATAGCCGCAAGAGCCGCAATGGAGAAGGCATTGAGCAGCAGCTGGGCTTCCTCCTTCACTTTGAGCATGGTCTCAAGCGATGTGCGGTAGACTATGTTTGTGTCATCAAGATCGCACATTATACGCAAGAGAGTCTTATGAAGGGCATATGGGTCGCCACTCTCACAACAGTTTTCGTAGAACGGAAGCCAAGCCTCAAACAGCTGCTGATAACCATCGTTGGCATTCTCAAGAGCTCCCTTCAAACTGACGTTCTTCTTTGCCTTGCTGCCATGTGTGCCTTTGGTGGCAGGAAACTCACTTGCAAGTGCGGCTATTAAGGAACTTATAACGTGGGGATTATGACATAACACCGCACTTCCTACAGCCACCACAGCCAATCCCATTGAAAAGAGCGCACCCTTGTAGGTGTTCACACCTCCCGTGGCTTCAAACATGGCATGCTCTGCCTCTATGCCTATCCTCACTATGTCGTCATGCCGTGAGTGTGGACTGGAGAATCCAAGCTGAGCCAAACTAACAAAGTAAGGATGCAGAGCCTGTATGCTCCGTTGCATCAGTGCATGGTCCATATCATGGTGTGCGCCATTGTCGCGCTTGTCCACAAGTCCAGGCTTTGGTGTGGTGTCAAGTTCCGCTTGTAAGGCTCGTGTGGCAAGGTGTGCTATTATATAAGGTATAGTGGTGGGTGGCACAAGTCTTATGGCTTCCCACAGACTGTTATTCTCAATGGCTCGCCTTACACGCGACGCGCTGACAGCATTGCCCTCCATCTCCATACGTGGAATCTCACAAATATGGTCGTCGCCAAGCTGCTGACGCATAAGTTCGTTGTAGCGTCGAGTAAGGGGGTCGGTAGGCTCTGAGCCTACAAATCTCACAGTAGCTCCAAGAGCAGGAGCTATATGACGCATATATATGTTGAGATCGAGAAGAATCTGTGTGTCGGTAGCGTCGGAAATACGCTTTAGGAAATAAGTTGGGAATGTCGTCGCGCTCACAGCGTAGTCGCTACCGTCAACTACGACAACATTCCCTAAGTCCTTCACGCCTTGGCTCACCATCGCCTTACGTTCGCTGTAGGAGAACATTGAGCAGTCTTCCCTGACGACTACAACATACAATCTTTCAACCAACTCTGACGACCGCTCTATAAGATAACGGTGTCCAAGGGTGAAGGGATTACAATTCATCACTATCACACCCACAGGCCATTTGACCGCATCAGCGCTGCATTTGCCTGTTGACGAATAGCAATTGGATTCCTTACTCCTCACTCTTAACTCTTCACTATACTTACATATTCCACCCACACCCGTCTCCATCAATATTGCCTCGGGAGCCTCGGCAAGAAATCTGAACGACAGACTCTCAAAGAGCGGGCGGTTCTGTGGCTTGGTGTACAATTTTACGCACTGGTGTCCGGCTGCATTCGCCTTGGCTATGAGATGCGACACTATCTGGTTTGCCACAGCCTCGCCCTTGTGTCCGTCTGCCACAGCCACACACTTTATAACTCCACCCTTGAGTCCACCTCCAGCAATAATCTCATCAGACGACTCGTCGATGAGGACGGCGTAATAATCTACGTCGTCGTAGCGCAAACCGTTGAGCTGAAGAAACTCTTCTATTCGACGGCGTTGGCGCGGAATTGCGGGATGAAGTTCGTGCATTTCCAATTGTTGTTTATATTTTTAGTTATACATTTTTATTATTAAAAATCACATAGACTATACACATATTTTATAAAAGGTCAACATTCCTTTGAGACTTGCCATATTCATTCACCATTTCATTGACCTTTGCCAATATCTCTTCCTGTGTGTGCCACCGCATCCTCATGCAATATCTCGCTTCGCGGTCGCATACGAGGCAACGCCGTGGCTCACCTCCTACCCTATCCCTCGACACCGGCACACCATCTTTGTCAATAATGTCGATATCGAAGAGCCGACCGAGAGGATGCGCATCCTCTATACTCACCGCCACACGCTTTGCATCAAGCATCGGCATAGGAGTGAGAAGATATGCCTCGTAGCCAGTGGCAAGGTCACGCTCCGTAAGACAACCTTCCTCGGGACAGAAAGCCTTGCACATAGCCTCAACAGCTGCATGTGCCACGGTGAGCGACTGCGAATTACGCTTCACGCTTCCTGGCATGACGACAGTAAGGCACACCAGTGTCTTTCCCGAGTTTTCAGCCAGCAACCTAAGCTGCATGGCATGGCGTGAGTCACGGCTCGCCAGAAGTTCGTGGAGCGTAATAGGCTTATATGACATAATCGTTTGCTTACTTTTTGATATGTTTATAGTATAGAATATTAGTAGATTTAGGGTTGTGTCCGCACAAAACACATAGGCAATGCGGACTTGGATTTCACGGTGTAAAGATACATATTTTTATGTTACGAGCAAACTTTTTGACAATGATTTTTTGGGCTTCTGACAGAGTTTGTAAAAATAGCACAAGACTATACTATCCCCGAACGCTTGAGTTCCTCTGCCACCACACACAGTTCATCGTACCATTCCTTGCCAAAACGTCTCACAAGCGGACCTTCAAGAAAGCGGTAAACAGGAAGTCCGAGTTCGCGACCCTTCTTCACAGCATCGCGGCACACATCCCACCTATTATAATTAAGGGCGATGAGGTCGTTGTTGATTTTCTTCTCGCGTATCGGATAGAGAGCACATGAGATGGGTTTGATGAACGATGTTTTGCCCTGTCGATAGGCACGCTCAAGGGCGCATAGGCAACAACCGTTCTCATAGCAAGTGAACACACAGTCCTTACCACCAACAATACTCGTCACGAGGTCACCCTCACGATCGGTATAAGCCACACCTTGCTTGTCGACTACAGCCTGTGCAGAGGCTGACATATCGCTCCACACGGTGTCGAGCGAATCTTCTATACCTGCTATCTCATCAAGTGTGACAGGTGCTCCAGCGTCGCCTTCCACACAGCAGATACCGTGACATTTGTCGAGATCGCAACAGAACTGCTCTGTGATAATATCTGAAGAAACAAGGATATTGGATATTTCTAAAATCATTGGATTTATTGCTTTATTTATTGTTTGTATCTATTGACTTGACTCTTTTTTCTTTATGGCTTAACTACTTCAGCATAATCTTATGCTACTTTAGTTTATGCCCTAACCGTGGTAATTTATGCCTTTACCACTCTATTGGTTCTTCGCCATGCTCCATAAGCCATTGGTTGCAACGCGAGAAATGATGATTGCCAAACCATCCGCCACGGTTGGCTGAAAGCGGTGATGGATGCACCGACTCAAGAATGAGATGCTTGGAGCGGTCGATTAACGACGCCTTTGAACGAGCGTAGCCACCCCACAAGATGAATGCCACATGGTCCTTGCCAGCTGATAGGGCACGTATGGCAGCATCGGTGAAAGTCTCCCAACCACGACGCTGATGCGATGCAGCCTGATGGGCACGCACAGTAAGAGTGGCATTGAGCAGCAATACTCCCTGCTGTGCCCAACGAGTAAGGTCGCCAGTCTGAGGGATTGGCTTGCCAAGGTCAAGCTGTATCTCCTTGAAAATATTCTGAAGCGATGGTGGGAATGGAACGCCAGGAGCCACAGAAAAACTTAGTCCCTGGGCCTGTCCTGGCTCATGATACGGGTCCTGTCCTATGATAACCACCTTCACTTTGTCAAACGGACAGAGGTTAAAGGCATTGAATATGAGTTTTCCCGGAGGATAGCAAGTCTGTGTGGAGTATTCGTGACGCACAAAGTCGGTGAGCTGTGCAAAATATGGCTGCGAGAATTCCGACTGCAAATGGTCGTGCCACGAGGGTTCTATCTTTACGTTCATTATTATGAATGTTTTGGGTTATTATGTTTAGCATTAAGAGGTTGAGCGATTCCTCACTCGACCTCCTAATGCTAAACAATAATTTGTTTTCTGTTGTTTATATAGTCGTTTAAATAATCTTTCGTAAGTATCACCCTTACTTTATAACCTTCACAGTCTTGCCGTCCTCAGTCTTTACTATGTTAAGACCTTTCTTCAAAGCCGGAAGCTCACGACCAGAGAGGTCATAAACACGTGACAATTTACCATAAGTTGTCACAGTATTGATGCCTGTCTCAGAAGAAGTTGATTCAAAACGGGCACTTACAACCAGCGGGTCAGCATCAGGTCCTGAAAGATAAACTTCTATTTTGTCTAAGTCGGCAATCATCTGACCGTCCTTGATAGTGGCTGTCAACGTCATGTTGACCTTGCCTCCTATAAGCTCTGCAATCTCACCACCGTTTGTGATAGGAGCCTCCTTGTCGGTTGCTGTAAGAATCACAGCACCATCCTTTTGCTCATAAGTTAGCCCACTGACAGTAGCATCGCCAATAAGCATTTCGCCGAAAGAGAACTTATTGAGCACAAAAGTGTATGTGTCGTCATCCATCTTGCTTACTGTAATGGTAGCGTCAGTTGCATCTTCCATGTTAGGTTTTCCACCTGTAATGTCTATGCCGAGCTTGCCATGAAAAATAGTTGTTTCTACTGTTGTGGCAGCATTTGCTGCTATCGCTACAACCAAAGCGAACATTGAAAGTAAAATCTTCTTCATAATAACAAATGTTTTTTGAGTTAATTATTTCAGTTTGTAAATAAGTCCCACACTACCATATATTGGATATAGCTTCTGCGAAATCGTCTTGAAGTCTTTCTTGAACACGGCAGAGAGTCCCCACGACAAGTCGGCATACATGCCGAGATGCTTTGAGAAATACCAGTCGGCACCTACATCCACACCAAACTGCCAATGGCGCAAGTCATCGGTGAAGTCGTAGTCGCCACGATCGCCCTCGCCATGTCCAAGCTCTATCTTCTGTCCTGTGGGGTCGCCCTCACGCAGATAACCGTCGTAGGCATAACCCGAGAAATCGTTTGACATCACATAAGAGAAATACGGACCTGCCTTCAGCCTCACATTCTGCGAGATATCATAAGTGGCTTGCAATGGCATTGTGACCATCCATTCCTCCACCTTGGTAACTACATTTCCAGTGAACATTCCCTCAATGGTTCTGTCGGTATAGCGCATCTCCATGTGGTAGTTCTTAACACGTGCATCAGTCTCCATACCCTTGTTCTCATAATGAAAACCAGCCATAATGCCCCATTTGTCGGTCAACGGCTTATAAGCGTCGAGACCAATAAGGAGATTGGCTTTAGGCTTGAACTTGTCGAGCGAACGTATCTCTGCCGGCATTCCCACAGGAGCGGTACCGCCAAGATTGTAGCCAAGACGCGCCTGATAGCGCAGATTGTCGAAGATGTCTATGCCAAAGCTCTGCACAGCAAAAAGCACAAGGAGAGCGGTAGAAATTATGTATCTTTTCATCTTGTTGTTTCGTATATTAAAGGTATGTTATATTCCCGTACTCCGTACTTTTATTCCATCACTATCCTTACCTTGTCGACAAGCAACTCGCTGCCTACAGCTCCAACAAAGTCGGCTCCTCCGCAGCTTGAAGTGAACACTACAGCAAGACTGTAGCCATGGTTGGCAAGCAATTCAGGGTCGAAATCTGTAATGTAGTCGAACGCCACATTAAACTCCTTCCATCCACCTTCGGTCTTGTCGACCGGCCCTGCCAAAGCAAGAGCCACAATCTGCTGACTTGTCTTGACGTTGGTGCCATCAAGCCAGAACTGCTTACCGTCGGCCGTTGTATTCTTGAAGAGTACAGCATAGAGGTCGCCTTGGTCAATGCCCTCCACCGTTGCACCCTGGCGATTGGTGATTGTCTCGCCTGGAGTATACTGGTAGTAGCCCTTGAATCTTACAGGCTTCTTGTCGACTATACAGAAAGGACCATCGCCGAAACGTGTAGACTCAAGAGGACGCATCGTTGCAGTAGTGGCGTTGAACGAGCCTGTGAACAGATTGCCAGCGGCAATAGGCATTCTGAATGCCGCACCAGGCTTACCCGTAGAACGAGTAGTGAGTTTCACAGCCTTGCCGTCCAATCCATCGTCGTAGGGAGTTGTAGGATAGCCATCGGGAGTAGCCTTGCCACCTACAATGGCAAAACCAGCGTTTCCAGAAGCCCAATTGAGCATCTCCACCCCATTCTCGTCGATGTCTGTCCACATGTAATACTTCTCCTTGTCGGGTTCAAGGAAGAAATGCTCGAAGTCAAGTTCCGATGGGAAATAGCCGCCATCGTTAAATCTTACCAAGTAGCTCTTTTTATATGCTCGATCCTCTGAAGTAACGGTATAAACAACTCCACCTTTCGAGAAATCCTGCACCGATCCGTTTTCCGGAGAAATCGTGGCTCCAGGTGTAATCATAAACTTTGGCGCAAGAGCCGAAAGGTCGGTGCCTTTGCGCACTTTGAATGTGACAACACGTGCCGTCTCATTTGTTATGGCAATGCTGTCG
The DNA here is from genome assembly GCA_934230685.1 of uncultured Prevotella sp. GTDB lineage: Bacteria > Bacteroidota > Bacteroidia > Bacteroidales > Bacteroidaceae > Prevotella. Next base: position 20,571 of record CAKQFF010000006.1, on the reverse strand, counting down.
GTAGGTTTCACGAATATCTCCGAAGGTTGGTCAGCGTGGAGATAAGCCTGCTCAATGTCGCATTCGGCATTAAGCGGTTCGTCCTTGAAGCAAGATGTGAGCAATATGCTCACAACAGCTGTAAAAGCTAAAAGATAAGACTTGGACATTAAAAACTATGTATTATATATAATTTTGCGAATACAAAGTTAGGGCATTTTCGCCGATACGCCAAGATTTTTAATCTATTTTTGCGAAGTCAAAGGGTATAAAAGAATTAAGGAATAAGAATTAAGAATTATGATATATAATGTGTGGCACTACATGCCAATAACACATTGCCTAACTAACAGTTATCATAATTCTTGCTTCTTATTCCTTAGTTCTTGATACTATTTATTTCTTAAGTGCAGTTTCCACTCTTTCCACTATCATCACAGGCTCTATGTCCATAAGGCAGGCATAGTCGCCACGTCGGCAAGGACAGTTGCCATAGATTGAGCACGGACGGCAAGGCATATCGAGCTGCACAGCGTCGTCCATGTTCTGATGCCAACCCATAAATCCTGCAAACGGATGTGTGGCTCCCCACACACTTACAACACGTGTGCCACATATTGAAGCCAAGTGCATGTTGGCACTATCCATCGACACCATAACATCAAGATGACTCATGAGAATCATTTCCTGCTGCAAGGAGCCGAGCGTGGCCGAAGCGTTGACACAGTTTTTATAACGCGAGCACCAGTCGTTGAGCACATTAAACTCACGTTCTCCTCCACCAAAAAGGAATATACGACACGATGGATGGCGACGAATCAATTCGGCAATCACTAGCTCCATCTTCTCCGTAGGATAAATCTTTCCCTTATGAGCGGCAAACGGAGCAATGCCTATCCACTGCTGAAACATCTTTTTCTCGCCCACACTTTGGCTGATAAGCCGAAGATTGCCTCCCGTAGACGGGAAGATAGAGTCGAACTCCAGTTTTACGGGGAATCCCAACCGTTCGAGCACATCGGTATAGTTCTCAAACGATGTGGGTAGCTGTTGCATGACGTGGTCCTTGGCAGAAACCAGCTGGCGACGCTCACGGCGATGCTTGTCGATATGTTCCACACGGTAGCGGGCAAGATTGAAGCGCATGCGTAGATAAGACGAGCGCAGGATGTTGTGCATGTCGGCAATGGCTGTGAAATTCTTAGCCACCAACCGACGGTAAAGGGCGTTGAGTCCCGACACCCCATGATACTCGCCCTTGAGATCCGCCTCCATAAATCCCACGTTAGGAGCCAACTCTTCGAAAAATGGGCGTGCGAACGGGCGGCTCAGCACAGTTATGCGCAAGTCGGGATACTGTCGCGCCAAAGAACTGACCACAGGCACAAGCATAGCTACATCGCCCATGGCCGAGAAGCGCATTATTAGGAGATGGTCGGTTTTCATTCTAAATTATTAATTCTTCTTGTAAAGAACCGGGTTTGTCGACGGGTCGTTATACATCTTCATCTGACGGTACACTTTCATGTACTTGCGTCCAGCCTGAATGTCGTCGAGCAGCTGGTCGATGGCAAGCGAGAGGTCGCGCTGCTGCTCAAGCAGTACATTAAGCTTGGCCTGACATTTCTGACGATGCTCATCGGTAGCGTCGGTGCGCTCTACCTGCTCGCGCATGTGATAAATCTTGAGTGCGAGTATAGAGAGACGGTCGACAGCCCACGCCGGCGACTCTGTGTTGAGACGTGCGTCGGGCAACACATTCACATCGCTATACTTCTGACGGAAATAAGAGTCAATCTGCTCAACAAGATCTGTACGGTCCTGGTTTGAACGGTCGATACGGCGCTTCAGCGAGAGAGCCTCTACGGGGTCGATGTGCGGGTCGCGGATAATATCCTCAAAATGCCACTGCACGGTGTCAATCCAGCATTTCAGGTAGAGTCGGTTCTCTATCTCGTCGCGTTCGTAGGGGTTGTTGATAGGCGTCTCGATATTGTCCTTGATGTGATAGTCGACAATAGCCTTGTTGAAAATGTTGTTACAAAGTTCTGAGAATGACATATTCGTTTTAGAGTTTTTGTTAATATTAGCATTTAGGGTGTAACGAGTAGACTTGTTCAATCTACAGCTTACAAAAATAAGCGAAAAAGGGCGAACTGCCAAAAAAAAGAGACTCTTTTTGGCAATTCGCCCTTAACTTTTTTGTTGTGTGCCCTATTCAAGTTATTTCTTTCGTGGTTTGCGGCGTGCCCATCCCTCTTCCGAGAAGTCAGGCTCCTCTCCACGGAGCTTTATATCTGGATTGTCGATAAACTGTCGCCAGTCGTCCTTGCGTCCACTCTCATAGCGCGAAGCTCCACGCTGACCGCGTTGTCCGCGATTGCGTCCCTCGTCATCGTTGCGGCGCTTTGAGCGTTTCTCATAGCGCGAGAAGTCGTCGTTGTCTTTGCGGCGTGTAGAGCGAGAACCTCCGTCGCGCTTTCCGCGCTTGCCCTCAGACGAGGATGCGGCAGCTGTATCGTCGGCATCGTTGCAACGCACAGTACGGTTGCGATAGGTAGCACCGTTGAGAGCACGCATCACCTTATCGGCATCCTGCTCAGGCACCTCAATATAAGATATGCGTGCGAGCAGGTCGATATGTCCCACTTCCTGTCGGCCATGCACGTTGCGGTTGAGGAACTGCATCACCTCGCCAGGATAGAAACCATCGTCCTTGCCAAGGTTTATGAACAGTCGGCGGTAGCCTGCCTCGGGAGCACGCTTCTCGCGCTTCTTGCCATCGCGTCCCTCCGAGCGGTCCTTACGGTCGCGTCCTACAGAAGGCTTAACAATCTCTGGAGCGTTGGCATAATACTTGAGGAACTTGCCAAACTCAAGCGACACAATCTTCTTTAAGATATCCTCCTTGTCGAAATACTCGAAATGACGATTGATGTCGTCCATGAACGGAGCGATCTGGTCCTCGTCAACGTCAACCTTCTCTATCTCATCGATAGCCTTGAACAGCTGCTTTGAGCAAATCTCCTGAGGTGTAGGCAGAGTGCCGTCGACAAACTGCTTGCCGATAATCTTCTCTATCTCGCGCACACGTCCACGCTCCTTGGTGTGGATGATGCTGATGGATGTACCCTTCTTGCCTGCACGTCCGGTACGACCCGAACGGTGGGTGTAGCTCTCCACGTCGCCAGGCATACCGTAGTTGATAACATGAGTAAGGTCGTCAACGTCAAGACCTCGAGCCGCCACGTCGGTGGCAACAAGAAGCTGGGTGATGTGCTGGCGGAACTTCTGCATGGTGATGTCGCGCTGCTGCTGCGAGAGGTCGCCGTGCAAAGGCTCTGCATTGTATCCGTCGCGTATGAGTTTGTCTGCCACTTCCTGTGTTTCAGCCTTGGTGCGGCAGAAGATGATGCCGTAGATGCGTGGGTAGAAATCGACGATGCGCTTAAGTGCAAGATACTTGTCCTTTGCGCTCACCATATAATATATGTGGTTGACACTCTCGGCACCCTCGTTGCGCGAGCCCACCACAATCTCCTTGTGGTCGTGCAGATAGCCCTTGGCAATCTTCTCAATCTCCTTGCTCATAGTAGCCGAGAAGAGCAGAGTGTTGCGGTCGGTAGGCACAGCCTCGAATATCTCGTTGATGCTGTCGGAGAATCCCATGTTGAGCATCTCGTCAGCCTCATCCAGCACAACGTTCTTCACCTCCGACACCTTGGCTGCGCCGCGGTGCATAAGGTCGATGAGTCGTCCTGGAGTGGCCACGATAATCTGCGCTCCGTGTTTCAGAGCGTGTATCTGGTTGATAATCGATGTACCGCCATATACGGCCACGATATTGATGCCTTTAATGTATTTTGAGAATGACTTCAAGTCGTCGGCTATCTGCAGGCACAGCTCGCGTGTTGGCGAGATTACGATAGCCTGTGTTGTGCGGTTGGTGGGGTCGGTACGCTGCAAGAGCGGAATACCGAAAGCTGCAGTCTTGCCCGTACCGGTCTGTGCGAGTGCGATAACATCGTTGCCGTTGCCGAGCAAATAGGGTATAACTTCTTCCTGGACAGGCATTGGATGCTCGAAGCCCAGTTCCTCGATGGCGCGGCGAATCTCCTCGCTTACGCCCAATTCTTCAAATGTCTTCAATATTAAATGTTTTGCTATGTAAAAAATATATAGAGGCGGATCCAAACTCTAAAATGAGCTGCTTCGTTTGTCTTCCCCAGCCATGAAAAGTTTGCGCCTGTATGATTGGCAAAAACCTGTTTGAAGACTTATGTACAGCTTAATCCTAAAAATGTAAATCCTGAATTTCAGATGCAAAGTTACTGAAAGATTTGCATATATTTGTAATGTAGGGGTGTTTTTAAAGGAAATTTAATAAGTTGGCGTTTATCGGCAGTTATTCTACAACTGTCCCGCCTCCACTTGCCTCACTATTCGCTCCGTGTAGCGGTCTACGCCCTCGGCATCGTATTTCTTTGTGAGCGATGCACCGAACAAGGCTGCAAAGGCCTGATAGAATCCGGCACGTATCGGACCGAGAAACGCCTGAATGAGTTGGTAGGAAGACGAGTCGCACTCGCGGTATACGAGCTTTATGAGCAGCTTGCCCTGGGCATAGGTCAGCTTCTTCATGCGCGGAGTGTAGCGCTTGCGTATGTCCTTCTCCACGAGTTTCATGTGCTCGTCCTTGGCCTTCTTGTTGGGCAGGGTCTGCAGGAAGTCATAGGTCTCGATGATGATGGCGTTCACCTCCTTGGCAATAGGCAGCACCTTCTTCACGTTGGCAACAAGGCGGTTGTAGGCTTGGCGTTGCTTGGCGTTGGCAAACGTAGGCTGCGGATAAACGTATAGAGGGTTAAGCTCGACATACTGTATGCTGTCGCCACCCACAAGAGCCTTGCTCACCTTCACCATAGGCACAAACGTAGGCACATCCATATCGACATCGCGGTCCTCAGGACTGACCGTCGGCTGGCGGTTGCCTTGTGCACACAGCACGTTGGTGCAGAGCACAAACATTATTAATAAGAAATATCTTGCTTTCATGTTTTACGTTTTTTGTGCAATAGCACACATTTTTTCCTTTACACCCTTATTCTTTCTCTTTTCAGCATTCGTTCGTCCTTCGATAACCCTTCGCTCGTCCTTCGATAATCCTTCGTTTTATCTCCGTTATGCCTTCGTTTTTCCTCTTATGTTTTAACGGAAGCAGATCGAGTTCACTACGGAGGATGATCGAGTTCACTACGGAGGATGAACGAAGATCAATCGAAGGATGAACGTAGGTTTATTGAAGCATCACGAACGTGCTTACTTCTTTTTTGTTGTTTTCTTTTCAGCCTTTTGTTTGTTGGCCGATGTCTTGGCATTTGCTGCAGACTCTTTCTTCTCTGTTTCCGAAGGCATCAACAGTTTCTTGTAAGCCTCAGCGTCCTTTATAAGTTTCACAGCCTCTTTCATCTGCTTGTCGTTGCGCAAGGAGTTTTCTATCGCGCCACGCTCAAAGTAGTATGCCGACATAAGGTCGGAAGCTATCATCTCTTTTATCTTCTGTTTATTGTAAGGATAATCGAGGTCCTTGGCAATATTGTGCTTCAGTTTCTTTGACAGAGCCTCAAACTCGGGCTTTGCATCCTCGTAGTAGCCCTCGAAGCGTGCCAGCTTCTCAAGATCCTTGAGATATTTCTCGCTCACCTGGTCGTAGGTGAATCCACTCTTTATCACAAGTTGCTTAAACTGCTCGTAGTCGGCATCCGAAAGTTCAAATTCCGATGGCTTGGCCACAGTAGGATGCTTGGCAATATAGTCAATCTCGTAGTTGAGCATGATGTCGGTAGTGTCTACACGCGACAGATAGAAAGCGATATTGGGCAAAGAGTCGGGTTGCACCTCCACGTCAGGCTTGATACCTCCACCGTCGCGCACGATGCGTCCGGCAGCCGTGCGGAACTCATGAGTCAGAGAGTCGGCCACAGCCTTTGCCACATATCCGTTGTCGGTATGCTTGTAGGAGCGTGCCTGTATGCAGCGGCCCGAGGGGATGTAGTATTTGGCTGTTGTGAGCTTGAGCTTGCCGTTGTAGGGCAATGGCACGTCGGGCACCTGCACAAGTCCCTTGCCATAGGTTCGTGTGCCGAGCACCACGGCACGGTCGAGGTCCTGCAAGGCACCACTCGTAATCTCGCTCGCGCTTGCCGTACCGTCGTTCACGAGCACCACGATAGGCATGACAGTATCGATAGGCTCAACTGTTGTGCTATATGTCTGGTGGGCCTTCTTCACCTTGCCGCGCATCTCAAGCAGCTGCTTGCCTTTCGGTATGAACATGTTGAGAATCTGTATTGCCTCCTGCACCGAGCCGCCGCCATTGTTGCGCAGATCGAGCACCAAGCCCTTCATTCCCTTACCGCGCATGTCGAGGAAAGCGCGGCGCACGTCCTTGGCGCTGTTCTCGACAAACTGGTTGTAGTTGATGTAGCCAATGCCGTCGGGCTGCAATCCGTAGTAGGGCAGATAGGCCATCTGAATGGCACGGCGCTGCACCTTGAACGTGAGCTTCTTGCCAGTAGACGGACGCAGAATCTTCAGCACCATCGTTGTGCCGGCATCGCCGCGCAGGTGGTCGCTTACGTAAGCCGTGGTCTTGTCCTCCATCGACTCTCCGTCGATGCTTAGAATCACGTCGCCCTTCTTAAGTCCTGCCTCAGCAGCGGGCATACCCTCATAGGGTTCGTTGATGACGACATGCTTGCGTGTGAAGCTGTAGCTGATGATGGAGCCGATGCCAGCATACTTGCCAGTCATCATAGTCTTGTATTCGCCAACCTTGTCCTCGGGATAGTATTCGGTATAGGGGTCGAGCGAGCCGAGCATAGCCCGTATGGCAGTACCCACAGCCTTGTCGGCATCGAGCGTGTCAACGTACATAAGGTCGAGGTTGCGGTAGATGGCGTTGAACACGTCGAGGTTCTTTGCCACCTGAAAGTTGTGCTCGCTGGTATTCTGTGCCGAGGCTAAAAGTGGTGAAAAGAATAAAACGGATAGAAAGAATAATATCTTCTTCATACGTTGATTAATTTGAGTGAGGTTGTGTCAAAACTCTATAAAAGACCATCTGCCGATGGTCATCGGTTTGCGAGTTTTGACACATCCTCATTATTTAATGTGCATTTTTATGCTTACTTCACTCCAATTTCCTTGAGCAAGCGGTCGGCATGTCCCCACTTGTCCATAAGGAAGAGCACGTAGCGGATGTCTACACCAATGCAGCGAGCCAGACGCTTGTCAAACCAGATGTCGCTTGACAAAGAGTCCCAGTTGCCGTCGAAGGCAAGACCGATGAGATTGCCCTTGCCGTCGAACATCGGCGAGCCTGAGTTGCCGCCTGTGATGTCGTTGTTGGTGAGGAAGCAGAGCTGCATCTTGCCGGTTGTCTTGTCGGTGTACTTGCCGAAGTCGTTGGAAGAGAGGAGCTGCTTCATGATAGGCTCTGCCTGATAGTCGATGGTGCCCTTCTCGCCCGACTCCATCTTGCGCACGATAGAAGAGGCGTCGGTGTAGTAGCCCGAAGGATTGCCAGCGAGCAGATAGCCGCCCACCTGTCCGTAAGAGAGACGCATGGTGAAGTTGGCGTCAGAATAGTGGGGCAATTCCTGCTCCATGCGCACCTTGGCATCGCAGAGATAACGCTCCTGAGTCTCGATTTCCTCGCGCAGAGGAGTGAGCTGACGGCGGCAATTTTCAATCATCTCGGTGAGCTGCTTGCCATACTGATAGCCGGGGTCTTTGGCGAGAGCCTTCTCGGTGAGAGTGATCTTCTTGCCCGACTTCATCAATATTGATGTGGCGTAGAGCCAGTCGACATACTTGTGAGAGTCGCCTCCGAACTTCTCCTCAATAGTCTTGTAGAAAGCGGGGAGCTGGTCGGCAGGCACATACTTGCGGAAGTTGTCGATGAGCGCAGCCTGCACGTCCTTGTCGAGAGCCTCGTCCCATTCAGAGCTGTTGTCCTCGAACACGTAGGTCGACTTGCCCTTCTTTGCAGCCTTGCTGTCCTTTGCCGGCACCATCATGGCAAGACGCTCGGCACGCGCGTTGAACTCGGATGTGCGGCCGAATGTCTCGCGCAGAGCTGTGAACTCCTTGGTCACCTCCAACTGCTTGGCATAGAGCTGAGCCATCTTCTCGAAGTCGAGCTTGCCCTTGAGGTAGCCAGTCCACTTCTGATACTCCATGATGCGGTCCTCGAAGTCGGCCTTCTGGCGGATGATGCCCACAGAGTCGATACACTTGTTCATGCCCAATGAGTTCTTCCAGTAGTTGGAGCTTTGAGCATACTTAGAGTCGTACTTGATGCGCACACCCTCGTCGGCACGCATGTGCTTGATCATCACGTTCTGCTTAACGCCACGCACCTGGGCACGCGGAGCATTCTCGGCATCGCGCATCTGGCGTATGCCGTAGCTTGAGAGATAGCGCTCGGTAGAACCAGGATAGCCGATGGTCATGGCGAAGTCGCCCTCCTTGTAGCCGTCCATCGACACCTTTGTCCAATGCTTCGGGCGGTAAGGCACATTGTCCTTAGAATACTTTGCAGGACCGTTGGTCTTAGGGTCGGCATAGATGCGGAATACAGAGTAGTCGCAAGTCTGGCGCGGCCACATCCAGTTGTCGGTCTCGCCGCCGAACTTACCCATCGACTTCGGAATGGTGAACACCAGTCGCAGGTCGTTGAATGTGCGATAGGTAGTGGCGAAGTACTTGTTGCCCTCGTAGAACGGCTTAATCTCGAGGTCGAGACTCGGGTCCTTGGCGTGTACTTCCTTTATCATCTCGTTCTCCACCTCATTGAGGAGCTTGGCGCGCTGCTCGTTGTTCATCTCCTTGATGCCGCGCTGCTCGAGTTCGGGAGTGATGTCCTTCTGCTCCACCATGAAGCTCACGAACATGCCCTCGTTGGGCAATTCTTCGGCGTAGGTCTTGGCATAGAAACCGTTGAGCATGTAGTCGTGCTCCACGGTAGAGTGAGAGCGGATAGCCTCGAAACCACAATGGTGGTTGGTGAACACGAGTCCGTCGGGCGAAACCACAACACCCGAGCAATAGCCCGAGAAGTTGACAACCGATTTCATGATGGCATCCTCACCCTGATAGAGTTTCTCATAGGGAGCCTGGAAACCATAGGTCTTCATCTGCTCATACACGGCTGTTGGCAGATTGTAGAGCGTCCACATGCCTTCGTCGGCATGAGCGGCAGCGCCAGGCAACAGCATGGCGGCTGCGAGAAGGAGGTTCTTTTTGTTCATTGATTTGTTTTTTTTATATTATTGTTGATTTATTGTTTACCTAAGTTTCGCAAGCGAAAATAGTTATAGGAAGATAACTCGCTTCGCTCGTGAAGTGAATGGACAAATGCCTGTCCACAACCATTCTACTTAAAGTACTTGCCCACAACCGGCAGCCCCTTCAGCGGCAGGTCGTGATACACGATGTGCGCTATGAACATTAGGATGAGCACGGTGTTCACGGCGAGAGCCCACAGCTGCGGCAGATGCTCGTTGGCGAGGTTCATGCAGACGTAGAACAGGGCTGTGATTGCCACATACACGGCTATCGACTTGAGCGGATAGTTGATGGGATACTTCTTCTGGCCCACAAGATACGACAGCACCATAGCCGTGCCATAGCCTGCCACTCCGCCCCATGCACAAGCCATATAGCTGTACTTAGGCACGAACAGCACATTGACAGCCACAAGCACCACGCATCCGGCGGCAGAGAACCAAGCTCCGTAGATGGTCTTGTCGATGAGCTTATACCAGAACGAGAGGTTGAAGTAGATGCCCATCATTATCTCGGCAGCCATAACTATTGGCACCACTCTGAGTCCGGGCCAGTAGCTCTCGTTGGGGATGATGAATCGCAGGATGTCGAGATAGGCTATCACCACGAGGAACGCCAGCAGAGTGAAGATGATGAAATACTTCATAGCCTTGGCATAGGTGTCGCGATTGTCCTTGTCCTTCGCCTTGCCGAAGACAAACGGCTCGTAGGCATAGCGGAACGCCTGGGTTATCATCGCCATAATCATGGCTATCTTGGTGGCGGCTCCATAGATGCCGAGCTGTGTCTTCTCGTCAACGCCCTCGTAGAGGTAGGGGAAGATTATCTTGTCGAGAGTCTGGTTAAGGATGCCCGCAATTCCGAGCACAAGCAGAGGCCATGCGTAGCGGAGCATGCGTCGCCACAACTTGCTGTCGAAACGCCAGCGGAAGCCCGTGAGCTCGCGCCAGAAGCAGAGCAGCACCACACCCGTGCAGACGAGATTGATGTAGAACACCATGCCCACGTCCACCATGAAATGCTCGTCGTAGAGTCCGAAGGGATTGAGCTTCATGGCTGGCAGCACGATGAGATACATGAGGTTGAGCACGATGTTGAGCACGATGTTGATCAACTGCAGCGAGGCAAACTTAATAGCCTTCTTCTGATAGCGCAGATAGGCGAACGGGATGCACTTGAAGGCGTCGATCGCCACACACACGAACATCACAGCCACCCAACTCTCATGGTCGGGATACTTCATGAACGTGGCTATCTGCGGCAGGAAGGCGAATACGAGTGCCACGAACAGGGCTGCCGTGGAGCCTACCGAGATGAGTACGGTGGAGTAGACGGTCTGCGGATTCTCGTCGGTCTTGTTGACGTAGCGGAAGAAGGTTGTCTCCATACCGTAGGTCAGGACTACGAGCAAGAGCGCCGTATAGGCGTAGATATTTGTAACGACACCATACTGTCCGCCGCTCGCGGCGAATGCTGTCGTCTGAATAGGCACCAGCAGATAATTGATGAAACGGCCCGCGATGCTGCTAAGACCGTAGATGGCAGTATCTTTTGCCAAACTCTTCAAATTAGCCATTGTTTCTTTTCTCTATTATTGTTTTTATTGGTTTATGCGAAGAACATGTAGCATATAGCTATCGCCGCTATCACTCCGGCAAGGTCGGACAGCAGTCCGCAAGCCACAGCATGCCTTGTGTAGCGCACGCCCACGCTGCCGAAGTAAACGGCAAGGATATAGAACGTGGTGTCGGTGGAGCCTTGGAACACACATGCCAGTCGGCCCACAAACGAGTCGGCTCCATAGGTGGTCATAGCGTCCACCATCATGCCTCTGGCTCCGCTGCCCGAGAGCGGCTTCATCAGAGCCGTAGGCAGCGCCCCCACAAAGTCGGTATTGCCGCCAAGCGACGCCACCATCCATTTTATACCATCGATAAGCATGTCCATGGCTCCCGAGGCGCGGAACACGCCAATGCCCACAAGTATAGCCACAAGATACGGTATGATGCGCACGGCTGTGGCGAATCCCTCCTTTGCGCCCTCGATGAAGGCGTCGTACACGTTCACCTTCTTACGCATTCCGGCAAGTATGAACACCACGATGATGAGCATCAGCAGGATGTTTGCCACCGACGTGCTCACCACGTTCATCTGCGTCTTGTCCATCTGCGAGAACCCCCATATTATGGCTGCTATCGCCGCCGACATTCCTCCGAGCGTGAGGAGCATGGTGCGGTTGACGAGATTGATGCGCTGGTAAATCGAAGTGACAACGATTCCGGCAAGCGTGGAGAAGAAGGTGGCAAGCAGCAAGGGCACAAAGATGTCGGTGGGCTGTGCAGCCCCCATCTGAGCGCGGTAGACCATTATCGACACGGGGATGAGCGTCAATCCCGACGTGTTGAGCACGAGGAACATAATCATCGGATTGGTGGCTGTGTCTTTCTTCGGATTAAGCTCCTGCAGCTGCTCCATGGCACGCAGTCCGAGCGGAGTGGCAGCGTTGTCGAGTCCCAGCATGTTGGCAGCTATATTCATGAATATGCTGCCCGTGACGGGATGTCCCTTTGGAATGTCGGGAAAGAGTTTTGTGAACACGGGCGAGAGCACACGCGCCAAGGCGTTCACCACCCCACCCTTTTCGCCAATCTTCATTATTCCGAGCCACAGTGATAGCACGCCCGTGAGTCCGAGCGATATCTCGAAGGCTGTCTTCGACATGTCGAAAGTGGAATTGATGATTGCCGGAAACACCTCGGTGTCGCCCATGAACACAAGCCTCACGATGGCTATGCAGAAGGCGATGAGGAAGAAGGCTATCCATATATAATTGAGTACCATATATAAATAATGTAAATTTTAGTTTTGCAAAAGTACATCAATAAATCGAGATAACGCCCACGGCGGGACATAAAACACCAAAACAAACTTGTTTTGCATAAAAAAAACGGCAATAGAGGCAACCGACACAACTCTTCAACCACTTTCTACGAAAAGCGCGGCCAAACTATAGTTGCCTCGGGTTGCCCCTATTGCCTTAGCGGGTTGCCCCTATTGTCAATTATTCATCAAATGTTTGCATTGGCATTCTTACATCACAACAACCTTGCGTGTTGTACCGTCGGCGTAGCGCACGATGTTGATGCCCTTCTGCGGAGCCGAAATCTTCACTCCGTCGAGAGTGTAGTAGCCGCTGACAGTCTTGTCGCCAGTTGCTGTTGTGGAGCTGATGCCTGTCTCTGCGCCAGACACAACCTTCACCTCGTCGAGGAAGAAGCGTCCCTTCTCTGAGCTGAAGGTGAAGGCCACCTTGCCCTTGCCCGTGAGGGTGGTTGTGAACTCGGTCCATTCGCCCTTCTTCATGGTGAATGTGTCGTCGGAGAGGGTTGCGTTCTTGGCAGAGAGCTTGAGTGTTGTGGCATCAGACTGTGAGTTCCAAGCGCCAGCCTTGAATGTGATTGTGGCCTCGCCGTTCATCAGTATCTCAGGCGATGTAGCTGTGCCAGAGTATTTGGAAGTACCGAGGCGCAGACACTCGTTGCCCGCATAAATCTTGGCGTTGGAGCTTGTCCAATCATCGTTGCCTTCATCGAACACAGGATCAGTTGTGGCTGACAAGCCACTCCACAATCCGTCGTTGCCACCCTCGCCCTCACACTTGCTGAATGTCTCCGAGTAGAGCACGTCTTCCTGCGGAGTGTCGGCCAGCGTCTGAACGAAAGTCATCGAAGCCGACTCCTTGTCGTCAGAGATTGCGATATCCTTAATCTCCACGTGCATGAAATCTTTGCCGTCGATGTTGGTTGTGTACACCTTGGCAGCCGGCTTGGTGCTGGCAGTAAGGCTGTTGTTGTTGGCGTATGGATAGAGCGCGTTGCTTACTACCTCGCGGTTATTGGCGTGGAAGAGAGTGAGGCGCTGGTGGGTGTTGGTCATGTACTTGCCGTTCGACACATAAGAGCCGTTGTATGTGTTAGGCACGTTATAATTCCAAATGGCGGGGTCGTAGTCCACGTGCGTGATCATCACTCCCTCGTCGGGCAGACAAGAGTCCCATCCTGTGTTCTTGCGATACTCCACTATGTAAGCCTCCTCCTCGTTCATCTTGTTCTTGATGATGTAGGCGTCGCCACCCTCGCTCTGAGCCTTCAGTCCGTCTACGCTTACGGTTCCCTTGATGTCGGTCATGTCGTGCATGGTAACCCATCCGCACTCGTTCTTCTCGTAGGCGCTGTAGCCGGCAGGAATGAATCCCTCGCCGTTGTAGCTGCCCATATCCATAAGGTCGTATTGGCTCATGCCGAACCATCCGCCGTAGCCAGTGTCGTAGAGGTCGGCAAAGCCCATACAATGCGAGAACTCATGGCAGAATGTGCCGATACCGCTGCACGAGCCGCTGCCGTTAAGCTCGGCGCTGCAAGCGTAGGTGTTCACCTTCACTCCGTTGAGCTTCAGAACCTTGCCATAGTCGCTGTCCTTGAGATAATACATGTGGGGCCAGATAGTGCTTGATGAGCCGTTGTCGGCCTCGCCCTTGCCTGCATACAACACGAACACCTGGTCTACCTCGCCGTCGCCATTCCAGTCGTACTGCGAGAAGTCGATGCCGTCCTCGTGGGCAGCAAGACAAGCCTCAGCTATCATTTCTCCTGCATGCATGTCGTTGCCGTAGGCGTCGTTCTTGCCATAGTAAGAGTAGTTGTTTTTCATGGTGTAAGGTCCAACCACATCGAAGTCGATGTCAAACTGACCTCCACTCTGCGCTCTGAAGTAGTCGCGCACAGAACCTATCGCCTTCTCGCTGGTGTAGTTGACGCCGTTCACCAACTCCTTATAGAATCCGATGCTGTCGAACTCCTGAAACACCCTGTTCTTGAATTCGGCAAGAATCACGAGGGCCTTCTTTGTGCCCTGGAACACGCTCTTGTCGGAAGGATGTCCGATGCGTGCGGCACGCTTTGCGCCAGCCTGCAACGGGCTGCGGCGTGCTGTGGCACGCTTCACGAGCTGGTCGTTGCGCTCTGTAGTGATTTGACTGTAGAGACCAGTTGTCTCGTCGAGCTGATAGCGCGAGCCGTCTTCGGCCTGAAGCCAGTGCATGTACTCATCGCCCACAAGCTGCACACGCACGGTGCCGCCAGCGGCGAGTTGGATAGTTTGCCATTGTCCACGCTTTGCCGGCACAGCACTTGCAGTTGCCGCAGCTGCGATAAGAATAGCTGAAAGTAATAGTTTCTTCATAAATTGGTTTTACGATGTGATGTTTTACTGTATTAGTCCTTATTAAAGAACAACGCTGCAAATTTACAAAAAAAATGCTCATATCGGCAATGATTGGGATTTTTTTAAACCAAAAGGATGTTTCGCTCTACAGTTTTCATATCTTTTAAGTCTAAACGCACATATTAAGTAGATATCATTGTTTTCTCTCTCTTATAGCGTCTTTAACTGTTTGATAACAGTACATACTATAATATTCAGTTAAAAAGTTGAAAAAACTCGCATTCTCTCGCTTGTTTTGGGTAATTTTGCAACTTAAAGATTTTTAGAACAAACGATAATTCAATGAGCTTAACTGGCATCATACGCAATGCGTTCATTCCCCGACAGCACAAGCTGGAACGCCACTTCACCGACGCGGAATCTCTGCAACACGAGGTTCTGCGACATCTGCTGCACGCGGCAGCCAACACAGAGTATGGACGCAACCACCTGTTCTCAACCACAAATTCCTACGAGGACTTTGTGCGCAACGTACCCGTGAACACCTACGAGGAACTCAAGGGCGACATCGACCGTATGCGCCACGGCGAATCGAACGTGCTGTGGCCCGGCACCGTGAAATGGTACGCCAAATCATCGGGCACTACCAACGACAAGAGCAAGTTCATACCCGTGTCCGACGAGGGATTGAAGCATATCCACTATCAGGGAGGCACCGACGTGGTGGCTCTCTACCTGCAGAACAACCCCAAGAGCCGCATGTTCGACGGCAAGGGACTAATCTTAGGCGGGTCGCACTCGCCCAACTACAATCTGCCCGACTCGCTCGTGGGCGACCTCAGCGCCATTCTAATCGAGAACATCAACCCGCTTGTCAACATCATACGTGTGCCCAAGAAGCAGACTGCGCTGCTCTCCGACTTCGAGCTTAAGCGCGACCGCATAGCCCACGAATGCCTCACGAAGAACATCACCAACCTCTCGGGCGTGCCCTCGTGGATGCTCAGCGTGCTGGTGAGGGTGCTCGAACTCTCGGGCAAAGAGCACATCAACGACGTGTGGCCCAACCTTGAGGTGTTCTTCCACGGAGGCATTGCCTTCACGCCCTACCGCTCGCAATACGAGCGCATCATCACATCGCCATCCATGCACTACATGGAGACCTACAACGCATCCGAGGGATTCTTCGGCATACAGAACGACCCCGCGGACAAGTCGATGCTGCTGATGCTCGACTACGACGTCTACTACGAGTTCCTACCCATGGACGAGTTCGACTCGCCTACGCCCAACATCGTGCCGCTCGAAGGCGTGGAGGTGGGACGCAACTACGCCATGCTCATAAGCACATCGTGCGGACTGTGGCGATACATGATTGGCGACACCGTGAAGTTCACCTCGCGCAAGCCCTACAAGTTTGTCATCACCGGACGCACTAAATACTTCATCAACGCTTTCGGTGAGGAGCTTATACAGGACAACGCCGAGAAGGGACTCGCCTACGCCTGCGCCAAGACGGGGGCTGAGGTGAAGGAATACACAGCCGCACCCGTGTTCATGGACCAGAACGCCAAGTGCCGCCACCAGTGGCTCATAGAGTTTGCCAAGGAACCGGAAAGCATCAGCGAGTTTGCCGACATTCTCGACAAGCGTCTCCAGGAGATAAACTCCGACTACGAGGCAAAGCGTTTCCACGACATCACCCTGCAACACCTTGAGATTGTTGTGGCACGCCGCGGACTATTCGACGACTGGCTTCGCTCGAAAGGCAAGCTCGGAGGACAGCACAAAGTGCCGCGACTCTCGAACAACCGAACCAACATCGACGAGATTCTTGCAATGAACTGATCTTTTATTAAACTTTCGCAAGTTAAGAGAATTTAGAAGTTAAAGGAATTCAGGAGTTAAAGGAGTTAAGAAGTTAAGCCAAATGCATCCCGAACGAATTCCAAAGGACCACCAAAGGAATCCCGAACGAATCCCGAAGGAATCCCCGAACAAAAAACAGAGACAAACAATATGAAGATAAACAACTTTATAGTCCTTCTGCTCGCCCTGCTCGTAGCCTCATGCGCCCGCATGGGACGACCCGACGGAGGCTGGTACGACGAGACACCGCCAAGCGTGATAGGAGCCGAACCTGCCGACGGCGGCATTGGAGCAAGGGCAAAGAAGGTGCGCATATACTTCGACGAGTTCATCAAGCTCGACAACGCATCAGAGAAGGTTGTGGTGTCGCCGCCACAGCTGGAACAGGCCGAAATCAAGTCGACCGGCAAGCGCATTGAGGTGGAACTGAAGGACTCGCTGCGCGAGAACACCACCTACACCATCGACTTCTCCGACGCCATAAGCGACAACAACGAGGGCAACCCCCTCGGCAACTACACCTACAGTTTCTCCACAGGCGACCATATCGACACGCTCGAAGTGGCGGGATGCGTGCTGCAGGCCGACAATCTCGAACCCGTGAAGGGAATACTCGTGGGACTATACGCCGAGCTTGAGGACTCATGCTTCATCAAGCAGCCCATGCTGAGAGTGGCGCGCACCGACTCGCGCGGACATTTCATCATACGTGGCGTTGCCCGCGGCAACTACCGCATCTATGCCCTGCAAGACCAGGACGCCAACTACCGTTTCTCGCAGAAGAGCGAACAGATTGCCTTCTCGCGCGACGTCATCACCCCGTCGTTCGGCAATGCCACCCGACAGGACACCACATGGATCGACTCGCTGCATATCAAGGACATAAAACAAGTGGGCTACACGCGATTCACACCCGACGACATTGTGCTGAGGGCGTTCAACGAAACCGTCACCGACCGCTTCTTCCTCAAGGCCGAGCGCAACGAGGCCGACCACTTCACGCTCTTCTTCAGCTACGGCGACACTCAGATGCCCGAAATCAAGGCCCTAAACTTCAACGCCGACGATGCCTTCGTCATTGAGCCTTCGGTGCGCCGCGACACCATCAGCTATTGGCTTCGCGACACCATGCTCGTGAACCAGGACACGCTGAACATCGCCATGACCTACCGCACCACCGACACGCTCGGCACGCTCGTGACACAATGCGACACTCTGCAGCTGCTTGCCAAGCGACCTTACGCTCGCCGACTGAAGGATGCCGCCAAGGAATACGAGGACTGGCACAAGAAGCAGGAGAAGAAACGCAAGCGCGGAGAACCCTACGACTCGGTGATGCCGCCTAAGCAGTTGCAGCTGCGCGTAAACACACAGTCGACTATCGACCCCGACTGCCAACTCGTCTTCAGCTTCGACCGACCCATCGCCCTGGCAGACACGTCGAAGATACATCTCTATGCCAAGCACGACTCGCTGTGGTATGACATTCCCACAAGAATACGCCCCAAAACCGAGCGCATACCAGGCGACACAACCCACGCCGCCATACAGTCGCTGCGCAACTATGAACTGAGAGCCGAATGGCAACCCGACACGGAATACAGCCTTGAGCTTGACTCGATGGCGTTTGCCGACATCTACGGATACGTCACTCCAAACATAAAGATGGGCATGAAGGTGCGCTCGCTCGACGAGTACAGCTCGCTCCTCTTCACTCTGCCACAACAGGAAGGCAAGCACTTCGTGGTGGAACTGCTCAACCAACAAGGCGAACCCATAAAGCGGACCAAAGCCATCGACGGCACGGCACAGTTCTACTACATCATGCCAGGCAACTACTACGCCCGAATGTTTGCCGACGACAACAACAACGGAGTGTGGGACACCGGCAACTATGCCGCAGGACTACAGCCCGAAATGATGTACTACTATCCCGACGAGATAGAGTGCAAGGCAAAATGGGACGTGACTCTCAACTGGGACCCCACGCAGCGAACTCTCGACAAGCAGAAGCCTGCCAAGATAACAAAGCAGAAAGCCGAGCAACAGCGCAAGATACGTCAGCGCAACATGGAGAGAGCACGCAAGATGGGAATTACCTACCCGTTCTAAGATTATAACCAATAACTTTATACATTATGAAGCAGCTTCTTTTCACAATAGCCTTGTTTATGACAAGTCTGATGCCTTCGATGGCACAATGCAAATTCCATAATACCGCGTTCAAGTCGGGCGAGTTTCTCACCTACAACCTCTATTTCAACTGGAAGTTTGTGTGGGTGAAAGTGGGCAACGCCACCATGAACACCGTGGAGAACCACTACCACGGCAAGCCTGCCTACAAGGCATCGCTCATAACGCGCACATCGTCGAAGGCCGACAAGTTCTTCATCATGCGCGACACGCTGCTCTGCTACAACACCCTCGACCTGGAGCCGCTCTACTTCCGCAAGGGAGCGCAGGAGGGCAAACGCTATACTGTGGACGAGGCCTTCTTCAGCTATCCCTCCAACAAGGTGCACATCAAGCAGCACCGCCTGCGCCACAACGGCGAGCACGTCTACAAGGAGTGGACACGCAACGACTGCACCTACGACATGCTGAGCATATTCCTGCGCGCCCGTTCATTCAACCCCGAGGGATGGAAGAAGGGCACATGCGTGAACTTCCCCATCACCGACGGCACACACATCACATCAGCTATGATAGAGTATAAGGGCAAGACCACGGTGAAGGCCGACAACGGAGTGAAATACCGCTGCCTGCAACTCGCCTACAAGGAGAAGGAAGACGGCAAGTATAAAGAGATTGTGAGATTCTTCGTCACCGACGATGACAACCACGTGCCCGTGCGACTCGACATGCACCTGAAGTTTGGCTCTGCCAAGGCTTTCCTTGTGGGGGCAAGGGGTGTGAAGAGCCAGATGAAGTCGGTGGTAAAATAACATTACCCACCTATCAATCAGAACAACATGAACAGAATAATATCCTTCCTACTCTCCGCCTTGCTTCTTGCTTCCTGCTCCATGCCATGGGGCAAGCAGCAGGAAGAGAAGCGGAAGCCGCACAAGTTCACCACCGAGGTGATGCTGCGCTATACACCTGTGAAGGACCAAGGACGCAGTCCGCTGTGCTGGGCCTACTCAATGCTCGCCACCATCGAGACCGAGCATATAATGATGGGCGACTCGGTGAACCTCTCCGTCGACTACGTAACGCGCAACCTGCTTGCCGAACAGGCCCGATGCCATTTCCTCTCGCGGGGCTACGACCGCATCACCCTGCGAGGCACCATGCCGCTGCTGCTGCGTCTGCTCAACGAATACGGGGCTATGCCCTACGACTCCTACAACACTCCGTCGCTCAACTACAACTCCATTGCCAAGCGCGTCGCCCTGCTCTCCAACACATCAACGGACATGAGCCAGCTTGCCGAGCGTGCCGAACGCCTCTTCGACGAGCGCATTGGCGCGCTGCCCAAGAAGGTGTACATGCTCGGAGCCGAATACACGCCCGAGGAGTTTGCCCACAGCGTGTGCATGCAAGGCGAATACATGGCGATGACAAGTTTCACACATCATCCATTCGGCGAGTCGTTTGTGCTTGAGGTGCCCGACAACTACAGCGACGAGTTCTTCTACAACGTGCCTATCGACGTGATGATGAAGCGCATGGAACAGTCGATACGACGGGGACATCCCGTCTGCTGGGAAGGCGACGTGTCGGAGAAGGGATTCTCCTTCGCCCACGGCATAGCCGAGCTTGCCAACGAACGCCCCTGCACACAGCAGGAACGACAAAAGGCATTTGAGACCCGACGCACCACCGACGACCATTGCATGGCTCTCATCGGTATTGCACACGACCAGAATGGCAGACGCTACTACATAGCCAAGAACTCCTGGGGCACCAAGAATCCCTACGGCGGACTAATGTATGTATCAGAGAACTATATCAGGCTTAAAACCATAGCTATCGTGGTGAAGAGCATTTAGGGATAAAACTATAAGTATCTGTTTTTTTAGCATAAGGAGGGTGTGTCAAAACTCAAACAAAAGCGGGCTGAAAGCCCAATATCTCCATAGCCCAGGGCAGCGCCCTGGGTAACGGATAAACACAACCCATGCGCCCTGTAAGGGCAACTCTATT
>CAKQFF010000005.1 GCA_934230685.1 uncultured Prevotella sp. | reverse complement strand
CATCCCCACGGACCTAACCAGGGTGCCACAACCTGCCAGCTCTACATGCGTAAGTTCAACGACGGCGACGTTATCACCGTTGAACCTTGGCGTTCGGCTGCATTCCCAGTTATCAAGGACTGCATGGTAGACCGTTCAGCTTTCGACAAGATTATGCAGGCAGGTGGTTATGTAAGCGTTCGCACTGGCCAGCCCCAGGATGCCAACGCCATCCTCATCCCGAAGGAAGACGCCGACGAGGCTATGGACTGCGCTACATGTATCGGTTGCGGTTGCTGCGTGGCAGCCTGCAAGAACGGTTCTGCAATGCTCTTCGTAAGCTCTAAGGTTAGCCAGCTCGCTCTCCTTCCTCAGGGTCGTCCAGAGGCAGCTAAGCGTGCCAAGGCAATGATCGCTAAGATGGAGGAGCTTGGCTTCGGTAACTGCACCAACACTCGCGCTTGCGAGGCTGAGTGCCCGAAGAACGAGTCTATCGCCAACATCGCTCGCCTCAACCGCGAGTACATCAAGGCAAAGCTTGCTGACTAATTAGTCAACAATAATAAGCCAAGCGGATGCGAAACACTCTCAAGAGTGCGGCGCATCCGCTTTTTTCGTTTTTGTCTTCCTCCATATTCCTTTTCCCTCTCTTTTCTATTCTCGTTCAGTCCTCGTTCCCTTCTCGTTCCCTTCTCGTTCAGTCCTCGTTAATCCTTCGTTATTCCTCCGCTTATCCTTCGTTCCGTTAACGGAGGCAGATCGAGTTCACTACGGAGGCAGATCGAGTTCACTACGGAGGATGAACGAAGAATGAACGGAGGTTTTAATTGCTTTTTGAAGATATGAGGATAAGCTAAAAGAGTTTATATAAACTCAATTTTAGTGTTTGACATTTTGTGAATCTCGCCAAAAGAATTAACTTTGCTGCATGATTGTTATGATTTTGTAGTTCACTTATGTTGCTAATGATATAATATATATATATGAGACAAAACAAGAATTTTATTCCAAGGCTTCTCTCGCTCTTTGTAGTGGTGCTTGTGCTTTCTGCAGCCGCTATACTGCGTGACGGCAAGCTCTTCGGACATGACTTGAGAGATGTGCAAGCCACGTCTGCTGCTGTAGCTGTCAACAGCGACACGCTGTCTGTGCAGCCCGACGGGGCAATAGTTGTAAATACCAAGTCCCTTGCCAAGGACATTCAGGGCTATGGTGGACCTGTTCCGCTGCGCCTGCATGTCAGCAGAGATGGGGTGGTGACTGCTATCGAGGCGGAGCCTAATGCCGAGTCTCCCGACTTCTTCGACCATGCAAAGACGTTGCTCGCCCGATGGCAAGGCAAGAGCCTGGACGAGGCAATGGCAGAGAAGGTAGATGCCGTGTCGGGTGCAACATTCTCTTCAAAGGCAATAATAGCCAACGTGCAGCGTGGACTCGCCTACGCCAAGCAAAAGCAGGCTATAGGCAATACCTCGGATGATGCGTCGGAGGTGGCAGCCGGTGCCTCGCTGAAAGGATGGACCGTTGGTGGTATAGCGGCTGTTGTTGTGGTGCTGTTGGGAGCTATTGTTCCGCTCTTCTCTAAGAGTCGTCGTTGGCATTATGTTCAGCTTGCGCTTAATGTAGTGGTGCTTGGTCTATGGACAGGCACATTCGTGTCCTACGCTCTCTTTATGCGTCTCTTTGCGGGAGGCGTAAGTATGTCGGTGCTTGTCACGCTTGCCGCTCCGCTGCTTATGGTTTTTGTGGCTTTGATTTATCCGTTGTTGGGTAAGCCTGGACATTATTGCGCCCATGTTTGTCCATTTGGCTCGGCTCAGGAACTTGCAGGAAAAATAACCCGACGCAAGCCTCGTATGTCGCCACGGTTGAACAAGGCGCTGATAACATTCCGCAACCTTCTTTGGGGTGTTCTGATGGCATTGATGCTCACTGGTATATGGACGGCATGGATGGATTATGAGCTGTTCACGGCGTTCCTTTATACGTCGGCATCCGTATGGGTGATAGTGCTTGCATTGGCGTTCCTGGTGCTGTCGGTGTGGGTGCCGCGACCGTATTGCAGGTTTGTATGTCCTATGGGAACGCTTTTGAGGAATTAGGAGTTTTTTAATTTTAAATTTTTAGATTATGAATTTACAGAATAAGTCGATTGTATTGAATATAGTGCTTGCGGTGGTTGTAGTGGTGCTTGGCGTGCGTTTGGTGTCGGGAGAATCCTCTACAGAGAATGCGGCAAGCGAGGCGAAGGCGGTGAATGCGGAGCAGGCTGTGCTTGACAATATTGCCACCCGCACAAGCATACGCGATTATGAGGCGCGTAAGGTGGAGCAGGAGAAGATAGAGAAGATGCTTCGTGCGGCAATGGCTGCACCTACGGCTATGAACAAGCAGCCGTGGCATTTCGTGGTTGTCGACAAGCGTGATGTTCTAGACGCTCTTGCCGAAGTCAATCCCTATGCCAAGATGCTCAAGAAGGCTCCGCTTGCCATTGTGGTGTGTGGCGACACCGATAAGATGATAGAGGGTGGCGGACGCGACTTCTGGATTCAGGACGCATCGGCAGCCACCGAGAACCTTCTGCTTGCCGCACATGCCATGGGACTGGGAGCAGTATGGACTGGAGCTTATCCATCAGAGGAGCGCTGTAAGGGAATAAGTGGTGTTCTGTCGTTGTCCGACAACCTTATCCCCCTCAACATGATTGTCATTGGTTATCCGGCGGAGAATCCGCAACCCAAGGAGAAGTTTAAAGAAGAAAACATCTCGTATAATTGAACTTGCAAAAGTTCAATTATACGAGATTTAACTATTATCTCCGCAAGTATTATTTCTCTATAATCCTCAGCAAAGCATCCCTCAAGTCATCCCCCTTGTCAAGTCCGAGTTTCTTTCGGATATGGATTCTTACCGTGCCGATATTGTTAGAGCTTTTGTTTAGAATGTCGGCTATTTCCAGCAGCGACTTTCCTCCGACGATAAGTCGGCACACCTCCTGCTCCGTAGGAGTGAGCATGGGCAGTGCTGTCAAGAAGTCGGCATTCTTCATTTTGCGCTCAGCTATTCTTTGGCTCACAGCCCTTATGAGGTTGGCCTCGGTGCGTTCGTCGAGATGGTCGAAGAAGTCGGAGATGTCCTTGTGTTCCATTCCTCCGCGTCCCAGTTGTATATAAGCGAGCAATTCGGTCTTTGTCATGTGAAAAGCGTTGAGCAGTCGGTTGATGGTATTGTGGTAGTCGTCGTTCTCGCGCTGCATGCTCCTAATGCCACGCCTTATAAGTTTGCCCAATATGCACGTGAACACCTCCACCACTATGAATATCAACACCACCTGCTCGTTCACTCCACCGTCGGTGTAGAAGTATGCGAACAAGAGAGTTCCAATGCTGATGGATGTAATCAGCGTAGGGATGTTCTTTACGGTGGCCATCACAAGATAGATGATAAGGGCGAGCGAGATGACCTGGTTGAACACGATAATCTCCTCAAAGCCCGACGGCTGATAAATAGCCGCATACACAATGCGTATGCTCTCGGCCAACTGAGTGATGATGCCGAACATGGATACAGCTACATTTAGTGACATTCGCTGCAGCAGGAAAAGAGCCAGCACCACCGTAATAGAAGTCCATGTGACCGCTGATACGGCATAGAGTGCTGTTTCGCCACGTCCTATGATTCCGGCAATGTGCATAGGTACTCCCACCACCACCATCGACAGACTAAGCATCATGAAAGTGATGAGACACATTCGTTGTTGCCAGTTTTTGCTTCGTTTGTCGAGAAAAGATTCTATGTATAGCCTTAGCCTTGTTTTCATTTATTCTTTAGTAATTTGTCGATGCAAAGTTAGCTCTTTTTATGCTTTTTACCCATTTTTACCCTCGTATTTTTTTATTTCAAAGGTTTTTG
Source organism: uncultured Prevotella sp. (assembly GCA_934230685.1). Lineage (GTDB taxonomy): Bacteria > Bacteroidota > Bacteroidia > Bacteroidales > Bacteroidaceae > Prevotella. The sequence goes on along the minus strand of CAKQFF010000005.1, from coordinate 29,681 downwards.
TAGTAATTTAGTGCCCAACTAAACGCAAGAGCATATTAATCAGACGGCTATAATTACTCCTGACAATTGGATGGATTGGGTGATGTAGGATTGGTCTCTCCTCCTTGCCATTCTGACTATTTGTCGATAATTTCTGACTAATTGTCTTGAATGCTGCCAAGATTGCTTACTATTTAATACTTGGATTTCCTTTTATGGCATTGGCATGTAAGTTGCATAATGTACAGTGCAAGCCGAAAGCAAGAAGCTTGAGGCAAGCGTAATAAAAAAACGATAAATAAAAAATAAATAGGAGGTTTTTGATATGTTACCAGTAATGAGAAATTCTTGGATGCCTGAAGTTTTCAACGACTTTTTCGACACTGACTTTATGCCACGTACAAATGCTACGGCACCGGCAATCAACGTTAAGGAGACCGAACACGACTACACTGTGGAGCTTGCAGCCCCTGGCATGAAAAAGGACGATTTCAACATCAATATCGACAACGACGGCAACCTGCACATCAAGATGGAGCAGAAGAACGAGAAGAAGGACGAGAACAAGAAGGAGCACTATCTGCGCCGCGAGTTCTCTTACTCAAAGTTCGAACAGACGCTTATCCTTCCTGATGATGTCGACAAGACAAAGATTGCAGCCAACGTCAACGATGGAGTGTTGACTGTAGACCTTCCTAAGGTTGAGAAGAAGGAAGAGAAAGCATCTCGTCAGATTGAGGTGAAATAAAGCATAAGCAATAAATTTGGTGCCCTGCTTCGCCCGTTCAGTGGAACGTGTGGAGCAGGGCTTTTTTTGTTTATAGCATTATCTTATATCCGTTTTGTAAATTAATGGCATTTCTCATTGTGCATTAACAAAATTTTTATAAATTTGCAGTCTATAATAACCTACAAGGTCTATACGCCCAAACATTACTTAAAACAATAAATGACATACAAATGAAAACAATTTCAATTTCCATTCTATTATTACTTGGCTTCACCTCTACTATTTCTGCCCGCCAACGCACCAATGGCGAAAAGACAGCCATTGCCCTGCAAATACTTGGCGGCAATAATGGCACACGTTCGTCAGTCAATCCTTCCTCACCGCTACGCACGCTTGCCTCTACCAAGGGCTATACTGTGATAGGCAGGGCAGAGGGTGGTTTTGCTATAGTGAGCAACGACGATGTTAATGAGGCTGTTGTGGGCTATTCCACAACAGCCACCTTCGATGCCTCTCAGCCTGCCCTCGCATGGTATCTTGATGCTGCCAACGATGTTTTGCTCTCTTCATCCTTCAGGACAGTAAAGCGCACGGCAATACCTGATGACTGCAAGACGAATGTGCCGGCATTGATGAAGTCGCAATGGAGCCAGGACGACCCCTATTGGTATATGTGCCCTAAGGAGAAGAGCGGCAAACAATGCTATACTGGTTGTGTGGCCACGGCTATGGCTCAGGTGATGTACTACTACAAATATCCTGATACGGGCATGGGTGGCTCGGCATCCGTTAAATGCGACGGTATGGAGTATACTGTCAATTTCGCTTCGTCTAAATACGATTGGGCAAGTATGCTCGACACATATGTCTACGGCGGAAGTTATAGTGTAATGCAGAAGCAAGCCATAGGCAGGATAATGTACGACTGTGGTGTGGCAGTCAGCATGAACTATGGTTCCACATTTAGTGGAGCAAATTTAAAGAACGTGCCAGCTGCCATGACCGACCATTTCGGCTACATTGCCCAATATTATGGCTACAAGGAGAATTATTACGAGAACTACAAGTACGATTTCGACAAGTGGAACCAGACCGTTTATCGCGAGTTGAGTGCTGGCCATCCCATCATTTATGCAGGATTGTCTGTCAAGCAGGGCAACAATAACCAGAGTAATCATGCTTTTATAATAGATGGTTATGACAATAATGGCTACGTGCATGTCAACTGGGGCTATGGTGGACTTGGCGATGGAACCTTCGACATCAATCTGCTTCAGCTCAAGGTAGAAGGCAGCTATGACGAGGAATACAAGTGGTATCAGCAAATGGTTGTGGTTCATCATCCCGACGCTGGCGAGATAAAATACGACCTCGACCGCATCTACACATCCATAGAGTCGGTTAAGACTGACGCTACAGATGCTACGAACGCTCCAGTACGCGTTTACGATACTGCGGGCAGATTGCTGCAGACATCCACTAAATCTACATTCAATCCTTCGGAAATAAAGAATAGTGGAGTGGTAGTAGTGCGCGAAGGCAGCAAGTCGAGAAAAATTATTGTAAGATAGATGTTGCTTTTGTCATGGATTGTAGGGCATAAAATGTTTGTGTGGATGAAATATAATTCTTAACTTTGCAACGATAATATTGCAAAAAAAATCATTCCTAAAACAGAAATGCTAAGTTTACACTCCAAATTAAAAATATACTCTATCTTGAAAAAAGGCATACTACCGTTGTTGATGATGACAACAGCGGTAGTATTGTCGTGCAAGGACTGCAAAGACCCCCGAAATGAATTAATTGTAGGTGGATGGCTCATTGTCAATCCCGACAGCATAATATCAGACAACGATATGTGCCAGATATACTACGCCGACAGCATTGTCACGGTTTACAGCGACGACCACAGCGCCATTAGCGAAAGGAGCATTAGGCTTATGTTCGACTATGGCGACAAGGACATGACCATGTATCTCGCTTCCAATGCCGAGTTCACATGGCAGATAAAAGACAGCCAGTTGGTGTGCAAGCCGTCGAAGTGCGACATTGACATTGTTGACGTGCAGTTTAGTCCTGCCAAACGCTTAAATGCAGACGAGATGAAGGTTGTTGAGGCCGAAGCCCGCAAGTATGTCCAAACCGACTATATCGACCTTCTGAAGCGCTCGGGTATGAATGAGATGCGTTTCACTATTAAGTGTCTCGACGAAAAAGAGTTTGTGGTTGACGACGGCTTTGGCGTGGTTTATAATGCTGCAAGATACGACAGTCCAAAGCATGCTGTAAAGAAATAGCTATTAGCATAAAGGAGGTCGGGCGAAAAACTGCCCGACCTCCTTTAATTTTATTTGTATTCATGAATTGGCAACTCGCCATTGAGTGCGCCAAGCGCGTTGAAGGCGAGCGACTCCATTTCGCCCTCGCCAGGCAACACAACAACTGGAGCAAGAAACTCCACTTGTTTTCTGATTTCCTCAACACAGTACTTGCTGTAGGCAATGCCGCCCGTGAGGATGATGGCTTCGGCCTTGCCCCACAGAGCCACAGCCATAGCGCCAATCTGCTTCGACACGGTGTAGAGCATAGCCTCGAGCACCTCGCGGTAGGGCTCCTCGCCAGCCTCGGCGCGGCGCGAAATCTCTTTCATGTCCTTTATGCCCAAGAGAGCCTGACAACCGCCATAGCCAGCAAGCATCTTCATGATTTGCGGCTGAGTGTACTTGCCCGAGAAGCACAGGCGCACGAGTTGGTCGGCAGGCAGAGTGCCAGAGCGTTCAGGTGCTATAGGACCCTCGCCGTTGAGCGCGTTGTTCACGTCGATCACCTTTCCGAGGTGATGAGCCGACACGCAGATGCCGCCACCGAGATGGGCCACGATGATGTCCATGTTCTCATACACCTTGCCGCAGGTCTTGGCGTAGCGTCGTGCGGCAGCCTTGGCGTTGAGGGCGTGGAAGATAGACTCGCGCTTCATGAAAGGCAGACCTGTATAGCGTGCGCGTGTCATCATCTCGTCCACCACCACGGGGTCGGCCATGAAAGCCGGGCATCCACACTCGCGTGCTATGTCGTCGGCAATGAGCGAGCCGAGGTTGCACACGTGCTGATGGCGGGCGTGGTGAAGGTCGTGCTTCATAAGCTCGTTCACGGCATACACGCCACCATGGAGAGGCTTGAGCAAACCGCCTCGGCCAATCACCGCGTCAAACTTCAATGGGATGCCCGCCTCGTGGAGCATGTTAATCACGAAGTTCTTGCGGTATTCATACTGGTCGTCCACAGTCATGAACTTGTCGATCTCTTCTTGCGGGTGCAGACCGTCTGAAGTCCACACAGCCTTGTCGTCCTCGTAGACAGCCACCTTGGTAGAGGTGCAGCCGGGATTAATGACGAATATTCTTTTCATAGCAAATGTTTTTTCGCTTTTCAGTTTTCAATTTTCGTTATTTTCACTCTTCATTCTTCACTTCCTTGCAGCTTTCATGCATGCTACAGCCAATGAGTAGAACTTCGAATCGGCGGAGTCGGCGCGCGATGTCACCACAACCGGAGCGGTTGTTCCGGCAAGCATTCCGGCTACTGTAGCGTGGGCGAAGTAAGTAATGGTCTTGTAGAAGGTGTTGCCAGCCTCGATGTCGGGGAACAAAATGATGTCGGCGTTGCCCACAACAGGCGATGCTATGCCCTTGATGGCTCCGCTCTCGGCGTCGCAGGCTGTCTTCACGTCCATTGGTCCGTTGATGTATACCTCGCCGTAGCGTCCCTCGGCAGCCAACTTCTTCACCTCTTGGTAGGAGATGGTGATAGGGAATTTCTCGCTAATCTTTTCGGTGCAATGAGTCAGGGCAATGCGTGGAGTGGTAGCTCCGGTTATGCTGCGCCAAGTTTGTGTGATGTATGTTGTCACGGCATCGAGTTGTTCGGTGGTGGGGAAGGGGATAACTGCAGCATCTGAGAAGAAGAGCAATCGGTTCATGCCCGGAATCTCAGCCACGGCAATATGCGTGAGCACGCTTCCCTTCACGAGGATGCCCTGCTCCTTGTTGAGCACGGCACGCAGCAAGTTGTCGGTGTTGAGCGAACCCTTCATCAGCACGTCGGCTCTGCCCTCGCGCACTTCCTGCACGGCCTTGCGTGCGGCATCATCGTCATCGGTGGCGTCAACGATTCTTGCATGGTCGGGATAGTCGGATACAAGACGTTGGGCAATGGACTGCTTTCCGTCCACAGCAACAAGTATAAACTCAGCAAAGTTTTCGCGTATGCTTCGCTCAATCACTTCCTCGGTGTGTGAGTCTGCTGGAGAAGCCACAGCCACCGTAACGCGCTGTCCAATTGAGCGCAGCCTTTCGGGCAAGGTTTTGAAGTTAACAATAGGGTTCATTTTTATATGTTTTAGGTTATATTTTCGAGTTGTTAGTATTGCTCAAATCATGTTTTTATGTGCAATGTCCGTGGCAAAGGTATCAGAATTTGGCCGATTTACAAAGATTTTTATTCACATTTTTATGCCGAATGTGCAATTATAGTAGTTTACGTGAGAAATTGACCAATGAATTGGAAGTATAAAAGAGTAAAATGAGATTTTATATGATGTTTTACCGCTACATTGTTCTGTCTTTTACCGAAAGCCACAATTATTTTATTTCCTCCGAGTGGTATATAAATCCGTTTTTCTGTGCTTAAATAGCCAAAAACTCTTTAGGATGAAAACTTTTAACAAAGAAAGAGTTTCCCTTTAGCCTTTTTTGTCTATCTTTGCATTTCAAGAAGAAAAGAAAGCTCTTAGTTTGTGCAAGAATAGACGCAGAAGCAACAACAAAATCAACGATATGGACAAATTTAGTATATTTCGTACGACAGTATTGTCTGCCATTTTTGTCCTCGCTTTGCCTCATGAGGCAAGTGCTGAAGGCAAGTTCGTGCCATTCAAATATGGCGATTTCGATACGTGGGTAACACGTCAGATACATGAGTCGGCTGTGATAGGCGGCAAGACCAAGACGCTCTATGAGATAGGTCCCAACAAGGCCCTTTCGGGCAACAATCCTTACGTGAATCTTGGAGGCTCGCCCTGGGGCACAAGCAACGTCATGGCAAAAGTGATGGGTGTTGTGAAGACCAACAACTCGGTTTATCGCGACACTCGCGGCTCGGGCCATTGCGCCAAGATGCAGACTCATATTGAGACGTGCAAAGTGCTTGGTATGATGAACATCAAGGTGCTCGCGGCAGGCAGCATATTCCTGGGCGACATGAAGGAACCCATCACCGGCACCAAGGACGGCCCAAAGGCCTTGAACTGGGGCATCCCCTTCAGCCATCGTCCCAAGGCCTTGCGCTACGACTATAGGGTGCAAGTACCAGGCTCGAAGACCCGTATACGTCAGAACGGATTCTCCAAGGCAACCACCGTGTCAGGCCCTGACTATTGTATCACCGTGCTCTATCTGCAACGCCGCCACGAGGACGCGCAGGGCAACATCACGGCCCAGCGCGTGGGCACAGCGGTCATAAAGTATGGCAAGACCACAAACGGATGGATAAACGCCGCCACCTACGAGATACACTACGGCAACATCACCGCCAAGCCTTTCTACGACGCCTCTACAATGGGACTGCGCTCCGTCGACTATGCCCGCAATTCCAAGGGCAAGAGCGTCCTTGTGCGCGAGACGGGATGGGCAGCAGCCGACGCCACTCCTACACATCTTATTCTGCAATTCTCGTCGAGTCACGGCGGAGCCTATGTAGGAACCGTAGGCAATACTTTCTGGGTTGACAATGTTGGATTGGTCTATTAATGTTGGATTGGTCTATTAAAAATCAATACTAAAAAAATATGAAGTTCTCCATAACATTCCTGCTCCTTCTCTCAGCCGTGCCGATGCGTGCGGAAGAGAAGGCCGACACGTTGCGACAGGTGGAAAAGCGTGGCTTTGTCACCCGACTGCTCGACTACTTCAACGACGCCAACAAGGAGAAGAAGAACAAGCGTTTTGACTTCAGCGTAATCGGCGGACCGCACTACAGCACCGACACCAAGCTGGGCCTGGGACTTGTGGCAGCCGGACTATACCGTTCCGACTCCAACGACACCCTGCAACCACCAAGCAACGTGTCGCTCTTCAGCGACGTATCGACCGTAGGGTTCTATATGCTCGGAGTGAGAGGCACCCATATTTTCCCTGGCGACCGCCAGCGCATCGACTATACCACATACTTCTATTCGTTCCCCTGCGACTTTTGGGGCATGGGCTACGCCATGGGCAGCGACGAGAGCAACCAAAGCGACATGAAGCGTTGGCAGGCGCAGATAAAGGCAAGCTGGCTGTTCAGCACAGCTGACAATCTCTTTATCGGTCCGACAATAGCATTCGACTACATACGCGGAACAAAAATCGAGCGACCCGAATTGCTCGAAGGCCAACGCCCCAAGACCTACAACATAGGAGCCGGACTCACCGTGCTCTACGACACGCGCGACAACCTCACAGCCCCTAAGCGTGGAGTGTATCTGTCGCTGCAACAAATCTTCCGTCCGCGTTTCATGGGCAACAAGCATGCCTTCTCTACCACCGACCTTCGCACAAGCGGCTATCTGCCCCTTTGGAGCGGAGCAACCTTGGCAGCCGACTTCCGCACATTGCTCAACTTCGGCAACCCCTCGTGGGGCATGATGGCATTGCTCGGCAACAGCTACTCCATGCGAGGCTACTACGAGGGACGCTACCGCGACAAGCACAAGATGGAGACGCAGGTAGAATTGCGCCAGCATGTGTGGAAGCGCAACGGCATAGTGGTATGGGCAGGAGCCGGAACCGTGTTCCCCAAGTTCAGCGCTATGCGTATGAGCCATGTGCTGCCCAACTACGGACTCGGCTACCGTTGGGAGTTCAAGAAGAACGTGAACGTGAGGCTTGACTACGGTTTCGGCAAAGCCGGACAAAGCGGATTCATATTCAATATCAACGAAGCCTTCTAAGGCTTCTACTTTTTAGTACCTGATCATTTCGGAAATAATAACATTAACATATAAATAATGGAATTGAACAAGAACCTGGTCTTGGCGTTGCTCGCGACGGGCATGAGTGCAAACACGTTTGCAGCCAACGATTCAAACCCTGATGTAGTGGAGACACGCCGCGACACGCTCAAGCTGAGCGAGGTGGTGGTAGTGGGCTACGGCAAGATGCGCCGTAAGGATGTGACAAGCTCCATCACCACCATACAGTCGTCCGACCTCAACCAAGGTGTCTACACATCGCCTGCCCAGCTGTTGCAGGGCAAGGTGCCGGGTCTCACCGTGAGCAATAGCGGCGACCCCAATGCTGCTCCATCCATCACTCTGCGTGGAGCCTCTACATTGCGCACGGGTGCTGCCATGGAGCCTTATTATATAGTCGACGGTGTGCCAGGCGTCGACCTCTCTCTTGTGGCTACCGACGACATTGAGTCGATAGACATCCTGCGCGACGCCACAGCCACAGCCATCTACGGCTCGAAGGCAGCCAACGGCGTGATCATCGTTACAACCAAGCACGGACATGCCGGCACAGCCCACGTCACCTACAACGGCTACATGGCCGTAGAGAGCGTAGCAAAGAATCTCGACCTTGCGTCGGCCGCCGACCTGCGTGCCTATGCCCAGAAGAACGGCTTTGAGCTTACCAACGACATGGGAGCCAATGTCGACTGGCAGAAGGAGGTGGAGCGCACGGGCATCTCCCACAACCACAACCTTGCCGTATCGGGCGGCAACGCACGTTCGGGCTACAACGTGTCGCTCAACTATCTCAACCACGAGGGCGTGATACGCTCTTCCGAGATGGAACGTTTCGGAGCACGCGCGCTTGCACATTCAAAGGTGCTCAAGGACCACCTGCAGTTGTCGCTTGGAGTGAACGCCAGCCAGACTACTAAGAAGGGTATCGAGGCTCAAGAGCATGGTGTGAGTGTTACCGATGCCATGGTGTATTATTCGCCCTGCCAGCCGGTGCGCAACAACGACGGTTCATGGAGCGAGTCGACAAGCACCACACAGTACTACAACCCGATGTCGATGATCAGCGAGGACACCCGACAGACCATCTACCGACGTATGCAGATAACCGGAAAGGCCGACCTCAACCTGCTGAAAGACCTCACATGGAGCGCACAGTATTCCTACATGTACGACCAGAACGTGCTCTCGGAATACCACTCCACAAAGTCGCAGATTGTGAAGACCAACGGCCAGGCCAAGCGCTCCACCTACATGAACAACAAGGAGGTGTTTGAGACCTTTGGCAACTACAACCATTCCTTCCCCGGCTACCATCGCGTGGGAGCCATGATAGGCTACTCGTGGGAGCAGAGCAACCAGGACGATGGATTCGGACTTACCGTAAAGGACTTCTACAACGACGCCGTGAAATACTACAACCTCACATACGCCAATCAGATTGACGGTATGGACGGAGTGGAGAGTGGGGCAGAGTCTACCTTGCGCATGATTTCGTTCTACGGACGACTCAACTACTCCTACGCCTCAAAATACAACTTGCAGGCAACGCTTCGCCGCGACGGTTCCTCGGCATTCGGCAAGAACAACCGCTGGGCTACATTCCCCTCTATCTCGGCAGCATGGCGCATAGGCGAGGAAGAGTTTGTGCGCAACCTCGACATCTTCTCCGACCTCAAGCTGCGCGTGGGTTATGGCGTGAGTGGCAACTCGCTCGGATTTGATGCCTATTCGGCACGCCGCACCTACGGAGTGAGCGGATGGTTCCAGTTTACCGATGCCAACGGAGTGACCTCCAACAAACACACTCTCGCCGCTACTAACAACTCGAATGCCGACCTTAAATGGGAGCGCACGGGGATGTTCAACATCGGACTGGACTTCGGATTCTTCAACTCGCGCCTCACCGGTACCATCGAGTACTACGACAAGCGCACGTCCGACCTCATCTACTATTATCCCGTGTCGACCAACCGCTATCCCTATGGCACAATGACAGCCAACGTGGGCGACATCTCCAACCGAGGCATAGAGCTTACCATCAACGCCATTCCCGTGCAGAACGAGGACTGGCAATGGACCACATCGCTCAACCTCTCGCACAACCGCAACCGTGTGGAGAAACTTTCCAACGCCGCCTTCTCCGTGAAATACCAGGACCTTGGCTATCCTTGGATTGCGGGCAATACGGGTGTGGCTGTGCAGCGACTCATGGAGGGCAGCCCGATAGGACAGTTCTACACCTATGAGTATGCAGGACACGACGAGAACGGAATATCACAGTTCTGGGTGCACGACCCCGAGACGGGCAAGCGTACTGGCGAGAAGACCATCAAGCCCACCGACACCGACCGCGCAAAGACAGGTTCGGCTCAGCCTAAGCTGACGATGGGTTGGACCAACAACCTCTCGTACAAGAACTGGACACTCAACCTCTTCTTCCAAGGTGTGTTTGGCAACAAGATATTCAACGCCATGCGTGCTCAGTACAACGGAGTGGCACTCATCACACAAGGCAAGAATGTGTTCCGCGAGGCACTCACCGACCAGAACTATGGCGACGTCAACTCGCAGTCGCCTTCCGACCGCTACATAGAGAATGGCTCCTTCCTACGACTTTCGTCGATGACGTTGAGCTACGACTTCGGCAAGCTGAACGGATGGGTAGAGAATCTCTCGATGTACGCCACATGCAACAACGTGTTCACGCTCACTTCATACAAGGGTTCCGACCCAGAGGTGTCGCTCGGCGGACTCACTCCGGGTGTGGATTGGCGCAAGGACTATTATCCGCACACACGCACATTTATGGTGGGCATGAAAGTTAATTTCTAAAGAGATAAATAAAAAGTAACAGCAATGAAAAAGTCAATACTTTTCGCGCTCGCATCCTCTGCCCTTGTGCTTGCCACAAGCTGCACCGACCTGGATGTGGACGTGAAATCAAAATATACCGACTATCCTACGGAGTCGGAGGTTGCCTTGGAGGCAAAGATGGCTGACGTTTACTACGCCTTCCGACAGCAGCTTGGCGACAACTACAACCGCACCCAGACATTCGCTTCGGACGAGGCGGCGGGAATCAGCTTCGACGGCGACTACTACGACAACGCCGAGAATGTGAACCCTACGCTGCATAACTTCAAGCCCGACAACACTCCGCTGAACTATTGGGCCGACCTTGCTTCGGGCATAACCAAGTGCAACCAGGTGATAAAAGACCTTGGCGACAACGCCAAGCCCGAGCAGGTGGCTCCGGCACGTGTGATGCGTGCCTTCTATCACTTCATACTCATGGACAGCTTCGGCGACGTGCCCGTGCTCGACCGTTTGCCCGACGAAGGAGAGGCTGTGGAGCGCAAGCCGCGTGGCGAGGTGGCACGATTCATCGAGAAGGAGATAAAGGAATGTTTGCCCATGCTCACCAAGTCGGTGAATGCAGCCACCTATGGCAAGCCTACCTACTGGATGGCTGAGGCTCTGCTCGTGAAACTCTACATCAACTGGGGAGTATATACGGCTGCCAACGTGGCCGACTACGACGCTGCCACGACACGCAACGAGAAGCTCGACGAGTGTGTGAAATATTGCGACGACATCATCAATAGTGGTGTGTTCGATCTCTCTGACGCCTATCGCAAGAAATTCCTCTACGACAACGGCCAGCAGATTAAGGACTTCATCTATGCCATGCCTTATGACAAGGTGAACGCCACGGGCATGCGCTACGGTCGCTACCGCACCTTCCGCAAGGTGGACAACGGCGACTCGATGGGCTATCTTGGCGGCAAGATGAACAACTCGTGCGCAGGCATTTGTGCCATGAACGAGGAGTTTGCCAATCTCTTCACTCTACCTGGCGACGACCGCAACGAGACTGTCCTTGGTGCCACAACCGATGGTAAAGTGTTCATCCACGATGCCCTCACGGCGGTTGCCACCTCGCAGCCTTACATCTACAAAGGCGAGCAGCTCACGCTCTCCAAGAGTATCAGTCTGAAGGACGACAGCGAGACATCGCGTCAGCAAATCAACTGTGGAGCCAACGGCAAGGGATGGAGTCAGGGCTACCGCTCGCTGAAGTTCTATCCCAACCCCAACGAGTATTCGATGTACAAGCGCAACCAGAGCAACGACGTGCCTATCTTCCGTCTGGCTGACATCATCCTCACCAAGGCTGAGGCTCTGCTGCGTGGCGCAAATACTACAAATGCTGATACTCCGCAGTCGTTGCTCAATCAGATACGCTCCTATGTGCATGCTCCTCAGTTTGCCGGCACGCCAACGTTGCAGGATATCCTCGACGAGCGTGGACGCGAGTTTGTTGACGAGAACTGGCGCCGCAACGACATGATTCGCTTCGGAACATTCGAGAGCGAGTATGGCTTCCACCGCAAGGGCTTCCCCGGCGCACGCTTCGACAAGTCGTGCCGAATACTTCCGGTGCCTAAGGATATAATGGAGGAGAACCAGAACTGGGAGCAGAACGAGGGATACTAATGGATTTGTAAGTATGTGCTCATATTTCTCTTTATATATGAGCGGCAATCTGTAGGAGGGTATGGCATCCCTGCCATACCCACTCTGCCATGATTGTCCAACTAATTTGTTTGAAGGAGCTTTAACAAAAACAATAAAAACACCCGATTGTTGGCAAACCCTATGGGTTCAATCTATTTGTTTAAGGTTAGCTTTACGAGAGCAAGCTCTCGACATCCAACCTTAAACAAATAGATTGGTGCAGCAAAGCAGCACTAAGCCAACAATCGGGCGATAAACAGAAAAAACATTGGGGAAATAACCTTCAAACAATATTGGGAAAATCCTTCAAACAATATTGGGAAAATCCTTCAAACAATATTGGGAAAATCATGAATTCAATTCGTAAAAATCCCGAACGAATCTCGAATTCTTTTCGTACAAATCCCGAACGAGTCCCGAACGAATCCCGAACGAACAAGATTGCATTAACGAAAGGTCCAGCAGAAGTTAAAATCACAATAAAAAGTGGCTGTTGATAGCAATCAAAGCCTTCCCCGAAAAATTAAAATCCAGAGTTTATGTTTAAAATACTAAATATTCTACGCTCTCCGCGTATTCTCTTTTTCTATACAATTCTTGGTCTGCTTGTGCCCAATGTGGCTTTATGTTTCACCGAGCAGATGCCGCTCATGGCTTGTGCCGCCAATGTGCTTCTTCCTTTCTTTGTCTACACCCTCCTTATGTCGTTGTCGGTAAAGATAGGGCGAGAGGTGTGGGCGTTGTTCCTGATAGTGTTTTTTGCAGCCTTTCAGCTTGTGCTCATCTATCTTTATGGAAGTGGCGTGATAGCTGTCGACATGTTTCTCAATCTCGTCACTACCAATCCCGGCGAGGCGTTTGAGTTGCTCGACAATCTTGTGCCAGCCGTGGCAGGCGTGTTTATATTGTATCTGCCGCTGCTTGTAATTGCTGCCATGCAATGGACCAGGGGGATAAAGGCAGAGAAGGAGTTTTGCGCCCGTTGGCGTCGCAGGTCGATGTGGGGAATAGTTGTGTCGGCTGTGTTTACGGCGGCATGTTATTTCTGCTATCCCAAGGGAAATGAGAGCAAGGGCAAGTTTGAGTATCGCGTGGAGGACAACATGTATCCCGTGAACGTGTTCTACAACTTAGGCCTTGCCGTGCACGAGAGTTATCTGTCGGCACATTACAAGGAGAATGTCGCCGGTTTCCGCTTCAATGTCCGTTCCACTCATGATAATGAAGCTAAGGAGATTTATGTGCTTGTGGTGGGCGAGACAGCCCGCTCGCGCAACTTCCAACTCTATGGCTACAACCGTCCCACCAATCCCGAACTCTCGAAGGAGCAAGGACTGCTTGTGTTCCGTGATGTGCGCTCGCAGTCGAACACCACCCACAAGAGCGTGCCGATGCTTCTTACAGCAGCCACAGCCGAGGACCACGACCGCTTGTATCATGAGAAGGGAATAATAGCCGCCTTCCGCGAGGCTGGTTTCTATACTGTGTTTTTCTCCAACCAGCAGCCCAATCATTCTTATATAGATTTCCTTGGTGAGGAAGCCAATGAGCATGTATTTATAAGAGAAGCCAAGAGCCTGCTTGCAAAAGAAGGAAAAGATGAAAAAGCAAAGGATGGAAAAGGTAGAAAGAGCAAGGAAGTAGTTTTCAGCGACGAGCAGTTGTTGCCTTATTTCGAGAAGGCTCTAAGAGGAGGTCATAAGAAGCTGTTGGTTGTCCTCCACATGTATGGCTCGCATTTCAACTATCGCGACCGTTATCCGCAGTCGCGTGCCCGCTTCTTGCCCGACACACCAACAGAGGCAAAAGCCGAGAACCGCAGCCAGTTGCTCAACGCCTACGACAACACAATATTGCAGACCGACTATATTCTTGCCACCATAATCCGTCGTCTGCGCCGTGAGCATTGTTCCTCGGCATTGCTTTACACTTCCGACCATGGCGAGAACATCTTCGACGACAGTCGCCGTCTGTTTCTTCATGCCTCGCCACGTCCTTCACAATATGATACTGACGTGCCGCTGCTTGTATGGACATCCGCAGAATATGACGACGAATATCCATCCGTAGTTGAAGGCATGAAGCAGAATTTGAGGAAAGGAGTGCAGAGCAACGCTTCTGTGTTCCCGACAATGCTGTCGATGGCTGGCATAGAAACAAAAGCACGTGTCGACAGCCTATCGCTCTGCAACAAGGAATATAAGCTTGGTGTGAGGCATTATCTTAATGATCATAATAATGCGGTAATTTATCAAGCGAAATGAAAGTTAAGGAGCCAGAAGTAAGCTTCTGACTCCTTTAATTCTTTACTTCTGATCCACCACTTCCACAATCGGGTTTCCGGTAGAAGCGTCAGGAGTCTGAATATGTAGCATAGAGCAAACAGTCGGGGCTGTGTCAACCATGAATGTAGGCTTGTTGGTCTTGCCCGGCTTGATGTGCCAGCCCATGAACACGAGAGGGATGTGAGTGTCGGCATGGTTCCAAGCGCCGTGGGTAGAACCGTAGAAGTCCTTGCCTACATTCCAGTCGAAATAGTTGGCCTTAGCCATTACATAAATCTCGCCGGTGCGTCCGCGGAAGTATCCATTCACCACACGCTCGCGCAACCATTGTGGAATAGGAGCTGTTGCAGCCTTCTCACATTCAAAGGCAGCTATGACGTTGGAGTCCTTTTGAATCTCGTCAACGACGGCAGCCTTCACCTTGCTCTCGCAGAGATTGTTGTTGGCGATAAGCTCATGGTTGATGTAGAGGCTGAAGCCGATGGCATCCTTTACGTACTTGCCCTCAACGCCAAACTTAGCCGAAAGCGCCTCGTTCACCTTCTTCACAGCGGCACCCTTGTCCCATGAGCCGCCAGGCAACTTATGCTCACGCATAGAATTGGGGTTGTGTGTACCGCCGTGGTCGGCTGTGAGGAAGAGCAGATAATTGCCCTTGCCCACCTGCTGGTCGAGAGCGTCGAAGAACTTCTTCATGTCGCGGTCGAGCGTCAAGAACACTTCCTCGTTCTCCTTGCCAGGCGAGAGCCATGTGCCAGTCTGATGTGAGATGGCGTCTGTGGGCGAGATGCTCACGCAGAGCATGTCGGTAGTGCCGTTCTGTCCGAGATTCTCAGCCTTGAGGATAGTCTCGGCAATGCCGAATGTGGCAGTCACGCCGTCGGCATGTGTTTTGGGGTCGTAGCCCTGCTTCATGCCCAGCTGTTTGTTGAACTTCACAACATAGTCGGGCAGCTTGTCCATATAGTAAGAGCTGGTGATGAATCCAGCCACCGACTTGTCATACCAGAAAGCACCATTTGCAGCATGGCCTGCGGGCAGGATGGCAGCGCGGTCCTTGATGGCAACACCATACACCTTGGCCTTGAAGTCGGTAGCAGCGCGAAGCATGTCGCCGATGGTAGTGCCGAGCATGTTGCATGGCGACATGTTGCCAGCCTTCGACTTTGTGCCTACACCCTTCACGTTAGGGTCGTCGCAGCAATAGATGCGCTTGCCGTTGAGGTAGAAGTCGTTTGAGGCGATGCCGTTGGTGGCAGGACCCGCACCAGTATAGATGCTTGCATGGCCCACGCCTGTGACAGTAGGCACATAATTGAGCATCTGGTTCTCGCAAGAGAAACCCTCGCTCAGTAGACGCTTCATGCCGCCCTCGCCATACTTGTCATAGTAGTAATACAGATAGTCCCAACGCATCTGGTCGACCACAAGGCCCACAACGAGCTTCGGACGTTCAATCTGTGCCGATGCCATAATTGCCACACAGCACATCAATACTGAAAGAATAATTTTCTTCATTCCGTAGAAATTTTTTATTTAGATTGTTGAATTGTTTGTTTCAACGCAAAGGTAGCAATAAAAATCCGCCATGGACCCCAAAACTACAAAAAACAAGTCTTTTTCTTTGACGTTTCATAAAAATGTCGTACTTTTGGCACATAAAGAACACTAAAAACCAAGATATCGCTATGGAAAAAAAGATAACACAAGAGAATTTCGAGGATACTTACGTCGACAGTATCGAGTTGGAACGCATCGACAAATTCGTATGCGACGAAATGGCGCGGCAGATACACCGCTACATCAAGGCTATGAAAGGCTCTAAGGCTATCATGCTGAAGTTTGAGGAGCAGCTTGCCACACTCTCCATCCCGGAGAAGGAGAAGGCAATAGCACGCTACATCGACCTCAACCGCAAGGTGTTGTCGGGACTCGACTTCAAGATTGTTCTCGCCAGAGCCATGGCAAACTATTGCGACACGTTTGCCTATCTTATTGAGCTTGTGAACAACAAGCGCAAGATGGTGTTTTATCTCAACCGCATACGCGAGAAATACGAGCAGTATCACGAGGTTTTTGAGGACAACGGCAAGTTTGGCATCAAGGACCATCAGGGCAACACGCTCATTCCTGCCCATTATGACTTCCTGCGCACACCTTATGTATATGTCGACGACCTGCGCACGCTGCCCGTAATAGCCCAGCGCGACGGCAAGATGGGACTTATCCTGCCCGACGGCAAGGAGACTGTTGTTGCCGACTTTGTGTATGACGACATCTCATTGCGCGACGAGCCTCCTTATTTCGAGGCTTGGAGTAATGGTGAGGCAACATTGATAGAGGCATAAATGATGATGAACGAAGAATCGAGAGACGAACAATACATGCGCCGTTGCCTGCAACTGGCACGCAACGGCATGCAAAACGCCAAGCCCAACCCTATGGTGGGAGCCGTGATTGTGGCTGCCGACGGAAGGATAATAGGCGAGGGCTATCATGTGCGCTGTGGAGAGGGACATGCCGAGGTGAACGCTTTCGCGTCGGTACGCCCTGAGGACGAGCCGTTGCTTTCGGAAGCCACGATATACGTGAGCCTTGAGCCTTGCTCCCACTACGGCAAGACTCCGCCTTGTGCCGACCTTATCGTGAGCAAGGGTGTGAAGCGTTGTGTGGTGGGATGTGTCGACCCCTTTGCCAAAGTGCAGGGTAGGGGAATACAGAAGTTGCGCGATGCTGGCATAGAGGTGACGGTGGGAGTGCTTGAGGCGGAATGTCGCCAAATAAACAAGCGATTCATCACCTACAACGAGCATTGCCGCCCTTACATAATATTGAAGTGGGCGGAGACAGCCAACCACTTCATCGACGACCACGGCAAGGCCATCGCCATATCCACTCCGTTCACAAAGATGCTGTCGCACAAGTTGCGTGCCGAGAACGACGCCATTCTTGTGGGCAGAACAACCGACGAGCGCGAGCATCCACAGCTCAACACGCGCGATTGGTCGGGACGTTCGCCGCGTAGAATAGTAATCGACTCGCACAATCCGGCGTTCGAGGGCTTGGACTTCAGCCAGCCCGTATTGCCGCAGATAATGGATTGGCTCTACAAAGAGCGTTGCCAGTCGCTGATAGTTGAGGGCGGACTCGCTACGCTTCAGTCGTTCTTGGATGCGGGTTTGTGGGACGAGATACGCATAGAGACAGCCCCAACGACCGTAACCGACGGCACACGCGCTCCCGAATTGCCTTTGGGAATAAAGCTTATAAGCCAAAAGGATTATGACGGGAATGTGATTAGAACGTATTGTTCGGAGTAACATTCAAAGAATAAACTGTCATTTAGTCATTAGTCATTAAGTCATTAAGAAATCCATTCAACTTTTTCAAGGGTTGAAAAAATAAAAGTACAAATAGTTCTACTTTTCTTAATGACTTAATGACTAATGACTAAATGACATTTTTTTTCTCTCTGCCGAGAGAAATATTTTTTCCTGCCGAGAGAGTTTTTTTTCTCTGCCGAGAGAGTTAATCTTGGCTATTCATGGAGCTTGTTTATTCACTCCTCTTTTTTCTTCATACTGAAATATCCGAATCTGCAGCGCAGGCAATCCCTGCGCTCGCAATAGCGTGTGTGCAGCTGAATGAGAGCTTGAGTGTCGGCAGCATTGTCGGCTTTAATTCCGCATTCTTGCCACAGGCGTATATGAGTGTTGTCCTCAGGCG
Source organism: uncultured Prevotella sp. (assembly GCA_934230685.1). GTDB lineage: Bacteria > Bacteroidota > Bacteroidia > Bacteroidales > Bacteroidaceae > Prevotella. Next base: position 11,431 of record CAKQFF010000005.1, on the reverse strand, counting down.
GCAAGGCTTCGAGCATTTCTGCGGCACGTGCTATCAGCATCTCGTCCTGCCGGTGGCAGCCGTAAGCGTGGAGCATAGGCACAACGGCATTTACGACGAGAATGTCGATGGATGAGGCTGACAGATGCTTGGCATTCTCGCGGCTTTCATTGCCGAAGGTGTAGTGGGTGCGCCAGTAGTCGCTCACTTCTGTCTTCAATGCTTCGCGAATGTCGTTGAGCGTTTTGCATGTGGTTATGCGGCTCAGTTCGGCACGGCGTGAGCAATACAGTTGGGCAAGTTGCGACAGTCGGATATATGGGAAATTCTGCGGACGCAGACGCAGGAAGCGCCATGTCTGCCGGGGCATAGCCGTTAGCGCGAATTTGTGGGAGAGATAGTTCCACTCTTGTTTCAGTTTCATGAAATAAGGGTCGGCTGTGGCAGCCGTGCGTTGTCGGTCGTTCATGGCTTCGGTGTCGAGAAGTCCGGCTGAGCCAATAAACAAAGCCTCCACCTGGAAAGGGTCGTCGCGATGGTGGGCCACCTGCATCAGCGGCAACTGTGCCGCCCATTGCTCAAACGCCTCGCTGTTGACTCCGAAGCCGAAGCTGCGGGCTATCGTGGCAAAGAAAGCCTGTTCCCATGATCCACCCGCCGCCTTGACGCGCTGGTCTATAGCCTTGCATTTGTCGGCAAGCCTTTCGGCACCAAGCGCACTCATCCAAGCGTGTATGGTGATGCCTGGTAGCTGCATCACAGTATCACGGCATGGAGGATAGCGGTCGGCTGCAAGCAGACGGCGGTAGTTCTGCATAACATACGGCGGCACGTGCAGTTCCATCTGTGGCGGACGCGAGCCATCGGCAGTCACAACATCGGCATCAATAACCTGGGCCACATGCAGCACAACATTATTATATGCAGGGTCGCTGTCGTGAGAGTGCATAAACCAGTCGGCCGACCGTTCGTGTATTTCCACATTGCCCACCCACATGGTGTCGCCAATGCGTAGTTTGGCGTTGAAGAAATCGGGTCCGGCATGGCTGTTGTGCAGTCCGGGGTCGATTACTTCCACAGGCTGTCCGTCGGTGGTGCGTAGCTCTTGGAGTGGAAGGATGCGATGCTTCCAGATGTAGTGGAGTAGTTGTTCCATAAGGTTTGTGTGGGTTAGTGTAACGGCAAGTGGGTTGCCGTGTTTTCAGTCTACGGCAAAGTTACGAAATTTATTGGTTGTGAACAAATTGCTAAAGAATAATTATAAGAAAAATAATTCGTAAATTTTTCCTTATAAAACAATCTTTTTGAAAGTTTATTTGTACTTTTGCTCCCTAACTATAAAACCAATTTACTAAAAAAACACTATTATGATTTGTTTAAAGAAATCCATGCTTGGTGCAGCCATTGCACTATTTGCCATGAACACACAAGCCGCAAACGTCGAGACGGAGTTGTCGGCTGCTCACGGCTATGTAGAAACCCTTGACGGAAAGGTAGGAGCAACCGGAATCAGTATTCCAGGCGAAGACCGCGACGCCAACGGACATCCCATGAACAACCGAAGCCTCACGTCATGGACCAATGCCAATGTCTGCGCAGTATATTACTTCCATCATGCCATCAGTACTGCTACCAACACCATCAAGCTGAATGTGAAGTCGGGCGCAACCGTAAAGTTCCGCCTGACCATCACCAATCCCAACTCGCCCGCAACCAACGTTATGCAGAAGGAGTTCTCGGTGACCGGTACTGGCAAGGATATGGATGTAACCATTGGCGACGCCACATTCAAGCGTCCGGCTTACTACCGCTACCGTCTGGAATGCCTTTCGGGCAACGACAACATCAACAGCATTCGAAGCTTCAAGTTTAATTCCTCGTCGTCGGAAGCCCCTTATGCAGCCAACTATCTATCGTCGCCCTCTGTGCATCTCACCTCATGGGCGTCTACCGATGCTGCCGCTCCCAAGGGCGACGCTTACGACTGGTGCTTCATGGAGATAATGCTGCCCGAGGAGTCGGATATCGTTGGCACCTACGCCATGTCGCTTGGTGTGCTCAACGGATATATGGGCATACAGATGAACGGTTATACCGACGATGGACAGCCACGCCATGATGTGCTCTTCTCGATGTGGGATGACGGCTCAACCGATGAGGACCCCGACCTGCCCGAATATCTGCGTGCAGGAGCCATCGACTGGGATGCGCTCACCACGGTCAACCGTTTCGGCAACGAGGGAACCGGTGTGCAGACCTATCGCAAGGGTCCTTACTGGACACCAGGAAGATATGTGCAGTTCATCACCAACTGCCGTCCAGAGACAACATCCTATACAACAAAGGTTGGTGGACAGACTGTGGTGCACGAGCAGCACAACATGCTTGTGTCGGCATGGTTTAATGCGCTCGACGGCAAGGGTTGGCAGTATATGGCTACTGTGCGTAAGCGCAACTCGTCGGAGCACTTCAGCTCATGGTACTCATTCCTTGAAAACTATAATGCTGCCACTGGTCAGGCCAACCGCGTGGCTTATTACCGCAATGGTTATGCCCGCTCGCGCTACGACGGCAAGTGGTACAACTGCAACAGCATAGGCTTTGGCAATACCGACGGAGGCAGCGAAGTGGGTGCGAGAAGCGACTTCGGACAGGGCGCGACTGAGAATGCAGCCGACCGCACATTCTTCATGCAGACCGGTGGTTACACGTCTACCAACAAGACTGGACGCAGCGTGAAGCTTGCCACGGACAACACACCCGTAGACACCATCAATCTTACTCCGCTCAACGACCGTGTGATTGCGGCTATTGCCAACGAGGAGAAGCGTGCCGAGCAGGACAGACTCTTCAAGGAGAATCTGTTCAAGAAGACGGGTTGGCAAGCTGTCGACTGCTCATCGGAAGAGACTGTGGGCGAAGGTTCCAACGGCCGCGCACAGCAGATAGTGGATGGCGACGACAACACCTATTGGCATCCACAATGGTATAGTGCTACAGCCCAGTTGCCTCATTTCATTACTGTCGACATGCTTGAAGTGAAGAATGTGGGTGGATTCCTCATAAAGATGGGCGACAACTCCAACCGCTACATCAAGGCCTACGACATCTATGGCTCTACCGACAATCTCAACTGGACATTGCTCAAGACCGACGACAACGCTCCTTCAAAGTCGTCGTTCCGCGTGATTCTTGACAAAGCGGCCGACATAAGATATTTCAAGCTCCTTGTGCGTGAGACAAGAGCTAACGACGGTCCGTTTGTGCGTATCTATGAGGTTGATGTTACTTCGGGAGCTGTTGCTGGCTCTGAGAGTGGAATCCTTCTTCCAAAGGTTGATGAAGGATTACTGCAGGGCGATGGAAAAGCCTATAATCTCGGTGGACAGAAGGTGAACGGAAACACCAATGGCATAGTGATAAAGAATGGCAAGAAATATATGATGAAGAAATAAAAAAATATATGCTGAAGAAAGAATAAAAAAGAATGTAGGATGTATGGTTTTCATGCCGTACATCCTACATTCTTTTTATTCTTGAACTTATGTTATCGTGTTGTCTTAATAGTTCTCACAAGGCGCAGATAACATATTAGTTAGATTTCTGCCTATGGGCAAAAATGTTTTTGCTTGCTGTCAATCGAACAGCGAAGGCTCCGTAGTGTTGAATCCCGTCATAGGTCGCCCGAGATGTTGATAGGCGAGTGGAGTGACCATGCGTCCGCGTTGTGTGCGTTTGATGAAACCCTCCATGATGAGATAAGGCTCGTAGACCTCCTCTACAGTACCCGTGTCTTCGCCAATGGCGGTGGCAATGGTGCTTACGCCAACTGGTCCGCCATGGAACTTGTCGATGATGGTGAGCAGAATCTTGTTGTCAATCTCGTCAAGTCCATACTGGTCGATGTTGAGAGCCGATAGCGAGAGGCGTGCAATGTCGCGGTCGATGTGTCCGTTGCCTTTCACCTGGGCAAAGTCGCGCACTCGGCGCAGCAGGGCATTGGCAATACGGGGCGTGCCTCGCGAGCGTCGTGCAATCTCTATTGCTGCATCGTCGTCGATAGGCACTCGCATAATCATGGCCGAACGCTTGATAATCTTCTGAAGCATCTCCGGTCCGTAGTACTCCAAATGCAGGTTGATGCCGAAACGAGCTCGCAGAGGAGCCGTGAGGAGTCCGCTGCGTGTGGTGGCACCCACGAGAGTGAAGGGATTGAGATCTATCTGTATCGAGCGTGCCGACGGACCTTTGTCGATCATTATGTCGATGCGGTAGTCCTCCATCGCCGAGTAGAGATACTCCTCGACAACGGGAGACAGACGGTGGATCTCGTCGATGAAGAGCACGTCGCGCGGCTCAAGCGATGTGAGAATACCTGCAAGGTCGCCCGGCTTGTCGAGCACAGGTCCGCTTGTGATTTTAAAACCTACGCCAAGCTCATTGGCGATAATGTTGCTAAGAGTTGTTTTTCCCAGACCCGGAGGTCCGTGGAGCAGAGTGTGGTCGAGCGGTTCGCCGCGGTATTTGGCAGCCTCCACAAACACCTCAAGGTTGTCCACCACCTTTTGCTGTCCGCTGAAGTCGCCAAAGCGCAGCGGTCGCAGAGCGTTCTCAAAGTCTTTCTCGCCCCTGGCCACCTGCTCCTGTCGTATGTCGAAATCTTCTTCCATTTTATGTTTTTCCGCAAATTTACAAGTTATTTCTGTAAAATGCAAGTATGCTGGCGTGAAAAGCTATTTCAGTTTCAGCATTCTTCCAATAATAAGTCTCTTGTATTGCCGCTTGAAATCGTCGGGCAGAAACGAGTCGTCAATCAATGCCACCCATTTTATCAGAGCCTTGCGAAACTTCTTGGCAATATTCTCAAGCACTTTCTCGTTCACTCCCGACGCTATTATCGAGTGTTCAAAGTCGCTGCGTTTCAGTTTTGCCTTCTTGCCGTTGAGCGTTAATGCAAGTTCCTCCTTGTCCTCAGGCATCACGATGGCTGTGGACAGGAGGTCGTAGGCAGGGGTGAGAGTGTAGCCGAGAGCAGTCTTGTAGAGCGAGAAGTTCTTTAGATGCATGTCGGAGTTGCCCGTAATCCACGAGAACACCACCACCTCCCAATAGTTCACAAGGTCGAGTTGCGGAGTGGCGGAATACTTCTTAATCAGCTTTGCAATCTGCTCGTATGAGCCTTTGTATTTGTATTCGGTAAGGCGTTCCGACAGTTGGCACATGTCCTCCATAGCAATCTTCGAGCCGTTGCGCTCACGGTCGATGCGTCGTGTTATGTAGCATAATTCACCATCGGCAAAGCGTATTAGTGAGTGGGGTACCACGGCTATCTTAGCCGCCTCAGCCATGTGCATTGTGAGGTCTTCGAGTTCGGGCAGGGCACGGTAGGCGTCTGTCTGGGGTTTTAGGATGTATCTTCCCCACAGTCCTACAATGGTGAATCGGTCGGGTTCGTTGCGTCCTCCGGGGTTGACATCAAGCGACAGCTTGGCTTGCACGCCAGTAAGTGTGGTCTGTGCACGCACCACCTGTTTTGCGAGGTCGGATATCTGACTGCGGCAATAGGGCAGGGCAGGAGCTTCCTTCACGCCAAACAGTTTGCGTGCGCAAGCCGGATGAAAGTCTACTTGTCCGGCTTTCAATGGTTTATAGCAGAATAGACATTTGTTCATAGTTATGGCTTTTTGGGGGAATGGTGAATTATATATCTTCCTCTGGCACTACGCTCACGGCTCCTATGCAATCCTTGCAGCAAGCGAGCAGAAGCGACATACGGTCGCGTTGGTTGATTTTCCAGCTGCGTTCGGCAATGTTAAGCAGCCATCCTTCGGGAATGAGTCCGTCGAAGAAGGGGAACAGAACCTTGTCCTCATAAGGCTCCTCTCGTAGTGGCATAGTCAGGCTTATTGGCTCGGCATCCGACTGCTGCAGATATTCTGCATCGTAGACAAACGAAAAGCCGTTCTCATCTTCGGTAAGCATTCCTGCATAACGGTCGTACATGTAAATCTTGGCTCTCTTCATGTTTATATGTTTTTTGGTCGACAATTCGTCTACTTGTTGTTTTCAACAGGCACAGCTCCCACCTCATGTCCGAACAATGCCAGTACTTGGTTCACTTTGTCGAGTCGCAGCGTGGGTTTGCCCTGCTCCAGTTCTCTGACAAACCTTAATCCTACTCCCGACTTCTCCGCAAGATCAATCTGCGTGAGATTAAACATCTTGCGTCTTTCCTTTACAAATGATGCTATTGGTGAGTCCATATCAGATAGTTATATACGATTATACCCTTTCGGGTGCAAATATACTAAATTTATTTTATATTGCACCCGAAAGGGTATAAAAAAGATGCTTTGCAAATAATACAAGCAAATTTCCTACAGTTTTGTTTGTCCAATCCAAGTAAAACCGCTACTTTTGTTTTTATATATTAACCCTTTAAACCTACTGACTATTATGCTTGTAAAGACTTATTCTGCCGCTGTGAACGGTCTTGAAGTTACCACCGTGACCGTGGAAGTGAACATTGTGCCTGGTGTGATGTATCGCATGACGGGCTTGGGCGACACGGCTGTCAGAGAAGGTCGCGACCGCATAGCCTCGGCAGTACAGTTTAATGGATATAAGTTTCCGCATGGCGATATAACTATCAACCTTGCTCCAGCTAACCTCAGAAAGGAGGGTAGCTCGTTCGACCTGCCATTAGCCATAGCCATACTTGCGGCAAGCGGAGCCATTGTGAGCGATGTGCTGGGAGAATATATGCTGGTGGGAGAGCTGAGTCTTGACGGAACGTTGCAGCCAATAAAGGGTGCGTTGCCGATAGCCATAAAGGCAAGGTCGGAGAAGTTGAAGGGTCTTATTGTTCCTAAGCAGAACGAGCGCGAGGCAGCCGTGGTGAACAACCTTGATGTTTACGGCATGGAAAACATTGTTGACGTGATAAAACTGCTTACGGGTGCTGCAGCCTATGAGCCTACATTTGTAGACACAAGGCGCGAATTCTATGAGCAACAATACAAATACGACCTCGACTTTGCTGATGTACGTGGTCAGGAGAGCGTTAAGCGTGCCTTGGAGGTTGCCGCAGCTGGTGGCCATAATCTTATAATGGTTGGTCCTCCGGGTTCGGGCAAGTCGATGATGGCAAAGCGTCTGCCTTCCATCCTTCCTCCGTTGTCGCTATCAGAGAGTTTGGAGACAACGCAGATACATAGTGTGGCAGGAAAACTTCAGCGAGGCACATCGCTTATATCGCAACGTCCTTTCCGATCGCCACACCATACTATTAGTGAGGTGGCGCTTGTAGGCGGAGGAATCAATCCTCAGCCTGGCGAGATATCCTTGGCTCACAACGGGGTTTTGTTTGCCGATGAGCTGCCCGAGTTCAACAAGCAGACGCTCGAAGTGTTGCGCCAACCTCTCGAAGACCATAAGATAACCATATCGCGTTCGAAATACACAGTTGAATTTCCATGTTCTTTTATGTTCATCGCCTCGATGAATCCTTGCCCATGCGGCTACTATAATGACCCCACGCATCGCTGCTGTTGCACTCCTGGACAGATACAGCGCTATATGAACAAGATATCAGGTCCGCTGCTCGACCGTATCGACATACAATGCGAGATAACGCCCGTGCCATTCAAGGACATCTCAAAGGTTGAGCCAGGCGAACCAAGTGCCGTCATACGTGAGCGTGTAATCAAGGCACGCGAGATACAGACAGCACGTTACAAGGACTTCCGTGGCATCCACTGTAATGCCCAAATGACGGAGCGCATGATACATCAGTTTGCCGAACCCGACGAGGCTTCGATAAATCTGCTTCGCACAGCCATGGAGAAACTGTCGCTGTCGGCACGCGCCTACAACCGTATACTCAAAGTGGCGCGCACTATTGCCGACCTTGACGGAGCGGAGCGTATAGAATCGCAACATATTGCTGAGGCCATAGGCTACAGGAATCTGGATAGGGGCGATTGGGCGGAAAGGAGAATGTATTAAGGGTAAAAGAGAAGAAAGGGGAACTTTGACTTTTACGATTGATTTTAACTATATAAACTATATAAAAAGAAGATAAATATGAACAATTCAATAGAAATATACCGTTCGCAAGACGGAAGCGTTCAGCTGAATGTGAAGTTGGAGAATGATACTGTGTGGCTGACACAGAGTCAGATGGCAGAGTTGTTTGGACGTGACCGAACAGTTATTACACGTCATATAAACAATTGTTACAAAGAGGGTGAACTCGAAAAAAATATCACATGTGCAAAAATTGCACATATGGGTAAAGACCAAGATCAAACATATGAGACAACTTTGTACAACCTTGATGTCATCATCTCTGTAGGCTATCGTGTTAAATCAATACAAGGCACCCGTTTTCGTCAATGGGCTAACTCTGTTCTCAAGCAATATCTCATCAAAGGCTACGCCATCAACCAGCAACTCAAGCTCGACCGCTACAACGAGCTTAAGGATGTTGTGCGACTGATGGGGCGTGCCATTGGTATGCAGGAAAAAGTTACGGCTGATGAATACAGCGGATTGTTCAACGTTATCTCCGATTATGTTTATGCCCTCGACACGCTCGACCATTACGATTATCAGTCGCTTTCTATACAGCAGACAACCAAGGACGAGCCGTTCCGTGCTACTTATGAGAATGCGATGGAGGCTATCAACGCCCTAAAGGATAAGTTTGGAGGCTCACAATGGTTTGCCAACGAGAAGGACGATTCGTTCAAGAGCAGCATCGGACAGATTTACCAAACCTTTGGCGGGGAGGAACTCTATCCCTCTGTTGAGGAAAAAGCAGCCATGCTGTTATATCTTGTTGTTAAGAACCATTCATTTAGCGACGGCAATAAGCGCATAGCCGCAATGCTCTTCCTCTGGTTCTTGAACAACAACCATGTGCTGTATGCCGAAGACGGGCACAAGCGCATTGCCGACAATACCCTCGTTGCTCTAACTTTGATGATAGCCGAGAGCCGTATAGAGGAGAAGGATGTAATGGTGAAGGTTGTCGTGAACTTGATAAACAAGGAGAACAAATAATAAAGTTATAATAAGTAAACACAAAAAAAATATTTATGTCAGTATGTTTTATGGTTGACTCTACTGAAGGAAAAGACGTATACTGCGAAACCATTGAAGACATAATAGCACTTGAAGATATGGAAAACATGATAAAGTAAAAACATTGATATTAACAAAAAACCTGGTTTCATTCTTCGTTTAGAATGATAACCAGGGATTTTTTTGTAACTTTGCCGCCGAAAAGCGCAACTGACAGATTGTGCTCTTTTCGGGGAAATACTTTGAAGCGATGAAAATATTATTATTTATATAAACGCAATGTCAAATTCTACAGAAAATCTCTATCAGCTTGACGGTAGAGTGCCATTGGGAAAAGCTCTTCCCTTCGGTTTACAGCACGTGCTGGCAATGTTCGTCAGCAACATCACTCCAATCATGATTCTTGCCGCAGCCGTTGGGCTGGATAGTGCAGTAAGTGCCGCTCTCATACAGAACTGTATGGTGATAGCCGGTATCGGAACATTGGTGCAGCTATTCCCAGTGTGGCGTGTGGGCTCACGTCTGCCTATCGTTATGGGCATCTCGTTCACGTTCCTCTCGCTTGCTATCAGCATAGCAGGAGCTTACGGCATGGGTACGCTCATTGGTGCGGTAATCGTAGGCGGTCTTATCGAGGGATTGCTCGGATTGTTCGTAAAATACTGGATTAAGCTTATTCCACATGTTGTGTCGGCTACAGTTGTAACAGCTATTGGTTTTTCTCTTCTGCCAATTGGAGCAAATTCTTTTGCCGGCGGACAAGGAGCAGCCGATTTCGGCAGTATGAACAATTGGATTGTAGGATCAGTCACACTCCTTGCCTGTCTTCTTTGTCAGGTGTTCGCTAAGGGATTCCTCCGCTCGCTGTCGGTACTTGTGGGTCTTATTGTAGGCTATGTGTTGGCTTGCTTTATGGGAATGGTAAACTTCGGAAGTCTTTCTGGACAGTCAATCATTGCCTTTCCGCGTCTTCTCCCCTTCACTCCAGAGTTTAATATAGGAGCAATACTCTCTGTAGTGGCTGTTTATCTTGTGTCAGCCACAGAGACAATTGGCGACACGTCAGCCCTCTGCAATAGTGCCCTCCATCGCGACCCTGAGACAAAGGAGATGGGTTCGGCCATCTGCTGCGACGGTTTTGTCAGCACAGTATCGGGTTTGTTCGGTTGTACTCCTATCACATCGTTCAGTCAGAATGTAGGTTTGGCAGCAATATCAGGTGTTGTCAACCGCTTCACAATAGGTGTGGGAGCTGTGGTTATGATTATTGGTGGCGTGTTCCCCGTGATAGGTGCCGCGCTTACAACAATACCTCAGGCTGTGCTTGGCGGTTGCACAATCATGATGTTCGGCAGCATTCTTTTTGCAGGCTTCGGTATGATGGCACGTGCAGGCTTCTCACAGCGCAATATGGTGATTGTGAGTCTTTCGCTTAGCGTGGGTCTTGGTTTCACTCAAGCCACAGGCATGTTTGCCATATTCCCAGAAATCGTGCGCACGGTATTCGCCGAGAACTGTGTGGCAGTAGTCTTCCTTCTTGCCGTGATACTCAATCTTGTATTGCCTAAGAAGGTGATGGGGGAGTAGATGAGTAGACGAGTTGACAAGTTGACTTGTTAATAAGTCAACTTGTCAACAGTACAATCTAATGCCTCGAAATTGTTACTTAAAACTTGTGTCTTATGAGCAATCTATATCTGCTACAATTTGCATGTTTTCTCTTCATGCTCTTCAATGCGCTCGTTCTGCTAATCACTCGCATTCAAGTGAAATGGATTAGCTCACGCTATGAGCGTTCGCGCAGGTTTGTGCTTGCAGGCATTATTGGTATGGCAGCCCACTTCTTCGCCCAAATGTGCTATGGTTTCAGAGCCACCAACGATGCCATGGGAGCCACCGTCAACATCCTTATCTATACCCCATGCTTTTCTCTTATAGCTTTGGGCATTTACCATATCGAGGCAACCCACATGCGCCGATGGCGAATATATGTGGTTAGTTCTGCCATCTATGCCGCCATCGTCACCAGTTTCGGCATTGGCTATTTCCAACACGACAGTTTGCATATAGGTAATTGGCTATATATCATGCTCACCTTGTTTGCCATCAATATGGTCTATTTCATTGTATCTATCATCCAAGAAATGATAAAGAGACGACGAATGCTGGAGAAACTTTCTGGCAGCGACATCCTACCCTACGTACGCTATTCGCAAGCCAGCGTGTTCCTCCTTTTCCTTACCGCCTTGATAACCCCATTGGCAATCCTTTTCACACCATTGTTATACATTGTACCCCAATTCGGGATAAAATAGCGATTAGTTGCATGTTAAGACAGATACATGAATTCTCTTCCCATGCCATC
>CAKQFF010000004.1 GCA_934230685.1 uncultured Prevotella sp. | reverse complement strand
AGCGTACCCTTGAAGGCTAAGATGAAACTCTACTGTACGGATCCCGACCACGAGGACTTCGGCACATTCATCCAGGACGTGTTCCTTGGCACAATCCCTTACATGACTTCCAACGGCACATTCGTGATCAACGGTGCCGAGCGCGTAGTCGTTTCGCAGTTGCACCGCTCTCCGGGCGTGTTCTTCGGCCAGGGTGTTCATGCCAACGGCACTGTGCTTTATTCTGCACGTATCATCCCGTTCAAGGGCTCTTGGATTGAGTTTGCAACCGACATCAACAACGTGATGTACGCCTATATCGACCGTAAGAAGAAGTTGCCAGTTACAACCCTTCTGCGTGCCATGGGCTACGAGCAGGATAAGGATATCCTCCAGATATTCGACCTTGCTGAGGAGATGAAGGTCAACAAGAAGAACATGAAGGCTGCTATCGGACGCAAGCTTGCCGCACGTGTGCTCAAGTCATGGAACGAGGACTTCGTAGACGAGGATACCGGCGAGGTTGTATCTATCGAGCGCAACGAGGTTATCATGGAGCGCGAGACCGAGCTTACCGAGGAGAATATCGACGATATCCTTGAGTCGGGTGCTCAGTCAATCCTTCTCCACAAGGATGCCGAGGCTGCCAACAAGTATGCTATCATCTTCAACACTCTTGCCAAAGACCCGTCTAACTCTGAGAAGGAGGCTGTGCTCTACATCTACCGCCAGCTGCGTAATGCAGATCCTGCCGACGACGCTTCGGCACGCGAGGTGTTCCAGAACCTCTTCTTCTCTGACAAGCGTTACGACTTGGGTGAGGTAGGTCGCTACCGTATTAACAAGAAGCTCGGTCTTGACACCGATTCTGAGGTGCGTGTACTTACCAAGGATGACATCATCGAAATTATCAAGTATCTCATTCAGCTGGTCAACTCCAACGCTACAGTCGACGATATCGACCACCTCTCAAACCGCCGCGTGCGCACTGTAGGTGAGCAGTTGAGCAACCAGTTCTCTATAGGTCTGGCACGTATGAGCCGCACTATCCGCGAGCGCATGAACGTGCGCGACAACGAGGTGTTCCAGCCAACCGACCTTATCAACGCCAAGACTATATCAAGCGTTGTAAGCTCGTTCTTCGGAACCAACCCATTGTCACAGTTCATGGACCAGACCAACCCGCTTGCCGAGGTAACTCACAAGCGTCGTCTCTCAGCCCTTGGTCCTGGCGGTCTTTCTCGTGAGCGCGCAGGTTTCGAGGTTCGAGACGTTCACTATACACACTACGGTCGTCTGTGTCCTATCGAGAGCCCTGAGGGTCCGAACATCGGTCTTATCTCTTCTCTCTGTGTGTATGCCACTATCAACGAGCTTGGCTTCATCGCCACTCCTTACCGCAAGGTTAAGGATTCGGTAGTAGACCTTGACAACAAGGACGTTGTTTACCTCACCGCAGAGGAGGAGGAGAACCACGTTATCGGTCAGGGTAATGCTCCGCTCCGTGAGGATGGCACATTCATCCGCGACTACGTTAAGTGCCGTCAGAACGCTGAATTCCCGGTTGTTCCGCCATCTGAGGTAGACCTCATGGACGTGTCGCCGCAGCAGATTGCATCTGTATCTGCAGGTCTTATCCCATTCTTGGAGCATGATGACGGTCACCGTGCGCTCATGGGATGTAACATGATGCGCCAGGCAGTTCCATTGCTCCACAACGACGCACCTATCGTAGGTACAGGTTTGGAGAAGCAGGTGTGCGAGGATTCACGCACAATGATTACTGCCGAGGGCGAGGGTGTCATCGAGTATGTTGACGCTACAACCATCCGTATCCTCTACGATCGCACAGAGGACGAGGAGTTTGTAAGCTTCGAACCGGCTCTCAAGGAGTACCGCATACCGAAGTTCCGTCGTACCAACCAGAATATGACCATCGACCTTCGCCCGATCTGCAATAAGGGTCAGCGCGTTAAGAAGGGCGACATCCTTACCGAGGGTTATGCTACAGAAGACGGCGAGCTTGCACTTGGCCGCAACCTTCTCGTTGCCTACATGCCTTGGAAGGGTTACAACTACGAGGACGCCATCGTGCTCTCGGAGCGTATGGTTCGCGACGACGTGCTCACATCAGTTCACGTAGACGAGTACTCACTCGACGTGCGCGAGACAAAGCGTGGTCTTGAGGAGTTCACAAGCGATATTCCTAACGTTTCGGAAGAGGCTACTAAGGACCTCGACGACAACGGTATCGTTCGCATCGGTGCTCGTATCGAGCCGGGCGACATCATGATTGGTAAGATTTCGCCTAAGGGCGAGAGCGATCCTTCGCCAGAGGAGAAACTTCTGCGTGCCATCTTTGGCGACAAGGCAGGCGACGTTAAGGACTCTTCTTTGAAGGCCAACCCATCGTTGAGCGGTGTAGTAATCGACAAGAAACTCTTCGCACGTGCCGTTAAGACACGCGAGTCGAAGAAGCAGGACAAGGTGATTCTCGCCAAGATTGACGAGGAGTATGAGGCAAAGAACGACGACTTGAAGGATATTCTCGTCGACAAGCTCCTCACACTCACCGACGGCAAGGCTTGCATGGGCGTAAAGGACTACTCAGGAGCCGAGATAATCAACCGCGGTACCAAGTTCACCACCACAATGCTCAAGAATCTCGAGTATGATGGTATACAGTCGAACGATTGGACCGACGACGAGCATGCCAACAAGCTTATCTCTAAGCTCATCATGAACTATATACGCAAGTATAAGTTGCTCGATGCAGAGCTTAAGCGCAAGAAGTTCGCCATCACAATTGGCGACGAGCTGCCTTCAGGCATCCTGCAGATGGCAAAGGTTTATGTAGCCAAGAAGCGTAAGATAGGTGTGGGTGATAAGCTCGCCGGTCGTCACGGTAACAAGGGTATCGTATCGAAGATTGTGCGTATGGAAGATATGCCGTTCCTTGAGGACGGTCGTCCAGTAGACCTCGTGTTGAACCCTCTGGGTGTGCCTTCTCGAATGAACCTCGGCCAGATATTCGAGGCTATCCTCGGTGCTGCCGGCCGCAAGCTCGGTGTTAAGTTTGCTACTCCTATCTTCGATGGTGCCCATCTTGAGGACCTCTCAGAGTGGACCGACAAGGCAGGTCTGCCTCACCTTTGCTCAACCCACCTTTATGATGGTGAGACAGGCGAGCGTTTCGACCAACCGGCAACAGTAGGTGTCACCTACTTCCTCAAGCTCGGCCACATGGTAGAGGACAAGATGCACGCCCGTTCAATCGGTCCGTACTCGCTCATCACACAGCAGCCACTTGGTGGTAAGGCACAGTTTGGTGGTCAGCGTTTCGGAGAGATGGAGGTTTGGGCTATCGAGGCATTCGGTGCCAGCCACGTGCTTCAGGAGATTCTGACAATCAAGTCCGACGATACCGTTGGCCGCTCAAAGGCTTACGAGGCAATCGTCAAGGGCGATCCAATGCCAACTCCAGGCATACCAGAGTCGCTCAACGTGCTCTTGCATGAGCTCCGCGGTCTTGGTCTCAGCATCAAACTCGATTAATCCCGACATCCCTAAACTATAGAAATATATGGCTTTCAAGAAAGATACAAAAGTTAAGAATAATTTCACGAAGATTACCATTGGACTTGCCTCTCCCGAGGAAATCCTGGAAAATTCGTTTGGCGAGGTGACCAAGCCTGAGACCATCAACTACCGTACTTACAAGCCCGAGCGCGACGGTTTGTTCTGTGAGCGCATCTTCGGTCCGACACGCGACTACGAGTGCGCCTGCGGCAAGTACAAGCGCATCCGCTATAAGGGCATTGTCTGCGACCGATGCGGTGTTGAGGTAACAGAGAAGAAGGTTCGCCGCGAGCGTAGCGGACACATCGAGCTTGTGGTGCCAGTGGCCCACATCTGGTACTTCCGCTCTCTGCCCAACAAAATTGGCTATTTGCTTGGTATGCCTACCAAGAAGCTCGACCAGGTGATTTACTACGAGAAGTACGTAGTAATCCAGCCGGGTGCTCTTCAGGGTCGCACCGACTCTGAGGGCATGGAGCTCAACGGTTCGCACAAGTACGACCTCCTTTCTGAGGAGGAGTATATGGACATCATCGACAACAAGCTTGGCACCGAGAACGACTATCTTGAGGACACTGACCCCAACAAGTTCATCGCCAAGATGGGTGCCGAGGCTGTCTATGACCTCCTTGCCAACCTCGACCTCGACTCACTCTCTTACGAGCTTCGCGACCGTGCCAACAACGACTCTTCACAGCAGCGCAAGACAGAGGCTTTGAAGCGTCTGCAGGTGGTAGAGGCATTCCGTGGCTCTAAGGATGTGAACCGTCCTGAGTGGATGATCATGAAGATAATTCCTGTCATCCCGCCAGAACTCCGTCCGCTCGTACCTCTGGATGGTGGCCGTTTCGCTACATCAGACCTCAACGACCTCTACCGTCGTGTTATCATCCGTAACAACCGTTTGAAGCGACTCGTAGAGATCAAGGCTCCTGAGGTGATTCTCCGCAATGAGAAGCGTATGTTGCAGGAGGCTGTCGACAGCCTCTTCGACAACTCTCGCAAGTCGAGTGCCGTAAAGAGCGACGCCAACCGTCCTCTCAAGTCACTCTCCGACTCATTGAAGGGTAAGCAGGGACGTTTCCGTCAGAACCTCCTCGGTAAGCGTGTTGACTACTCTGCACGTTCGGTAATCGTTGTAGGTCCTGAGCTCAAGATGGGCGAGTGCGGTCTGCCAAAGCTTATGGCAGCCGAGCTTTACAAGCCGTTCATCATCCGCAAGCTCATCGAGCGCGGTATTGTGAAGACTGTCAAGAGCGCCAAGAAGATTGTTGACCGTCGTGAGCCGGTAATCTGGGATATCCTTGAGAACGTAATGAAGGGTCACCCAGTAATGCTCAACCGTGCGCCGACACTTCACCGTCTCGGTATCCAGGCATTCCAGCCTAAGCTTATCGAGGGCAAGGCTATCCAGCTCCACCCACTGGCATGTACTGCGTTCAACGCCGACTTCGACGGTGACCAGATGGCTGTTCACCTTCCATTGAGCAACGAGGCAGTGCTTGAGGCACAGATATTGATGCTCCAGAGCCACAACATCCTTAACCCTGCCAACGGTGCTCCTATCACAGTACCTTCGCAGGATATGGTGCTTGGTCTCTACTATATCACCAAGATTCGTCCGGGCGCAAAGGGCGAGGGACTAACCTTCTATGGCGACGAGGAGGCTCTTATCGCCAACAACGAGGGCAAGTGCGACCTCCACGCTTTGGTGAAGGTGGTTGTAAACGACCTTGTTGACGGCAAGCTCCAGAAGCGCATGATTGAGACAACCGTTGGTCGTGTCATCGTAAACCAGATTATTCCTGAGGAAGTAGGCTTCTTCAACGACGTAATCTCTAAGAAGACACTTCGCGGACTCATCTCAAGCGTAATCAAGGCTGTAGGTTTTGCACGTGCCTGCGAGTTCCTCGACGGTATTAAGAACCTCGGTTACCGCATGGCTTATGTGGCAGGTCTTTCGTTCAACCTTGACGACATCATCATCCCGCCAGAAAAGAAGGAGATAGTGGATCGTGGTCAGGCTGAGGTACGTGCCATTGAGGACAACTACAACATGGGCTTCATCACTGAGAACGAGCGTTACAACCAGGTTATTGACACTTGGACCCACGTGAACAACGACCTCGCCAACATCCTTATGAAGGAGATGACCGAGGCCGATCAGGGTTTCAACGCCGTATTCATGATGCTTGATTCAGGAGCCCGTGGTTCTAAGGACCAGATTAAGCAGCTCTCTGGTATGCGTGGTCTTATGGCTAAGCCTATGAAGGCAGGTGCCGAGGGACACCAGATCATTGAGAACCCGATTATATCTAACTTTAAGGAAGGTATGTCGGTGCTCGAGTACTTCATCGCCTCGCACGGTGCCCGTAAGGGTCTTGCCGATACCGCTATGAAGACAGCCGACGCCGGTTACCTTACACGTCGATTGGTTGACGTATCTCACGACGTTATCATCTCAGAGGAAGACTGTGGTACACTCCGCGGACTCGTTTGCACCGCTCTCAAGAACGGTGACGAGATTATCTCTTCACTCGGTGAGCGCATCCTTGGTCGTGTATCTGTACATGATATCATCCATCCTTCTACCGGCGAGCTTCTCGTTCATGCTGGCGAGGAAATCACAGACGCCATTGCCAAGGCAATCGAGGACTCTCCAATCGAGAGCGTAGAGATTCGCTCTGTGCTCACTTGCGAGAGCAAGAAGGGAGTCTGCATGAAGTGTTATGGCCGCAACCTTGCCACACAGCGCATGGTTCAGCTCGGCGAGGCCGTGGGCGTTATTGCTGCACAGGCTATCGGTGAGCCGGGTACTCAGCTTACTCTCCGTACGTTCCACGCCGGTGGTGTGGCTGGTAACGCAGCCGCCAACGCATCTATCACCGTCAAGAACGACTGTAAGCTCCACTTCGAGGATATCCGTGTGGTTCCGTTCGTTGAGAACAACGGCGAGAAGGACATCGACTGCCAGATGGTAGTAAGCCGTTTGTCGGAGGTTCACTTCATCGATCCGCACACAGACATCACACTCGCAACACAGAACGTGCCTTACGGTTCTTCACTCTACTTCAAGGAGGGCGACCTCGTGAAGAAGGGCGACCTCATTGCCAAGTGGGACCCATTCAACGCTGTCATCGTGACAGAGTATGCAGGTACATTGCGCTTCAACGATGTAATCGAGGGCGTAACCTACCGTGCAGAGACCGACGAGGCTACTGGTCTTACCGAGAAGATTATCACTGACTCTAAGGACAAGTCGAAGGTTCCTACCTGCGACGTGCTCGACAAGAACGGCGAAATCATCGGTACCTACAACTTCCCAGTGGGTGGTCACGTGGTTTGCGAGGACGGTCAGACCGTCAAGACAGGTACTACACTCGTCAAGATTCCGCGTGCTGCAGGTTCTGCAGGCGATATCACCGGTGGTCTTCCACGAGTTACCGAGCTGTTCGAGGCCCGCAACCCGTCCAACCCAGCTGTCGTTTCAGAAATCGATGGTGAGGTGACAATGGGTAAGGTTAAGCGTGGTAACCGCGAGATCATCGTTACATCCAAGACTGGCGACCAGCGCAAGTATCTTGTATCTCTGTCTAAGCAGATCCTTGTTCAGGAGCACGACGCCGTGCGTGCGGGCACTCCGCTTTCAGACGGTGTTATCACTCCGGGCGATATCCTCGCTATCAAGGGCCCTACCGCCGTTCAGGAGTACATCGTGAATGAGGTTCAGGACGTTTACCGTCTGCAGGGTGTGAAGATCAATGACAAGCATTTCGAGATTATCGTGCGTCAGATGATGCGTAAGGTACGCATCGACGAGCCGGGCGATACCACATTCCTTGAGCAGGAGATGGTTGACAAGCTCGACTTCGCTGAGGAGAACGACCGTATATGGGGCAAGAAGTATGTCATCGACGCAGGTGACAGCGATGTGCTCAAGGTTGGTCAGATTGTTTCTGCCCGCAAGCTGCGCGACGAGAACTCAAGCCTCAAGCGCCGTGACTTGCGCCTTGTTCAGGTGCGTGACACCGTTCCTGCAACATCTACTCAGATTCTCCAGGGTATCACACGTGCCGCATTGCAGACTAAGAGCTTTATCTCGGCTGCTTCGTTCCAGGAGACAACAAAGGTGCTCAACGAGGCTGCTATCCGTGGTAAGAGCGACTTCCTTGAGGGTATGAAGGAGAACGTTATCTCTGGTCACCTCATCCCGGCAGGTACTGGTCTGCGCCAGTGGGAGAAGATAATCGTTGGCTCTAAAGAGGAATATGACCGTATGCAGGCTAACCGCCGCAATGTGACTGACTATTCCAACCAGACCGACACAACTTCGGTAGAATAATAAAGAAGTGATAAAAACATAATATTAAAGAACGCTGCAAGCAAACTTTAAAATGGTTTGACTTGCAGCGTTTTTTTATATGGCTAATCCCGAACGGATCTTGAATGAATCCCGAAGAAATACCATAACCCCCAATCTTGCTACGTCGTTATTGAAAAGTCGGACAGCAAGGACATGCCAGACATTACAACAAAAATGTTCTTCAAACCCATGAAAAAGTTTAAAATCACTTTTTCATTTCGCGGTCTCGGCAGTTTCACTGGTGTGTGAACATAAGTGTGGCGGGCCGGACCGCCTTGTTTAAAACCTGTTTGAACTCGTTACAGGCCTTGCTATAAGTGATAAATTTGCAGAAAACAGCGCAAAAGCTTTGCTAATTCACAAATAATCAGTAACTTTGCACCCACGTTTGGCGAAAATGAGTAGCCAGCGCAAACAATATTATTGTATAACCAAATTAAACAAAACGAAAAAAAATGATTATTGTACCGGTAAAAGATGGTGAGAACATCGAAAGAGCTCTCAAGAAGTTCAAGAGAAAATTCGAAAAGACAGGTGTTGTTAAGGAGTTGCGCGCACGCCAGCAGTACAACAAGCCTTCTGTTCTGAAGAGACTCAAGATGGAGCACGCTATCTATGTACAGCAGCTCCGCGCCAACGAGGAATAATATTTGTTTTCCAATCGTTAGCACGCGTTATTAACAACTAAACAGACCATGCGCTTCTGCTCTTTGATTTCATGGAGCGATGCGCATCGGGTCGGATGAACCAGGAGGTGTACATACACTTAGACATATAATCATTTCAACGATATTAAGCCCACCGGAGACCGAACCTCTGCATGAATTAGGTCGCAAGTACGGAGGCAACAAAACTTAAAAGGCAAAAGAAACTGTCGTCACACAAGTGGCAGACTGTTTCTTTTGCCTTTTTTGCTATGTATAAACCTTAGTTGTTATTTATAAACCTTAGCCATTTCTATTATGCTTGCAGGAATAAGCTGGCTCACATCCTCTCCCCGTTGTATGCGCTCGCGCACCATAGTGCTGCTCACGTCGTATAGTCCCGTGTCCACAAGCTCTACGTTATGCGGAAGCGTTGAGGCTTCGATGTCGTAGCCACGTCGCGGATATATGCGGATAGGGTAGTGGGCGATGATGTCGTCGGCATGATACCAACGATCGAACACCTGCCAGTTATCGGCACCTATGAGCAGAATGAACTCGCGGTCGGGATATTCGTGCGAGAGATTTTGCAGAGTGTGCCACATGTATGATGGACGAGGCATGTGAAACTCGTAGTCGCATGCCGTTATGCCAGGGATGTCGGCTGTGGCACGTCGTGTCATGTCGAGTCGCATTTGCTCGTCGAGCAAGTCGGTCGACTGCTTCAAGGGGTTTTGCGGCGACACCATGAGCCACACCTCGTCCACAGCACCGCAATCGAGCATTGCCCTTGCGATGGCTATGTGGCCGTTGTGTATGGGGTTGAAGGAGCCGCCGTAGATGCCGGTCCTGATTTTATTTGTCATAGACCAATAAATTCTTTCACAATCTTCATTGTTTCCTCTACCGCTTTTTCAAGGTCGTCGTTTATAATTACGCGGTCGAACTTTGGAGCCAGCGACAGTTCGAACTCTGCACGTTCGATGCGCTGCTCTATCACTTCAGGAGCATCTGTGGCGCGACCTGTAAGACGACGGCGCAACTCCTCAACAGATGGCGGCTGAATGAAGATGCTAAGGGCGCGTGAGCCATAGAACTGCTTGATGTTGCATCCGCCCTTCACGTCAACGTCGAAAACAACGTTGTCACCACGCTCAGCCTGAGTCTCCACCTGCTGTTTTAATGTGCCGTAGAAACGGTCTTTGTACACTTCCTCGTATTCCAAGAATTCGTCGCGCTTGATGCGCTCGCGGAACTCCTCTGGCGAGAGGAAGAAATATTCCACTCCATTCTTTTCGGTGCCGCGCGGCGCACGGCTTGTGCATGAAATGGAGAATGCGAGATGCAACTCAGGATGTTGCATCAGACGGTTGATGATTGTGCTTTTGCCGCTGCCCGATGGAGCGGAGAAAATTATAAGTTTACCCATTTTAGAATTTTGAGTTTTGAGTTTTGAATTTTGAATTGTCGGCGGAGCCGATTTTGAGTTTTGAGTTTTGAATTTTGAGTTTGGAGTTTTGAATTTGGACTGCTTTTTGAATTATGAGTTTTATATTTTTTAGTCTCTAATTCAAAATTCCTAAATGAACAATTCCTAATCGGCATGGCCGATAATTCAATATTCAAAACTCAAAATTCAAAACTCTTACAGCGCATTTAGCACTTGTTCCTTAATTTGCTCCAGCTCGTCCTTCATCTTCACCACGATGTTCTGCATCTCGGCGTTGTTGCTCTTTGAGCCGGTAGTATTGATTTCGCGTCCCATTTCCTGGGCTATGAATCCAAGCTTCTTGCCCTGCCCATGACCCTCCTGCATAGTCTCGCGGAAGTATTTCAGGTGATTGGCAAGGCGTTGTTTCTCCTCGCTGATGTCGAGCTTCTCGATATAGTAGATAAGCTCCTGCTCCAGTCGGTTCTTGTCGTATTCTACGTCGGGAATCGACTTGAGACCCTCGATTATGCGTGCACGAATCTTCTCCACGCGCGCCTTCTCGTAAGGCTCGATGCTAAGAAGCAGTTGCTCGATGTTGTCCACCTTCTCGCCGAACTTCTTCTCCAAGGCTGCGCCCTCCTGTGTGCGGAATGCCACAAGCTTGTCGATAGCCTCGTCTACGGCAGCGCGAGCAACGCTCCACTCCTCGTCGTCGAGAGTCTCCACCTCGGTCTTGGCAGTAACGTCGGGCATTCGCATGAGCGTTAGGAACCAGTCTTCCGGCTCAGGTATGTTGCAGCGCTGTGCGATAGCCTTAATCTGCTGGCAGTAGTTCTCGGCGAGGGCCGCGTTGATGACAGTGGCATCCGAAGCAGCGTCCTTCTCAATCCAGATGGCAAAGTCCACCTTACCTCTCAGCAGACGCTGCTGAATGGTTTGGCGAATTTCCATCTCCTTCTCGCGATAGAGCGGAGCGATACGAGTAGACAGGTCGAGACTCTTGCTGTTGAGCGACTTTATCTCGACATTGATTTTCTTTCCGTTGTAGACTGCGACCGATTTGCCGTAGCCCGTCATTGATAGTATCATATTATGTTGTTTATATGTATTTTTACTGTTGTGTTGTTTTATAAGAATGCAAAAATACTTATTATTTTCCGAAATAAAGCCTTGAAGAGTCAAAAATGGATGATTTCGTTTTGTGTTGCCGCTGATTTCCATTAACTTTGCACTTACATATATGTAACGCGAGACCCACTGTTAGTCATTGGAGTGGAATTTTGTAGTATTAAGTCCAGTGGTTAGGAGTTGTAGGGTCTCATGAAAAAAGAAAATTGTTTTTAGCATGTCGTGTATTTTGAATATTGACACGAGCACCAATGTGTGCTCAGTAGCCGTCAGCCAGGATGGTGCTTGCATTTTCTCCAAGGAAGATCATGACGGTCCTAACCATGCCGTGAATCTCGGAACATTTGTCGACGAAGCCATGTCCTTTGCCGACAGCCACGCCATACCCCTTGATGCCGTAGCCGTGAGTCAGGGACCTGGTTCCTACACCGGACTCCGCATCGGAGTGTCCATGGCCAAGGGCATTTGTTTCGGTCAAGACCTTAAGTTGATTTCCGTGCCAACCCTTGAGCTTATGGCTGTGCCCGTATTGCTGCGCGAGGAAGTGGAGGAGGGCGCATTGCTCTGCCCGATGCTCGACGCGCGCCGTATGGAAGTCTACTCGGCCGTCTACGACCGTGCCTTAAAGGAGGTGCGTGGCATTCAGGCTGACATAGTCGACGAGAACACATACAAGGAATATCTCGACCGTGGTCCCGTATATTTCTTCGGCAATGGAGCAGAGAAGTGCATGGAAGTAATCAATCATCCCAATGCGCGCCTTATAAAGGGCGTTGAGCCTTTGGCAAAATGGATGTATCCGCTTGCCGAGCGTCGCATAGCCAGGGAGCAATACGAGGATGTGGCATATTTTGTGCCATTCTATCTTAAAGACTTCGTGGCAAAGGAATCCAAGAAACTTCTTTAACACAGAAAACGTATAAATAATGAATATATCAGGACTTGATTATAACACACAGCGCGAGCGTCTCATACTGCCCGAATACGGACGCGAGGTGCAGCAGATGATCGATTATTGCATTTCGCTGCCCGACCGTGCCCAGCGCCAGCATTGCGCCGAGTCGATAGTGGCAGTAATGGAGCGCATGTCGCCACCTACGGGTGATGATGCCGACTATCGTCATAAACTTTGGGATCACCTTGCGCTTATGAGCAACTTCAAGCTCGACATAGACTATCCCTATGACATCAGCGAAGCCAAGAAGATGCTTGAGAAGCCTGCCCCAATGTCATATCCTATGAAGCGCATCCCGGTACGCCACTATGGAGTGATGATGTTCGAGATGTTCGATCTCTTGAAGACCATGCCAGAAGGACGCGACCGCACCGAGCTTGTGCGCCTTGTGGCCAACCAAATGAAGCGCGACCTCGTGCAGTGGGGCCATGGCTCAAGCGACAACGAAAAGGTGGCTTCTGACCTTGCCCACTATACAGATGGCAAGGTGCAGCTCGACCTCGACACGTTCAAGTTCGACCGTATCGCTTCCGATATACGAAACAACGATAAGAAACAACGCAGACGCAAATAATCCACCATAAAATGCCTATGGAAACGTTTATCATAGAGGGCGGTCATCCGCTTAGCGGCACCATTACTCCGCAAGGTGCCAAGAACGAGGCTCTTGAGGTGATAGCGGCAACGCTGCTCACATCGGAGCCAGTGCGCATCAGCAACATTCCTGACATTCTCGACGTCAACAATCTCATAAAACTCCTCACCGACATCGGCGTGAAGGTGACGCGCAACTCGCGCAACGACTACACTTTCCAGGCCGACGAGCTGAACCTTGAATATCTCGCGAGCGACGAATACGTGCAGAAATGTTCGGCTCTGCGTGGCTCGGTGCTGCTCATGGGACCGCTGCTCGGACGCTTTGGAAGAGCCACCGTGGCTGAGCCAGGAGGCGACAAGATCGGTCGCCGCCGTCTCGATACCCACTTCCTCGGATTCAAGTGTCTCGGTGCAAAGTTTATCAACGACGAAGACCGTAAGGTCTACACCATCGAGGCAAAACACCTTAAAGGTACATACATGTTGCTTGATGAGGCTTCGGTCACTGGCACTGCCAACATCATCATGGCTGCTGTGCTTGCCGAAGGCACCACAACCATCTACAATGCTGCCTGCGAGCCTTACATCCAGCAACTCTGCCATATGCTCAACAGCATGGGAGCCAACATCTCGGGCATAGCCTCCAACCTCATCACCATCGTGGGCGTAAAGAGTCTGCATGGCGCTGAGCACCGTGTGCTGCCCGACATGATTGAAGTAGGCTCCTTTATAGGTATGGCGGCAATGGTGGGTGATGGCATCCGCATCAAGGACGTGCAGATGAAGCATCTTGGCATCATCCCTGACACGTTCCGCCGTCTTGGAGTGAAGCTGAAGGTAGAGGGTGACGATATAATCGTGCCAAAGCAGCCCCACTACATTGTCGACTCGTTCATCGACGGCACTATCATGACCATTGCCGACGCACCATGGCCAGGACTCACTCCCGACCTCCTTTCGGTGTTCATCGTTGTTGCCACTCAGGCGCGTGGCTCGGTGCTCATCCACCAGAAGATGTTCGAGAGCCGCCTCTTCTTCGTCGACAAGCTTATCGACATGGGAGCGCAGATAATCCTTTGTGACCCACACCGCTGTGTAATCGTGGGACATGATCATAAGAAACAGTTGCGTGCCGGACGCATGACTTCGCCCGACATCCGCGCAGGCATAGCCCTGCTCATAGCCGCTCTTGGAGCCAAGGGTACAAGCCGCATTGAGAACATCGCTCAGATTGACCGTGGCTACGAGGACATCGAGGAACGATTGAATGCGTTGGGAGCGAAGATAAGGAGAGAGTAATAACTGTCAATTCATTTTATAATGATAAAAAAAGATTCTGTCTACCGTATAGGCAAGATAGGCAAGCCGCATGGCGTGGACGGTGAGGTGTCGTTCCATTTCGACGACGACGTGTTCGACCGCACAGATGCCGACTATCTCATTCTCGACATGGACGGCATACTTGTGCCTTTCTTCATAGACGAGTACCGTTTCAAGACCGATGAGACGGCACTTATGCGCTTTACCGACATAAATACTCAGGACAAGGCACGCAACCTCACGGGCAGCGATGTGTATTTTCCGCGCGATCATTCCGACAGCGATTCCGACTCATTGTCGTGGGCTGAGATAGTGGGCTATCACGTGGTGGATGATAAGTCGGGCAAGACTGTGGGCGAAATACGCTCTGTAGACGACTCAACTATCAACACGCTTTTCGAACTTGTAACTACCGACGGCAGCGACCTGCTCCTGCCTGCAAGCGATGAGCTGATAGTAGAGGTTGACACCGAGCGTCGCCAAATAACCATGCAGCTGCCAGAAGGACTACTGGAACTATAAACAAAAACAATCAGATATGAAAAAACAAATCTGCATCCTCGGCTCCACCGGTTCCATCGGCACACAGGCCCTGGATGTCATAAAGCAGCACAGCGACCGCTACGAGGTGTACTGCCTCACAGCCAACAACCGCTATGAGATGCTTGCCGAGCAGGCTCGCCATTTTCGTCCTGCTGCCGTTGTAATAGCCAACGAGAAATATTATGAGCCGCTTTGCGCTCTTCTCGCGGATTGTCCCGAGATTAAGGTTTATGCCGGAGCCAAGGCCCTCGACGAGATTGTAGAAGCTCAGCCCATCGACATGGTGCTCACAGCCATGGTGGGATTTGCCGGACTCTCGCCCACAATCCACGCCATAAAGGCCCGCAAGACAATCTGCCTTGCCAACAAGGAGACCCTTGTGGTGGCAGGCGAGCTCATCTGCCGCCTTGCGGCCGAGAACCACGTTAACATCCTGCCCGTCGACAGCGAGCACTCTGCCATATTCCAGAGTCTTGTGGGCGAGGGCAACAACGCGATTGAGAAGATATTGCTTACCGCTTCGGGCGGACCCTTCCGCAACTTCACCCTCGACCAGATGCGCGACGTGAAGGCTGCCGACGCCCTTAAGCATCCCACATGGGAGATGGGCGCAAAAATAACCATCGACTCAGCCTCGATGATGAACAAGGGATTTGAGGTGATAGAGGCAAAATGGCTCTTTGGCGTTGAGGCCGACCGCATTCAGGTGCTTGTGCATCCGCAGTCGATAGTGCATAGTGCTGTGCAGTTCAGCGACGGAGCAGTTAAGGCTCAGCTTGGAGTGCCCGACATGCGCTTGCCCATACAGTATGCCTTCTCCTTCCCCGAGCGTCTATCGCTCAATGGCGACCGTCTCGACCTCTTCCGTCAGCCCCTTGAGTTCTTCGAGCCCGACATGCAGAAGTTCCGCTGCCTGCACATGGCCTACGAGTCAATCCGCCAGGGCGGCAACATGCCTTGCATCGTCAATGCAGCCAACGAGATTGTCAATGAGGCGTTCCGCAAGGACAAGTGCGGATTTCTGCAGATGGGCGAGATAATAGAGCGCACAATGCAGAAAGCAACATTCATCACCAAGCCCACCTACGACGACTATATCGCAACGGATGCCGAGGCGAGAAGAATCGCCGAGGAACTGTTATTGGGATAATTGAAAAGAGTAAATAATGATTACCACAGATGGTAGCTCTTCAAATAAAAAAATAATAACTACGAATTAATAATTAATGGAAATATTCCTTATCAAATTGCTGCAGTTCATGCTGGCAATTTCAATTCTTGTGTTGCTCCATGAGGGCGGACACTTCTTCTTCTCCAAACTCTTTGGTGTAAGGGTGGAGAAGTTCTATCTGTTCTTCGACCCCTGGTTCCACCTCTTCGAATTCAAGCCCAAGAAGAGCGACACAACCTACGGAATAGGCTGGCTGCCGCTTGGCGGCTACTGCAAGATAGCTGGCATGATTGACGAGTCATTCGATACTGAGCAGATGAAGAAACCTGCCGAGTCGTGGGAGTTCCGTTCCAAGCCAGCTTGGCAGCGACTGCTCATCATGGTGGGCGGTGTGCTCGTGAATTTCGTGCTCGCATTGTTCCTCTATGCTGTGTGCCTCTTCACATGGGGCGACGACTATGTCAAGCCAAAGGACATGCAGTTCGGCATGAAGTTCAACAAGGAGGCTCAGGACCTTGGATTCCGTGACCGCGACGTGCTTGTGGGCACCGACCTCGGCGAGTTTAAGAAGTTCGGTCCCGATATGTATCGCGACATGGCGCGCGCCCGTGAGGCTTATGTCATCCGCGATGGCAAGCCCGTGACAGTAAATATGCCTGGCGACCTCGACTTGCTTGAGATGTTCAAGTCGGTGCCACCGTTCATGACCCAGTTCATTGAGGCACGTGTCGACAGCGTTCTCCCCGGCTCGCTCGCCCAGCACATCGGAATGCGCAAGGGCGACCTGATTGTGGCAGTCAACGGCAAGAAGATAGGTTCTCACAACGAGTTCCTCAACGAGATAGGTCGTGTAAGTGATGTGCTTACGTTTGCCAAGAACCATGCCGACAGCGTCAAGGCTCTCACCGTTCATCTCACCCTTGCCCGCGAGGCCAACGGTCGCTTATGTGCCATCAACACGAGTGGCTTGCTCAAGACATCCGACAAAGCGTCGGAGAACCTCAAGTTTGGTTTCACACCTGTGTTGCCCAACGACAAGGTTACCCACATCGACTACGGATTCTTTGAGAGTTTCCCAGCTGGTGTTAAGTACGGTTGGAACGTTCTCGCAGGCTATGTGGGCGACATGAAGTACATCTTCTCAGCCGAGGGAGCCAAGTCGCTTGGAGGATTCGGAGCTATAGGCAGCATGTTCCCCGATGTGTGGAACTGGCATAAGTTCTGGCTCATGACAGCTTTCCTGAGCATCATCCTCGCCTTCATGAACATCCTGCCCATCCCGGCACTCGATGGTGGTCACGTGCTCTTCCTTCTCTACGAGATGATAACGCGCCGCAAGCCGTCGGAGAATTTCATGATACGTGCCGAATATATCGGTATCGGCATCCTGCTCTTGCTCATGGTTGTAGCCAATCTCAACGATGTGTTGCGTTGGTTGCACATCATGTAAGAAAAAAATAAGGGTAAAAATAGTTTAAATACTTTGCAGTCTCAGAAAAAAGCAGTACTTTCGCCACCGCTTACAAAAAGCATAGGGGCGTAGCCCAGCTGGTTTAGAGCGCTGCAGTCACATTGCAGAGGTCATCGGTTCGAGCCCGATCGTCCCTACAAAACATAAAAGAGGAATATCGCAAAAAAAGCTGTGTTCCTCTTTTTACGTATATGCTCGGTATGAGTCATGCCCTCATTATTCATAAAACGAAACGTGTGTTTCACAAAATACACTTGACGTATGTCCTCTTTTTTAGAAACTTTCAGTTACTTTTGTAGAGAAATAAAAACAAAAGCATGGAAGAGTATCTTGTAATTTCAAACACCAATTTTCTGTTGAGAGTGGCATCCCAACAAATAGCTTATGTCTGTTTGGAGGGTAGCTATTGCATTCTTAAACTTGTTGACGGTGATGAATATACATTCTCATTCAATCTTACAGTGTTTGAGAGAAAGATAGTTGAACAATTACCACGCAGCTCACATTCATTTGCCCGTGTTGGTAGAAACTACATCATTAACAGTCAATACATCTTCAGCATAAATACGAACTCAGCCGAACTTGTACTGTATGGCCGAGGATTCAAGGAAAAGTTCACTCTTCACGTAAGCAGGGAACCACTTAAACAGCTGAAGACAATCTTAGACAACACCATAAATGAAAAATAAAGACATGAAAAATAAGGAAATAAAAGAAGAAACTTACTTTTTTGGTAATGACCATGCAACTCAAAGCCACAAGAAATCTCTCTGTAGAAAGGTCGCGTATGTCATTATTATATTTATATTGGCAGTTTCAGCTACTGGAGTATACCTTTCATACGGGTCTGACAGTTCTATACAACGAAGCCACCTGCTGAAGACCATAGCCGTTCTGCCCAAAGGTGGACAAATGCCAAAATTCGATGGTGATAAGGATATCAACGAGTTTTTGAAGTGGATTATGCTAAACATTCAATATCCTAAAGGGTTTGAGACTAAACCTGCACGTGTGGTAATAGGTTTTACGGTTAAAACCGATGGCACCTTAGGATATTTCAAGGTTTTGGAGGCACCCAAAGAGAAAGCCTATGAGCAAACAGTCATAGAACTTTTGAAGAAAAGTCCACGCTGGTCTCCTGCAAAACTATCCGATGGCACAGTGGTAAATATGGAGTTTACATTGCCAGTCGCTTTCACTCCAGAAACAAAAAATGAAAAGA
This sequence comes from uncultured Prevotella sp., assembly GCA_934230685.1. Taxonomy (GTDB): domain Bacteria; phylum Bacteroidota; class Bacteroidia; order Bacteroidales; family Bacteroidaceae; genus Prevotella. The sequence goes on along the minus strand of CAKQFF010000004.1, from coordinate 19,218 downwards.
CGAAGAAACCTATAAATACGTCAAGAAAATAACTTGACAAAAATAATTAGCCAATTTCACAACAAAAAAGCGAATGAATATGAACAGATTTCTCCTTACAAGTATTCTTGTTGTGTCAGCCATAACAGCCAATGCACAAGACAACGTCCCCAAAGATTCGCTCACCATGGAAACCATGATGCACAATCTTCCAGAAGTGATGGTAAAAGGCTCGCGCCCCATTGTCAAGGCAGAGCGTGGTGTGCTGTCGTACAATATGCCGCTGCTCTTAAAGCAGTTGCCTGCCGACAACGCTTATGAGGCCTTGACACGCATACCAGGCATCAGCGATGCCACTGGCAGCATATCCTTCTCTGGCAATGAGGTGACATTGATAGTCAACGGACAAGCCACCACATTAACCCAGGAGCAACTGAAAGAGCGTCTGAAGGCAATGCCAGCTGCACAGTTGGCAAAAGCAGAAGTAATGCTGTCTGCTCCAGCTCGCTATCATGTGCGTGGCATGGCTATTAACATCGTAACAAAAGACTATGCCGGCACCAATCAGTTATCTGGACAAATCATTGGTGGCTTTGAGCAAAACAAATACTCCAAAGGGTTTGGTGATTTCTGTCTTTCCTTGCAAAGAGGCAAGTTTGGACTGGATGCACAATATAAATATGTTGACGGCTATTCATACGGTGAGTCTTCACGCATAGCCAATCATCCACTTGGCAACAATCGTGTATATTATAATGATTACACTGGGCAGAAGTCGTTTGGCATTACACACGACTACCGATTAGGAATGAATTATGCCTTTGGCAAGAATCATCGTTTCGACATAGCCTATACAGGACAATGGGACAAGACAAGTTCAAACAGCCGCACGACCGGTTCAAGTATCAGCGGAATGCATCGTGACTGTCACGAATATCTGCACAATGTGGATGTTAACTACTCGCTTCCTTTCGGACTCACCATTAGCGGTTCGTACACCTACTATCGCACGCCTCAGCAACAAGCCCTTGATGGCTCGATGCATACGGATGAAAGCCTGACGGAAACAGAACGCAACCTGACAAGTGGCAGTGAGCAGACCATCAACAAATGGATGTTTACAGCCGACCAAACCCATTCTTTGGCAAATGGTTGGGGATTGTCGTATGGCGTGAAAGGACAGTTCGCAAGCAACAAGAGTTATCAGACCACAATAGATAAGGATGGAAGCGTTTTGCCTGATGGGACAAGCAGCGTGAATATCAACGAACGGATATGGAATATGTACGCAGGTTTCAGCAAGCAGATAAACAAGGCTATTAGTCTTGAAGCATCCGTCGCTGCAGAGCAATACCACTCGCCCGTATGGGATAAGTGGCGTGTGTATCCTACGCTCAATGCTTTGTGGAACATCAACGACAACCATTTGCTCAATCTCTCATTCAGTTCCAATTCAGAGTTTCCGAGCTATTGGTCTACAATGAGTAATGTGTTCTACTCGTCTACATACACCGAGATACATGGCAATCCCGATTTGAAACCCTGCTCTTATTATAATGTCAACTTGATGTGGCAGATAAAGAGACGTTATACGCTTATGGCTTTTGCAAGTCTGAAGCCCGACTATTTCGTGCAGTTGCCCTACCAAACTACAGACCGCATGGCTGTGATAATGAAGGAAACTAACTTCGACTATGACAACAGTTTTGGCTTGCAAGCCTCTGCCATATTCAGTGCAGGCAAATGGCTTAACGGTAATGTGTTTGCAGTAGGTACATACAAGCACGACAAGAGCAACCATTTCTTTGATTTGCCTTTCGACCGCAAGAAACTCTCTGCTATACTTGGTGGTACTGCATCCGTAAAGCTTTGCCGCACACAGGACTTGCGCCTCATTCTGAATCCGTTCTATCAGTCAAAGGCTATACAAGGTATCTACGACATAAGTCCAATCTTCAGTATGGATGCCAAACTGCAATGGTCGTCGCATGATGGAAGATGGGGCGTGCGTCTTAATGGCAGCAACATCTTCAACAACCGATTCGATACCCGTTCCGTACAGGGTAACCAGGACTACCGTATGAAGGTTAATTACAACTGGTCATCTGTCACTTTCGCAGTTGTTTATAAGTTTGGTGGCTACAAGGAGAAGTCGGTAAAAGATGTGGATACATCACGCATGGGACATTAGAACAGTGCTAATTGTAGTACAATAAAACTTCTGTAGAAAGTTGAGCTATGCTCGCCCAACCTCCTATATAAACATCACGATATAGCTGCCCAATTAATATTAGTGTCTCTCAGTTCTCTCAATCTTCGCCATAGCAAGGCGTATTCATTGGATGAGCAAATAGGGTCAGCGTCTATTATTTTTTGTGCCTCTTGTCGTGCGAGAGCCACAAGTTGTCCGTCGCGTGCTATGTCGGCAATCTTCAGGTCGAAGGCGATGCCGCTCTGTTGTGTGCCCTCAAGGTCGCCAGGTCCTCGTAGCTTAAGGTCTGCCTCGGCAATGCGGAAACCGTCGTTGGTGTCGCACATGATGTCGATGCGTTTGCGTGTGATGTCCGACAGCTTGTAGGTGGTCACGAGGATGCAGTAGCTCTGTTCGGCACCTCTGCCCACACGTCCGCGTAGCTGGTGAAGCTGTGACAGACCGAAGCGTTGGGCATCGAGAATAACCATCACCGAAGCGTTGGGCACATTCACACCTACCTCAATCACTGTTGTGGCAACAAGAATCTGAGTCTCGCCACTCACAAACTTCTGCATCTCCGCGTCCTTCTCGGCAGGTTTCATCTTGCCGTGTACACGGCTGATGTGGAATTCCGGGAAAATATCGCATAGGGCAGCAAAACCGTCCTCAAGATTCTTAAGGTCGCTCTTCTCGCTTTCGGTAATAAGCGGGTATACCACGTAGACTTGTCGTCCGAGCCGTATCTGCTGGCGGATGCCGTTGTAGAGCGACATCATCTGGTTGTCGTAGCGATGTATTGTTTGCACGGGTTTGCGTCCTGGTGGCAGTTCGTCGATAACGCTCACGTCAAGATCACCGTAGATAGTCATGGCGAGAGTGCGTGGGATAGGCGTGGCTGTCATCACGAGGATGTGTGGAGGATTCTCGCTCTTAGCCCATAGGCGCGCTCGTTGAGCCACACCGAAGCGGTGTTGCTCGTCGATGACGGCAATGCCGAGCCGCTGGAAGCGCACCTGGTCTTCGAGAATGGCATGAGTGCCAACAAGAATCTTCACTTCGCCCGCGAGCAAGGCATTGAGCACCTCCTTGCGCCTCTTGCCCTTAACCATGCCCGTGAGAAGTTCCACTCTTATGTCCATGCCATGAAGAAACTCTTTGATGGTGGTGAGATGCTGTTCGGCAAGGATTTCTGTGGGAGCCATGATGCATGCCTGGAACCCGTTGCCAAGAGCTATGAGCATGGTCATGAGAGCCACAAGAGTCTTGCCGCTGCCCACGTCGCCTTGCAGCAGACGGTTCATTTGTCGTCCGGAGCACATGTCGTCGCGAATCTCGTGCATCACCCGTTTCTGTGCTCCGGTAAGCTCAAATTTAAGGTTCTCGGAGTAGAAGCGGTTGAAGTCGGATCCTACGCGGTTGAATATGTATCCGCGGTATTTGCGGCGGTGGTCGCTGGCGTAGCGCAGAATGTTGAGTTGCACGTAGAAGAGTTCCTCAAACTTGAGTCTCTCGCGGGCCTTCTGCATCTCAACGGCATTTTTGGGATAATGAATGCAGCGCATGGCTGTGTCGCGCGAAACAAGGTGTAGTCGGCGCACAATGAAGTCGGGCAGAGTCTCGGGCAGCGGGTCCTTGAGTTTCAGCAGCATCGCCTTGACAATCTTCTCCACTGAGCGCGATGTCACTCCACGCTTCTTCATGAGTTCGGTAGTGGAGTAGTATGGCTGCATTCCCATTTCGGAGAGTTGCAAGTCTTGTGCGCGGTCGATGTCGGGATGCGAGAACTGGAATCTACCGTTGTAGACTGTTGGCCGTCCGAAGACGATGTAGTCCTCGTTCACCTTATAATTCTTGTAGACGTATTGTGCGCCCGAGAACCACACTAGGTCAACCACACCTCGTCCGTCGCTGAAATGTGCCACGACACGCTTCTTGCGTGGCGACATCTCAAACTCCTCGAAAGACAGTATCTTGCCCCTTATTTGCACGAAGGGCATGTCGCCCGTCAGCTCGTGAATGGCATAGATGCGGCTCCTGTCCACATATTTATATGGATAGTTCTCCAGGATGTCGCCCCATGTGTGGATGTCCAGTTCCTTGTTGAAGATATCCTTGCGGTTGGGGCCTACACCGGGCAGATACATTATGTCTTGCGAGAGTATGTCCATGATGAGTTTTTAGTTCTTCTTGATGAGTGCTTCGGCTACAACGAGGTCGAACGGTGTGGTGAGCTTAATGTTCTCGCGGTTGCCGTCGACCATAGTAACTTTGTGTCCTAATGCCTCCACCACCGAAGCGTCGTCGGTGAAGTTGTCAGAGTAGGGTTGCTTGAAAGCCTGCTTCAGTAGTTGTGCGTCGAAGGTCTGTGGTGTCTGCACTGTGCGGTAGTCGTTGCGCTGCACGTTGTAGCCACCATCGTCGGTCACGCGGCGCAGGGTGTCGGTGACGGGCAGCACGGGCAGAGCCGCACCAAACTGGCGTGCTGCTTCGAAGCATCGAGCTATCGTCTCCTCGGATACGAAAGGGCGCACACCGTCGTGAATGCCAATAACGCCCGTGGCATCGTCGGGCACGGCAGCCACTCCGTTCTGCGACGAGTGGAAACGGGTCTGTCCGCCGTCCACAACGGTATGCTCAACGGTGAAGTTGTGCTTTTGGCAGATTTGTCGCCAATAGTCCTGCTGCTCATGTGGCAGCACAAGTATAATTTTCAGCTCATCGCTGTAGGATCGAAATCGCTCAATGGTGTGCATGAGCACCGGCTTGCCGTGCAAGGGCATAAACTGCTTGGGCAGGTCGCCGCCCATGCGTAGTCCTTTGCCGCCAGCCACGATAATAATGTAGTCCATAGTCGTAAGTCTTAAAATCGACAATAATCAGATTGTCAATCGTTATACATCATTCCCTTCTTCATCTCTCTCACCACTCTCTCGCCCTTGAGCAGAGTGAGCAGGGCATAGGCGTAGTCGAATGTTGCGCCAGGGCCTTTGCCAGTGATGATGTTGCCGTCGATAGTGAACTTTGCGGCTGTGTATTCCGCGCCATCAAGCTCTCCCTCGAATCCAGGATAACAAGTTGCCTTGCGTCCTTGCAGCAGTCCAAGATGTCCAAGCACCATAGGTCCGGCACAAATGGCACCTATAAGCTTGTTCTGTTCAGCTTGCTTGAGCAATGCCTGGCGCACTCCCTCGTGCTCGTCGATGTTCTTTGCACCCGGCATTCCGCCTGGGATAAGCAACAGGTCGGCGTCGGCTAAGTTGGCCTCGCTGAACATCATATCAGCCTTAACCTGCACACCGTGAGCCGACTCCACCATGAGCGAGTCGCCGATGCTTACTGTCTTAATCTCGATACCACCGCGACGCAGAATGTCGACCGGAGCCAACGCCTCGATATCCTCGAATCCGTTGGCAAGAAATTCGTATGCTTTTGCCATGTTGTGAATGTTTATGGTTTGTTTTTCTTTTTCGTTTACTTTTTGTCTTACCTCTCTGAGCACGCCAAACGGGTCGGCTATCTTATCGTCGTCCTGGTCGCGCTTTTTGAGCGAATAAAATCGTGCCATATAATTTTGTCGTTTTATTAATCACTATTGCAAACTTACGCATTTTTTTTGAAATATCATTAGGTTTGTTACGTATAATTGTTTCTTGTCATGTTTGATGTATGCAATAAATTACGTAATTTTGTGGACAATAAGTTTTTTATACATTAATAATTAAATGTAAATGATATTATAAAGTGATGACAAACAAGCATCTTACATTCGCCATATTCGGCAATTCCTTCCAACCCCGCAAGTCCCACTCGCTCCTGCGCGTGCTTGCATTTCTGCGCGAGCATGGAGCGAAGGCAATATTCGACCGTCCATTCTACGACTTCCTCACCGAAGAGCAGAGTGTAGACCTTGGTGAGGTGGGCACGTTCGAGGGTGACGATTTCGACGCCGACTATGTGGTGTCGATGGGTGGCGACGGCACTTTCCTAAAGTCGGCTGTACGTGTGGGCTGCAAGCAGATACCGCTTATTGGTGTGAATATGGGAAGGCTCGGCTTTCTTGCCGATGTGCTTCCAGGGGAGGTAGAGACGGCACTTCAAGCTGTGCTCGACGGCAACTACCAAATAGAGGAACATACAGCCATACAGATAACAACAGAGGGTGGCGACTTTGATGGTTGCCATTATGCTCTCAACGATATTGCTGTGCTCAAGCGCGATGTGGCATCGATGATAAGCATCGACACGTGCATTGACGACAGTTTCCTCGTGACGTATCAGGCTGACGGACTTATTGTCTCCACTCCCACTGGTTCCACGGCCTATTCGCTCTCCAATGGCGGTCCTATCATCGTGCCACAGACGCGCACGCTCTGCCTTACGCCGGTGGCTCCGCACAGTCTGAACATTCGCCCCATTGTAATCAGCGATTCCAGCCGTATAAGACTCGAAGTGGAGTCGCGCTCCCATAACTATCTTGTGGCTGTGGATGGTCGCAGCTACACCATGCACGAGGGGTCGTCGGTGACGATAAGCCGCGCTCCGTTTGTGTCGCGCATAGTGAAGCCTAATGGCCGCCGCTACTTCTCGTCGCTGAGGGAGAAAATGATGTGGGGAGCCGACAAGAGATAATTGACGATTTTTTTTATTAAACAATGGTAATTGCTGTAATCAATAATCCATTTTAAATTATCAGTTAAATATGAAGTTCCTGAATATTCCCAATACAAAATATCCTGCCCGCCGCATCCTCGTTTGGCTGTGGCTCCGTTGGAGTGGCAACCGTCTGCAGGCTATCCTCAACGCCTTGATTGGCATTGCAGATGTAGTGTTGAGTCTTGCTCAGGTATGGGCTGTTAAGCACGCTATTGATGTGGCATCGGGCAGCGAGCATGGCTCCATATATTTGGCGGTGGGAGTGATGGCGGCATTGATACTGTGCAGCTTTGCCATAAATATAGCAGGAGTATGGGTGCGCAATATTCTTGGTGTACGCGCTCAGAACCTCATGCAGCAACAGATGCTCGAAAGGATATTGCAGTCGCAGTGGCACAATCGTTCACATCATCATTCGGGTGACATTCTCAACCGACTGGAGTTTGACGTGTCCACTGTCGTAACATTTCTTACAGAGACAATACCGAGTACACTTTCAGTGATGATGATGTTCGTAGGAGCGTTCTTATGTCTGTTCTCCATGGACCGTATGCTCGCTGTGTTGCTTGTGGCAATCATACCGCTGTTTCTTGCCGTGAGCAAGATTTATATGAACCAAATGCGTAGGCTCACGCGACTTGTGCGCGACTCCGATAGTCGTGTGCAGTCGGCAATGCAGGAGACTGTGCAGCATCGTATGGTGATAAAAACTCTTGAGGCATGTGGCGACATGGTGGAGAGGTTGGAGCATACCCAGGCTCAGTTGCGCAAGAATGTGGTTAGGCGCACGTCGTTCTCTGTGTTCTCCAACTTTATTCTTAATTTCGGCTTTGCCCTCGGCTATCTCATCGCCTTCCTTTGGGCAGCTGTAAGGATGTCGGCTGGCACACTCACGTTTGGTGGAATGACAGCTTTCTTGCAGTTGGTTAACAAGATACAGACTCCAGCCCGTAGTCTTACCAAACTTGCTCCAGCCTTCGTAGGAGTGTTCACCGCTGCCGAACGACTCATGGAGCTTGAGGAGGAGCCTATAGAGGAACAGGGAGAGCCTATTCGGCTTGCTGCTCCTTGCGGACTCCGCATCAACGACATTAGCTATCGCTATGAGGATGGCACACGCGACGTGATATCTCATCTTTCGTTCGACTTCCGCCCCGGTTCATGCACCGCGATTCTTGGCGAGACGGGAGCCGGCAAAACCACGCTTGTGCGAATGCTACTTGCACTAATGAGTCCGCAGCATGGCAACATAACCATTTACAATGCAGAGGATGAACTGAGGTTGTCGCCACTGATGCGTTGCAACTTTGTATATGTGCCTCAGGGCAACACGCTTATGAGCGGCACCATACGCGACAACTTGCGACTCGGCAAGCGCGATGCAACCGAAGAAGAAATTTGCGAAGCCTTGCGCAAGAGTTGCGCTGATTTTGTGCTTACTCTACCCAATGGTCTCGACACTCGCTGTGGAGAGCAGGGAGGGGGATTGTCAGAAGGTCAGGCTCAGCGCATAGCCATAGCGCGTGCTTTGTTGCGCAATCGACAGATAATGGTATTTGATGAGGCTACGTCTGCTCTTGATGGGGATACAGAGTGTCGCTTGCTGCGCAACATCCTTGCCGACAATGAGCACACTGTGATATTCATAACCCATCGACCTGCGGTGTTGGAGTATTGCACGGAGAGGCTGATGCTTGGATGAACCAAGAATAAAGACATAAGAAAAGCGCCAGAAAGAAACATTTGGTTTCTTGTCTGGCGCTGGATTCTAATATAATATGGTAATATCTTTAGTCAATTAAGAGTATCTCAAGATCTGACCAGGACGCAAGCGCTTCGTTTTAGAGATATGGTTGAGCTTGCAAATCTTGTCGATGGTCACACCGCGCTTCTTGGCGATAGCGTCAAGAGTCTCGCCCTTGACAACCTTGTGGTACTGCACCTGGTCTTTCAGTCCTGATGTCATGCGGTCGTTGGTGGCAAAGTCTTCGGCTTTGTTCTCTCTTGCAATAGTCGAGCCGTCCTGCTTACCGCGAAGACGTGTGGCTGTAATCGACTCGCTGTCGTAGGTTGCCTTGTTGAAGGCATAATAGTCGCCAGTTACATCCTGCTCGCGGAAGTCGAACATTAATGCAGGGTTGAGAGCCACACCGCAAAGGCGGGTCTCGAAGTGGAGGTGTGAACCTGTGCTTCGTCCTGTGTTGCCGCCCAAGCCAATAACGTCGCCTGCGCGCACTTCCTGGTTTTCTTTGACAAGCTGCTTTGAGAGGTGACCGTAAATGGTCTCAAGTCCGTTGTTGTGACGAATTACAATATACTTGCCATAGCCGCCACCTTCGTAGCGCACAATGCGCACTTTGCCCGAGAAGGCAGAGCGGATAGTGTCGCCGATGTACACCTTGATGTCCAATCCCTTGTGCTGACCTCCCCAACGTGAGCCGAAATTACTTGTGATGACGCGGCTTGTGGTAGGCATGCAGAAGTGGCGTAAGTCGATGCGGTAGGTTTCGGGAAGTTCTGTTGCGCGATGGGCGTAGCGGTTGTCCCAATTAGCGTAGAGTTCAGAGGCTGGCGACTCCATGTCTTCCTTTATTGTGATGTTGCGGAGCATGATAGTGTCTACTTCAGCCATTTTGCGGTCAACTGGAGCCTGGCGTGCAAGAAGGTCTTGGCCGTGAACTGGGATTGCTGCTACTGCGAGCAGCGCTGATATAGCAAGTTTCTTTATTGTCTTCTTTAAATTCATTTGTTAGACTTGTTTTTTTTTAGATTGGAATGAGTATATCATTCCTTCAAAAGGTGGTCGTTGAACAACAATGTAGTTCAACATCATTTTTGTAATGCTGGGATAGCATTTTTGTAATTGCTTTGCAAAGGTACTGAAAATATTGGATATTCTTGCAATATATTGTCGGCGTTAACAGTTTTTTGTAACAGTTTTAACAATTCGAAAGTTCTCATTATTAATGATTTATGTCGCAGATGGTGCATTCGCTCACATTTCGCACAGATTTGTGCACTGTGTCGAAACCCCTACTAAGGGGTCGTGAGAGTACCTTTCGAAAAAAGCTTTATGCCGATGATTTCATGCTTATGTAATAATAATAATCGCATTTGTAGTAGGTAGGCATATTTTTTTGCTTACCTTTGTGCAGCAAAATTCAACATATTTAAAATAAATAAAAAATATATGGATTCAAAACTAAAAGGAACACTCTGCGGCATAGGAGCCGCCTTGTGTTACGGCACAAATCCGCTTGGTGCAACCTATCTCACACGCGATGGAATCAGCACCAACACCACATTGTTTTACCGTTTCGCACTTGCCACTCTCATCCTCGGAGTGATGATGGCTGTGCAACGCAAGTCGTTCGTCCTTACAAAGCGCGAGTTCGGATTGCTCGCCATCCTGGGTGTGCTGATGAGCACGTCGTCGACTACGCTTTATTTCAGTTTCAACTACATGGATGTGGGTATTGCCTCTACGCTCCTTTTTGTCTATCCTATCATGGTGGCTGTGCTGATGATGGTGCTGTTCCATGAGAAACTCACGTTGGTCACTGCCCTTTCCATAGTCCTTGCCCTTGGCGGCATAGCATTGCTGAATCAGACGAGCGACGGTTCGGCATTGAGCACGCTCGGCGTGGTGCTCGTGATGCTTTCGTCACTTACGTATGCTGTGTACATTGTTGTGGTTAACAAGTCGTCGTTGAGGCTCTCGTCGGTTAAGCTCACATTCTATGTGTTGCTGTTTGGAGCGTTTACCATTCTATCCTTCACCTTTGCCACTGGCGAGACAGTGCAACTGCTCACTACACCACGCCAGTGGCTCTTCGCTTTGCAGTTGGCCGTGCTGCCCACTGTTCTCTCGCTTGTGCTCATGGTTGTTGCCGTTCACGACATAGGCTCCACACCTACTGCTATTATGGGAGCGCTGGAGCCAATCACTGCAGTGGCTATTGGTGTGCTGCTCTTCGGCGAGGACTTCACTATGCGACTTGCCGTGGGAATAGTGCTCATCCTCTTTGGTGTGCTACTTATCATTGGTGGCAAGGAAGTGTCTCCACACAAGATAACAATGGTGATAGGACGACTCGGACGCACGCTGATGAAAACATGGCGATGGAAATGATGCTTAGAATGTAAATTTCACAATATAGAGTGCAACTTTTTTGTGGTTAATAAAGTCAAACGAGTAATATGATTCATCTACAAGACATAAACAAAACCTACCAGGGTGCGCAGCCATTGCACGTGCTCAAGGGAATAAACCTCGACATTGCCGAGGGTGAATTCGTGTCTATCATGGGAGCGTCGGGTTCGGGCAAGTCGACATTGCTTAATATATTGGGCATTCTCGACAACTACGATTCTGGCGAGTATTGGCTTGCCGGCACTCTGATAAAGGATCTCTCGGAGACTCGCGCCGCAGAATACCGCAACCGCATGATAGGCTTCATCTTTCAGTCGTTCAATCTCATTGGGTTTAAGACGGCAGTGGAGAATGTGGAGTTGCCACTCTATTATCAGGGTGTGTCACGCCGCACCCGTCATCGTCTTGCCATGGAATATCTCGAACGACTGGGACTGACACAATGGGCCGACCATTATCCCAACGAGATGTCGGGCGGACAGAAGCAGCGTGTTGCCATAGCACGTGCCCTTATCACCAAACCGCAGATAATCCTTGCCGACGAGCCTACTGGCGCGCTCGACTCAAAGACGAGTGTCGAGGTGATGGAACTGCTCAAGAGGCTCAACGCCGAAGAGGGAGTGACCACCGTTGTCGTAACCCACGAGAGTGGTGTGGCAAATGAGACCAACAAGATTGTGCATATCAAGGACGGACTGATAGGCAGTATCGAGGATAATCTCGACCACAAGGCAAGCCCGTTCGGCATAAATGGTATAATGAAATAAGAATTAAAGCTATGCGCGACATATTCATCGAGATTCTCACCACTATCAAGCACAACCGCTTGCGCACTGCGCTCACGGGTTTCTCGGTTGCGTGGGGAATATTCATACTTATTGTGCTGCTTGGTGCCGGCAACGGACTTATCAATGGCGTAATGGGCAACCGCATGAAGGTGCTCACCAATTCCATGACCGTATACGGAGGAGAAACCTCTAAGGCTTATGACGGATTGGGCGAGGGACGTAGCGTGGAACTTAACGACAAGGACCTCGCCATGACTTCCAAAGGATTTACTGCCAATGTCGACAAGGTGGGAGCAGAAATACAGAAAGGTGGACAGACCATAGCCTTTGGTGAAAATTATATCACTGGCATAAACATCAATGGTGTCTATCCCAACGATGTTGAGATAAACAAGCGCGACATGGTGTGCGGACGTTTTCTCAATCCCTTCGACCTTGACGAGCGGCGCAAGTCGATAGTTGTGTCGCAGGGTATGGCTAAGGAACTCATGCCTCATGCTCCACTCAATCTCAACGGTTGCACCGTAAAGGTGGGCAATCTTGCATTTACTGTTGTGGGCATCTATGAAAGTGAGAAGAATAGAATGGACAATGATGCTTTCATTCCATTCACCACCTATCGCTCCATCTACAACAGTGGCGACAAGGCAGGCAACATCGTATTCTCGTTTCATGGACTTAAGTCTGAACAAGAGAACGAAGGTTTCGAGACTGCTTACCGCGCACGTATCAACCGCAGCCACCGTGCAGCACCCGATGATGAGAACGCCATTTGGATATGGAACCGATTCACGCAGGACTTGCAGCTCAACAAAGCCACGGGTTTCATACATACGGCTCTGTGGATAGTGGGCTTGTTCACTCTGCTTTCGGGTATTGTGGGTGTGTCGAACATTATGCTCATTACCGTTAAGGAACGCACTCATGAGTTTGGCATTCGCAAGGCTATCGGCGCAAAGCCGTGGTCGATATTGCGACTGATAATAATTGAGAGCATTGTGATAACCACTTTCTTCGGTTACATAGGAATGGCTCTCGGCATTGCCGCCACACAATATATGGACGCAACGGTGGGACGAACTACAGTGGACAACGGACTCTTCTCGGCAAAGATATTCGTCAACCCTACTGTCGATTTCGGCATCTGCGTACAAGCCACGATACTCATGATTGTTGCAGGAACCATAGCAGGTCTTATCCCGGCACGCAAGGCGGCTAAAGTGCGACCAATAGAGGCTTTGAGAACAGGAAACTAAGAATAATTAAACATAATCATCATGCTAAATTTCGACATCGACCGCTTGCGCGAAATACTTGATGTGCTATCGCGCAATAAGTCGCGCACGTTTCTTACGGGCTTCGGTGTGTTTTGGGGTGTATTCATGCTTGTGGGACTTGTGGGTGGCGGCGACGGACTGAAAGGATTGCTTAGCAACAACCTTGCAGGATTTGCCACTAACTCTGCCATTGTGTGGGCGCAGCCTACCACAAAGCCCTATCATGGATTCCGCAAGGGACGACAATGGAATCTCACCTATAAAGACGTGAAGCGACTTCGTGCACAAGTGCCCGAACTCGACGTCATAACTCCTACCATAACACGTTGGGGTTCCAATGCCACACACGACGACCGCTCGTCAAGTGGTATAGTGAAAGGTGTGCTTCCCGATATGCAGCGCGTGAGTGAACCAAAGATGCTCTACGGACGCTACATTAATCAGATGGACATCGTTCAAGGACGCAAGGTGTGCGTCATAGGCAAGCAGGTTTACAAGAACCTTTTTCCTAAGGGAGGTGACCCGTGTGGCGATGTGATACGCATCGACTCTGTGTATTTCAGTGTTGTGGGAGTAAACTATGCCGATGGCAACATGAATGTCAATGGCAACGACCAACAGGCTATTTACATGCCGCTCTCGCTCGTACAGCAAATCTACAATCGTGGCGAAAGTATCGACATGATTTGTGTGACCGGACGGCCTGGGGTAACAATGAGCGACATCACTGATCGTATACGCACGGTCATAGCCCTCGACCATCATGTCGACCCGAAAGACGAGAAGGGAGTGATGGTTTTCAACACCGAGATGATGTTCTCCATAGTCGACAATATGTTCACTGGTATCAACCTGCTGATATGGCTTGTGGGTATAGGCACGTTGCTTGCGGGAGCCATAGGCGTGTCGAACATTATGATGGTGACTGTGCGTGAGCGAACCGTTGAGATAGGTATACGCCGCGCCATAGGAGCCACGCCACGCATGATTCTCTCGCAGATTATCCAGGAGAGCATATTGCTGACGTCGGTGGCGGGAATGAGCGGCATTCTCTTTGTGGTGCTTGTTCTTCAGGAACTTGAGATGGCAAACACTACCGACGGTGTTGTATCAGCCCATTTCCAGATAAGTTTTTGGACGGCTATAGGGGCGGTGGCCTTGTTGTCGGTGCTTGGTGTGCTTGCCGGACTTGCTCCTGCAATAAGGGCAATGAGAGTGAAGCCGGTTGACGCAATGAGAGACGAGTAGAAAAAATGAGAGACGAGTAGAAAAACCATATATTATGAAACGATATTTCAAATTCATCCTTTTGGCTTTGGTAGCCATAGTTTTCATCGGAACATTCGTGTTCCTCTATATCAAGTCGCGACCGCAACCAGTGGTCTACGACGAGTTCCTGCCTAAGCGTATGGACATACGCAAGACAACAGTAATCACAGGAAAGATTGAACCGCGCAACGAAGTTAACGTGAAGCCGCAAATTTCGGGCATTATCGCCGAGATACTAAAAGAGGCTGGCGAGACTGTTGAGGCTGGTGAGGTGATAGCCAAGGTTAAGGTGATTCCCGATATGGGTTCGCTCAGTTCGGCTCAGTCGCGTGTGCGCCTTGCCAATATCAACGCCAAGCAGGCGCAGACCGACTATGAGCGCGAGAAGACGCTCTACGACAAGGGACTTGTTTCTGCTGACGAATACGATAAGATAGCACAGGCTTTGCGTCAGGCTCGCGAGGAAGTGGCAGCTGCTCAGGACAACCTTGAGGTTGTGCGCGATGGAGTTTCAAAGTCAAATGCTTCTGCTTCATCAACACTTATCCGTTCTACAGTCACTGGTCTAATTCTTGATGTGCCTGTAAAGGTGGGCAACTCTGTCATTCTTTCCAACACTTTCAACGATGGTACTACAATCGCCACTATTGCCAATATGCACGACCTTATCTTCCGTGGTAATATCGACGAGACAGAGGTTGGACGACTCACCACGGGAATGGCAATGAAGATAACCATCGGTGCGCTTCAGAATCTTAAGTTTGACGCACGACTCGAATACATATCGCCTAAGGCAACTGATCAAAACGGTGCCAACCAATTTGAGATAAAGGCTGCAGTGAATGTGCCTGTAAGCGGACAGCAGATACGCAGTGGCTATAGTGCCAATGCCGAGATTGTGCTTGCCGAGGCTAAGGGTGTGATGTCGGTGCCTGAGAGTGCCATTGAGTTTGATGGTAACAATACATATGTGTATATAATAAACGGTAGCGGTGACAAGCAAACCTACGATCGCCGCAAGGTGACAACCGGACTCAGCGATGGCATCAACATCGAGATAAAGAGTGGAATAAAAGCTAATGAACGTGTGCGTGGACCGAAAAAGGTTAGCACAGAAGATTAAGGAGTCAGAAGTTAAGCCATATGCTTTTGTCGCTGATGTACTGAAAACAAGACATATGGCTTAACTTCTGACTCCTTAACTTCTTAACTTCTTTTTTTACAACAGTTTAGGCAACTCATACAGCTTTGTCGAGTTGCTGCCCTTAATAAGAATATCATATCCTTGTGGCTTGTCAGCCTTGATAGCTTCCTTTACCTCTTCCACATTGTTGAATTTACGGAAGTTGTAAGGGGTGTTGCAATGCTCAAATTCTGAGCCAACGAGCCAAACGTTATGTATTTTCAATTCGCTAAGCAGGTCAATGATTTTCTGATGTTCCTCATGACTTACTTCTCCCAGTTCCTTCATGTCGCCAATGATGCACATCTTGCATAAAGGTGCATCCATCTCTCCAAAGTTTTTCAATGCAGCCGTCATGCTTGTAGGATTGGCGTTGTAGGCATCTACGATAAGGCGGTTGTCGGCAGTCTTCTCAAACTGTGAGCGGTTGTTCGATGGCATGTATTCGCATAGCGCGTCTGTAATTTTGTCTGGGGCAACATTAAAGTACAGACCAATGCTGACAGCCGCAAGCATATTGGTAATATTGTATGAACCTATGAGATGGGTAGGAGTTTCGTGCCACACGCTGCTGAACGAACCGTCGTTGTGGGCCCAAGAGAAATTGAGCATAGGAGCGCAACTGTTCACAACACCGTTCACCCATAGCTCCTCTGCCTTTGTGCAGCCATAGCGCACAAGGTTGAGGCCTTCGGATATAGAGACAAGATAAGGATTCTCGGCATCTATGAACACGCAACGCTTGCGTCCGAAGTCTAAGCTGTCAGGCACTGGAGCATCCCAGTTGCCACGCTCACGCATAAAGTCGTACAACTCGCCCTTGGTGTGTATTACACCTTCAAATGAGCCGAATCCCTGAAGATGCGCTCTGCCGACATTCGTGATAAGGGCATAGTCAGGCTCCACAATGTCCACAAGTTTCTTTATGTCGCCAGGATGCGATGCTCCCATCTCCACTACTGCTATGTCGTGTGTCGATTTAAGGCGCAGCAGGGTCTTTGGAACACCAATATCATTGTTGAAGTTGCCCTGGGTGTATAGCACATTATATCGCTTGCTCAGCACAGCGGCAGTAAGTTCCTTTGTTGTAGTCTTGCCATTGGTGCCAGTTATGCCAATGATGGGAGTGCCGAGAGTGCGGCGGTGATAGCGTGCCAGTTGCTGCAAGGTGTCGAGACAGTTGTCTACGAGTATGCAGCGTGGGTCGTTGGCATACTCCTTCTCGTCTACCACAGCATAGGCGCAACCCTTCTCAAGAGCCATGGCTGCAAACTTGTTTCCGTCGAACGATTCGCCCTTGAGGGCAAAGAACAGCGAGCCTTCGGGACAGTCGCGGCTGTCGGTAGTCACGACATCATGCTCGGTGAAGATTTTGTAAAGTTCGGATATTTCCATAATATATGAACAGTTTTATCTACTTATCCAATTTATATGTTTATTCAGATATGAATGCAAAGGTAGTGTAAAAATCCGATTTACGGCTTTTTCCACTACCTTAATTATTTATTGTCTCCTTATTATTTCCCGTCACCAATGTCGGAACAGCTCGAAACCAAGGCGCACGGTGAATCCTTCTATTTCCCAGTTTCTCTGAGCGAGGAAGGCTGCGAGCGAGAATGCGCGGCACGTGAATCCGTAGCCATATTCCACGTATGGATGGAGATGTCTCACGCTAAGCGCGTTGATGTACACTCGCTCCTTCTCTATCAGTCGGCCTGCTATAGGCATCCATGCCATGAGCAACAGCGGGGTCTCGTAGGCCACATTGGCACGCACGTAGTATTCCGATGCGTTGTACCATCCGCGGTTGAGCAACTCAAACGAGCAAGCCCATTCGTCGTTCCATCCTCCAGGAATATTCTCCTCATGGAAGTTGGCATAGTCGAGGAAGTAGTTGCGCTTGCCTTTATGTGTATAGAAGCCTGTGCCGGCACGCATTTGCAAACTACTCAGTCCTGATAGTCTGTAGTTGTATTGTCCGTCAAGCTCAAGTCGCTCGTAGTCGGTGTCCGAGCCAAACAGTCCGCGTATGCCTCGCTCATAATTGCCAGTAAATATTGGTCCGTAGTATCCCCACGGACGATAGGTGAGCTCAAAGATTGGTGCTACCGATGTATATGCAGTTGGTTTGCCTGCCTCTTGGAATGCACCGTGGTCAATGGCTGTGCGCTTATGTGCAGCAATACCAGTTTCAAGTCCCCAGTGTGGGGTAGGGTCGTAGTGGACAACAGCCTTGAAACTGTGGTCGCGGAAATAAGTGAGGTTGAGCTTGTCCCAATTGATACTGTCTCCACGCTCATTCTTTATGGCATCCACCACCTCCGAACTTGTCATCTGTCGTCCGCTCGACCATTCCGTCCGCAGATAAGCGTCATGTCGACGGTCGAAATAGAAGGTGAATGGAAAGTCGAAATAAAACTGTTTCTGCTTGAAGGCATAGCCCGACTTGAAGCGTAGCTCAAGCATCTGGCGGTTGTTGAAGTAGTAGGAACCGCGTATGTCGAGCTTATAGGTGAGTCCGCGCCGTGAGCTGTAGCTGAAATACAAAGGATTGAGAATCGGACTTACACGGAACTGTCCCTGGTCGTGTGTGCCAAACTTCTGGTTTGTGCGTTGTATCATGTTGCGTCCCACCACATCCCAAAGTCTTTTGGCTATTTTAGCATTCTTTCTGTCGCTTTGTGTAGAGTCGGCAGCTGCACGGTTGCGTCGTGCGTAGTAGCGGTCGAAAAGATATTGCTCATGACTTGTGAGCGGTATAGGGCGTATGCGGTTGATAAGAGCCGTGTCGCGTCGGTTGGTGATAGTGTCGTTTATTATTTTGGGCAGGTTGTATACAGATGTGTATTCGGCTGTGAGGTCGTTGCCCAGGAAAAGAAAGCGGGCATTGAGGTTACACTCGTTAGGCATGAGTGAGTTTACTCCGCTATCGCCCATAGTCACAGCAACATGAAATCTCACCATGTCGTATTCGCCGTCAAATGCAGTCTCAATAACTCGCCCCGACTCCGTATCCACTCTTGCCCATCCGCGCACAAGCTTAGTATTCTTCAGTCGTGGACGGAGACTCACGAGGGCTGTGCCATGCGAGAACTCAGTCACACGATAGCGGTAGAAGCGTCGGTTGACATAATGAAAAGGAGAGAGCAGTCGGCCGTCGATAAGCATCTCCTCGTAGATGAGGGGAGTGAGGTATTTAAGCACCGTGGGCATAGTGCGCATTTGGTGGGGAATGGTAGAGCGGTCGAGTAGGCGAGTGGTTTCGAAATCTCCAGGTCGTTTGCTTACTATTCGGCTATAGTTCTCGCCTACATGCTCACGGTCGCCACCATTAGCCACGGCAAACATCGTAGGTACAGCAAGCAGCAAAGCATTGCGTTTGTTTGTGCGTATGTCGTATTTCAGGTAGGCATAGCTGTCATGTGGCTTTCGTCCCACGGTATCTATCGACGCGGCATAGGCAAACACACGCTTCATAGTCTGAAGAGTGTATCGGCGGCTGGCTGCCATCGACGTGTTGGCTATAGCCATTGCCAGTAGTATGGTGATAAATATGTGGTGTATATGTCTCATGTATGTGGTTGCAAAAGTAATGAAAATTCATGTTTCCGCATATTTTTATCTCAAAAATTTGGCGTTTCCACTAAAAAACACTATCTTTGCACCCGCAAACTTATCCCATAAGGGCATAAGTCGGACTTGTAGCTCAGTTGGTTAGAGCA
>CAKQFF010000003.1 GCA_934230685.1 uncultured Prevotella sp. | reverse complement strand
GTATCAAAAAAATACTTACCTTTGCAATGTTTTAATAAACAAATGATTGTTTTACAGATTTAAAAAGCAAAGAAAAAATGAAGAAATTAGTTTTAATGTTCGTAGCTATCGCAGCTATCTCTTTCGCATCATGTGGTAACAAAACAGCTGCTCCTGCAGCTAACGCTGACACTGACACTGTTGCTCAGGTTGACACTACAGCCGACACAACTGCTGTTGCTGCCGATACTACAGCTGCTGAGTAATTCTCGTTAGTTCGAACAGAAAAAATGAGAGATTAACCACTGACCTTCGGGTCGGTGGTTTTTTTGTTTTTACACATATTATATATATACTACGAACAGATCAGAACTATGAACAATCTCTTACTTGTCATGACTCTGGCGATAGCAACACTACCCACCACCAATTGCACCCAAACAAACACCGCAAGCAAAAACATTATCGCCAAAAACACTGATACAAGCAACAACACAAGCACAACAACCGACAAATACGCACAACTTCGCGAATGGCAAGCAGGAAGCACAGTAAGCCTCAACACCATCAAAGAATACGGTGTTTCAAAATGTTTCTCACAACACAACATTGACGATAAACTCTTCCTGCGTATCAAGAACAAGTCGTACAAGAACAATTGCACTGTAAGCCGCTCTGACCTGCGCTATCTGCATCTGCTTCATTATACCGAGGACGGGAAGATAAAACTTGGCGAGATGATTTGCCACAAGGATATCGCCGAAGACCTAATAGACATCTTCCGCGAGCTATTCAACAACCACTACCCTATCGAGCGAATGCAACTGATTGACGATTTCGACGCCGACGACATTAAGTCGATGGAACACAACAACACCACATGCTTTAATTTCCGCGTTGTTGCTGGCTCAAAGAAACTCTCAAACCACAGCCTGGGCAAAGCCGTCGACATCAACCCACTATACAATCCGTATGTGAAGCGTCGCAGTAATGGCACATACAAAATAAGTCCAGAAATGGGCAAAGCTTATACCGACAGAACAAAGGAATTCAAATACAAGATCGACCACAACGACCTTGCATACAAACTGTTCACAAAACACGGTTTCCGTTGGGGCGGCAACTACCGCTCGCTTAAGGATTATCAGCATTTTGAAATCAACTGACAATGGATTCAAAAAAACTTATAGAAGGCCATGATGAGTATGCCATAGCCTCCTATAAGTTAGAGCATCAACCTGCAACTCACGCAACTTGACACCATCGATAGTCTGTTATCAATATCCTACTTCTTCTTCTCAGCCTTCTCAGCAGGAGCCGGCTTGTAAGCCTTGTTCAAGCCAGCGATCACCTCGTTGGTGATGTCGTGAGCCTTGTCGGCATAGAGGATATTGTCGCCAGCCTTCGAAAGAATGAGGCTAAACTTTTTGTCCTTGTTATATACAGCGAGGAAATGCTGTATAGAGTCACGCAGAGCATTGTTATACTTTTCTGTCTCCGACTGGAACTCACCACTCAAACGCTGGTTGAGAGCCTGCAAGTCGTTGTTCTGCTTCTGAAGCGAAGCCTCTATCGACTGTGCCTGCTCACGTGTGTAGGCATTCTGCTGCAACTTCTGCTGGAAGTTGGCAGCTGCAGCCTGAAGAGCCTGCTGCTTCTGAGCGAGAGTGCTCTGTATGTTCTGTCCCTTCTTCTGAAGGATAAGCGAATAGTCCTTGCAGAACTTATACTGCGACATGATGCTGTCTACCTCAACAAAAGCAATCTTTGCCTCAGTAGGAGCTGCCTGTGCGGCAACTGGTTTGTCGTCAGCCTGCGACTTCGACTTGTCGCAAGAAGTCATTGCCATTGCAGCCATTGCAGCAACGGCAAGTGTACCGAAAAAGTTTTTCTTGTTCATATTTTTATATTCTAATTATTTTTCCAAGAGTTCGGAGCTGTCATCATGAGCTTTTCCAAGCAACCTCAAGCCCCATCCAATCAATAGTCAATAACTAAAAATTAATAACTATCAATACGCTCCGTTGCGTTCTCTCGCCTCTCGGTCTTGGTCCATTACGCAATGAATACCGAGTTTGCGCAGACCAGGATTGTCGTGCACATGCTGTGAAGAGAACTTGCCACCACGCTTCAGCAACAACTTTATCGAAAGCAATGCGAACGCGATAGCAATAATTAACAGGCTTAAAAGCAGAAGTTTAATCATTTTTCGTATCTTTGTATCGTGATATATGTGCAAAGGTACAGTAAATCACGCGCATATCAAAATAAATTATTGAAAATTCAGATTAATATTGTTTCAACATAAAGAAATTAAGAAAAAATGAGTAATTGTGAATTGAAACCTGCTCGCGTGTTTGAGCAGTTTGCCGAAATCAACAAGATTCCTCGTCCGTCAAAGCACGAGGAGCGCATGATTGAGTATTTGAAGAGTTTTGCCGAGCAGCGCGGCCTTGAATACGAGGTTGACGAGACTGGCAACGTTATAATCCGCAAGCCAGCCACAAAGGGCCATGAGGCTGCACCTATGGTAAGCCTTCAGAGCCACATGGACATGGTGTGCGACAAGCTCGTGGACATTGAGTTCGACTTCCACAAGGACGCAATTCAGACCTACGTTGACGGCGAATGGCTTACAGCCAAAGGCACAACACTTGGTGCCGACGACGGCATCGGTTGCGCCATTGAGTTGGCTATCCTCGACAGCGACGACATCGAGCACGGACCATTGGAGTGCGTCTTCACACGCGACGAGGAGACAAGTCTCACTGGTGCCATGGGCATGAAGGAAGGATTCATGAAGGGCGATATGCTTATCAACCTCGACTCTGAGGACGAAGGACAGATTTTCATATCATGCGCCGGTGGCAAGACAACTTCTGCCAAATTCACATTCACACGTGAGCAGGCTCCCGAGGGCTACTTTTTCCTCAAGGCTTCTATCAAGGGCTTGAAGGGTGGACACTCTGGCGACGACATCAACAAGAAGCGCGCCAATGCCATAAAGATTCTCAACCGTTTCCTCTACAAGGAGCAGGAGAAGATGGACTTGCGCCTTGCCTCATTCAACTCAGGCAAGCTCCACAATGCAATTCCACGCGACGGTGTAATCGTATTTGCAGTTCCTGCTAACGAGAAAGAGACAGTGCGTGTAGATTGGAACATCTTCACTGCCAACGTAGAAGAGGAGTATCACGTGACAGACAATGCCATGGAGTTCAACCTCGAAAGCACCGACGCTGCAGCCGTTATAGCCAAGGACGCAAGCCGCCGCTTCATCCTCGCCATCCAGGCAGTAGACAATGGTGTATTCGCCATGTGCCAGGACGAGGCTTTGGCCTACATGGTTGAAACATCAAACAACGTGGCAAGCGTCATCACAAGCGAGAACGAGATTAACATCGTAACCTCACAGCGCTCTAACGTGATGAGCAACCTTGAGAACGAGACCAACACCGTGAAGGCTGCCTTCGAACTTGCAGGTGCCGAGGTTGCCATGAGCGATGGCTATCCAGCATGGAAGATGAATCCCAACAGCAAGCTCACAAAGGTTGCCGTGGAGTCATACAAGAAGCTCTTTGGCAAGGATCCTATCGTTAAGGGCATCCACGCAGGTCTTGAATGCGGTCTGTTCTCAGAGCGCTATCCTAACCTCGACATGGTTTCATTCGGTCCTACCCTGCGCGACGTACACACTCCTGACGAGCGCCTGCACATCCCGACAGTACAGATGGTATGGGATCATCTGCTCGATATCTTGAAGAACGTGAAATAAAAAAAACACTGACACATCAATTATGGAGTGCCCAATATGGTGCTCCATAATTTTATAAAACCCTAATACATTAACTTATTAAAACTCCCGCTTATGAGAAAAATGACCATTACCGCAGCGGCACTGACTCTTTTACTCGCCACTCCTTCCTACGCACAGACAAACAACAACGACATCCAGGCTATCGCAAAGAACATGTTTGCAAAGCTCGGCATGAAGAAACCTGCCATGAAGGCTATGCAAGCAGCCGAGAAGATGATTTGGCTACCTGGCACTGAAACCGAATACGAATACGACAACTCCGTATGGTCTGTGGAAGCCGAAACCAAATACACATACGACAAGAACGGAAATGTCGTAGCGATAGTAAAGCATGAAACAGATGACGACGACCGCTACCCATGGACCAAGACCGAGCTAACTTACGACGACAATGGCAAATGCACCAACACACTCACCTCAGGCTCGACCGACGGCACAAACTATTCTCCTGTTGCTAAAAGTATCACTAAATACGACGAGAACACAATGATGCCTATCGAGGTAGAGACCCTGACCTACAATGCCTATACAAACCAATGGACCACGGATATGCACTATCGCTTCGACATCACACGCAACGCCAAAGGCGATATGACAAGCATGACACATTGGACTCTCGACAAGAGCGGCAACTGGAAGGTATACGAAAAGGCGGAGTTTGAATATACAGAAGGCTCAAACGGTCCGACCGCCTGCACAGAGTACAGCTACTATGACGACGACGACAACCTCAGCGACGAACCTACAAACACCATAAGGATTACGGATATCGTTTGGGAGAAGTACGACGGCAAATTCATTATCGATGACTTTGAGGATTTTGCATCTGGCAACAACGTCATAAAGTCTGCCAAAGTAAGCATGCATCTGGAGGAACTTGAGACCGACATGTCGTTTGACGTGACAAACGAAACAACCGATGACGGCGGATTCACCCTTACAGCCTCAACATCGATACTTGCCACCAAGTTAGCCATGGTCTACAAGAAAGAAATGCTCGACAACAATGGCAGCTATAAATTGGGCAGCTATATATATTTAAACGCTTTGGGAATCGGAGCTACAGTGGCCGATAAAAACCTCATCAGTGGAGAATATGACGAAATAACAAAAGACGAGAAAGGCAATGTGACCCGCTCTGCTGCCTATGAAATGGAGGAAGGCGAGAAGACATGGTCTCTGGACGAAGCTACGGATATCGAATACAAATATGATGGTGAGCATGGAGAATTGACTGAGAAGATCATCACCGAATATGATGAGAACAATAAGGTGAATGAAAAGAAGAAATACACCTACAGCGACTTCATGGGTATCAACACTGGCATCAACTCTGTAACTACAGCCAACAACTCCAAAACAGAATACTACAACATGCAAGGCATAAAAGTTGACGCTCCTACAGAAAAAGGTATCTATATAATAAAACAAGGCGACTATGCCAAGAAGATGATAAAAAGATAATACGCCAGCAAGCTTAAGTACTTTTGACTGCAGGCAGAAACATTTTTGACTGCAGGCAAAGATACTTTTGCCAGTAAGCAAAAATCGAAGTAACCTATTATATTCAATAAGCATTATAAGGGATACTTGATACAATATAACAATTAAGCTCAAAGGTGTGCAGAATACATACGCTGATTCTGATTTATTACATTACGAAGTTTTTTAAAAGCAACAAGAAGGCAATATAAATACTAAGAAATCAAGAATTATGACAAGCAAAGAACTTGCCAAGCGTACAAACACAAGAAAGGCTCTTCCTAAGAAGAGCCTTTCTTGTGTCGGGGCGACAGGATTCGAACCTGCGACCACCTGGTCCCAAACCAGGCGCGCTACCGGACTGCGCTACACCCCGTTTTTCTTTAGCGAGTGCAAAGGTATAAAGAAATATTGGTACACGCAAATTTTTCGGCATAAAAATCAAAGAAAATCATCATTTTTATGATTTTCATGCTTATTCATAGGTTTATCCATACTATTTGAACATATTACTATTGTACTTAAGTTTCGCAAACGAAAGTAGTTATAGGAAGTTATAGGAAGAAAACTCGCTTCGCTCGTGAAGTAAAAAGAAACGGGTATTAACGATTCTATATGATTAGAGTCGTTAATACCCGTATATAAATTATATAATTTTCGAAAAATCGAAGTTTATATTCTTATCAGAAACTTAGTCCTTGATAATATCAAGCTCCTTGAACACTCGCTTCAGTATCTGCACACCGCGCTCCACCTGCTCCTCTGTATGAGTAGCCATAAGAGCGAAACGTACGAGAGTGTCCTGAGGTGCGCAAGCCGGCGGAATAACCGGATTGATGAACACGCCATATTCGAAAGCCTTGGCTGTTGCATAGAAAGTCTTGTCAACGTCGTGAACATAGAGCGGAATAATCGGACTCTCTGTCTCGCCAATTTCAAAACCCTCCTCCTTGAAGCGGCGCAATGCATAATTGGTCACCTTCCAAAGTTTCTCAATGCGCTCTGGCTCCTTCTTGATGATATGAAGAGCCTCAAGTGCAGCAGCTGTGGCAGCCGGAGTATTTGATGCACTGAAGATGTAGGTGCGGCATGTGTGACGCAGATAGTTGATGGTGTCCTTGTCGCCAGCGATGAAACCACCGATACTTGCCATTGACTTAGAGAATGTACCCATGATAAGGTCAATCTCGTCGGTAAGTCCGAAATGGTCGCAAACGCCACGTCCCTGCTTGCCGAACACACCAAGACCATGAGCCTCATCAACCATAATCGAGCAGTTGTACTTGTGCTTAAGCTCAACAATCTTAGGCAGGTTGGCCAAGTCACCCTCCATAGAGAACACACCGTCAACCACGATAAGCTTCACAGCCTCGTGTGGCAGATTCTTGAGCACACGCTCGAGGTCCTCCATATCGTTGTGCTTGTAGTGGAGCTGTGTGGCAAAGGAGAGACGACGACCATCCACAATACTTGCGTGGTCGCGGTCATCGCAGATGATATAGTCGCCACGACCCACAACAACGGCTAGAACGCCTGAATTAACAAAGAAACCTGTAGAGAAGCACAATGTCTCGTCCTTGCCTATATACTCGGCAAGCTCCTTCTCTAGCTGAACGTGCAAATCAAGAGTTCCATTGAGGAAACGGCTTCCGGCACAGCCTGAACCATACTTGTCGAGGGCAGCTTTGGCAGCGTCAATAATGCGCTGGTCGCCCGTAAGTCCGGTGTAAGCGTTAGAACCAAACATAAGCACCTTATGTCCGCCCATTTCTACCTCTGTGCCCTGCTTGCTCGTAATCTCACGAAAATAGGGATACACGCCTTCTGCCATGTATTTCTGCGGAAGACGATAGCTCTTGTATTTTTCCTGTAATTGTCCCATTTTAATATTTGTATAGGTTTGTGAACCCATTATTGTTATTTCCAAGGCGCAAAGTTACAAATAAAAACCAATATAAATTATATTTTTCCAAGAAATGTGACTTTTTCGCATTTTTAAATGAGAAAAACAACGTATAAAAACTTAAATTTCGTAACTTTGTAATCTCAATATATCATATTTTTAAATACTTATGAAGAAAAAAGCTGTTTTCATAATCAACCTCAAATCGGGAACTTCCGACAAGGCAGCCATACCCGACATCATAGCCGAGACCATCGACCATGACAAATTTGACTATGAAATTGCCGTTACACAATATGCCGGACACGCCACCGAGATAGCCGCTAAAGCCAAGGATAAAGGCGTGGATGTAGTCGTAGCCGTAGGTGGCGACGGCACCGTGAACGAGGTGGCACGTAGCATTGTTCACTCTCAAACGGCTCTTGGCATCATCCCGTGCGGATCGGGCAACGGTCTTGCGCGGCACTTGCTACTGCCTATCAACGTGAGAAAAGCGATAGATGTAATCAACAAATGCGAGACACGCGACCTCGACTACGGTATTATCAACGATTATCCCTTCTTCTGCACATGCGGCATGGGCTTCGACGCCTTCGTGAGCATGAAGTTTGCTGAGGCCGGCAAGCGCGGTCCTATTACATATATAGAAAATGTATTGCGCGAGGGACTGAAGTACAAACC
Source organism: uncultured Prevotella sp. (assembly GCA_934230685.1). GTDB lineage: Bacteria > Bacteroidota > Bacteroidia > Bacteroidales > Bacteroidaceae > Prevotella. The sequence goes on along the minus strand of CAKQFF010000003.1, from coordinate 46,034 downwards.
CGAGACCTACACCATTGAGGACGACAACGGCACAACACGCTACAAGGCTTTCCTCATATCCTGCGCCAATGCCTCACAATATGGCAACAACGCCTATATAGCACCTCAGGCCTCGATGAGCGACGGACTTATGGACGTTATAATAATGGAGCCATTCGACCTGCTTGAAGCACCGCAGATAAGCATCGACATGTTTAACAAGACACTTGACAAAAGCTCGAAAATAAAGACATTCAGATGCAAGACGCTGCATATACACCGCGACCAGCCAGGCGTTATCCACTACGACGGCGACCCCGTGATGTCGGGCAAGGACATAAAGGTGGAGCTGAAGCCTAAGGGCATAAAGATTGTTGTCAATCCGTCGGCCGACCGCAGCGAGCGACAGCCCAACGCACTACAGAGTGCGGCTGCAGAGCTGTTCAACGAGATACATGACATAAGAATGGATATAAGCCACAGCACACGCAAATTCCAAGCCTGGAGCAAAGCCTTGCAAAAGAGGCTGAATCTATAAGCTTGATTAATATATAAAAACTATCAATTTATCAGACCAATCATGTCAAACCAATCGTTCACATTCCGCCAATTCACCATTTATCAAGACCGCTGCGCCATGAAAGTAGGCACCGACGGCGTGATTCTTGGCGCATGGGCACATGGTGGAGCCAACATTCTCGACATTGGTACGGGCACAGGACTGATAACGCTCATGCTTGCCCAACGCTTTGGCAAAGCGAGGCTAACCGCAGTGGAAATAGACCACGAGGCTGCTATACAGGCTAACGACAATGCGAAAGCCTCGCCATTTGCCGATCGGGTGAATATCGTGGAAACACCTATACAGTCGTTCAGCGCACAGGAGAAGTTTGATGCCATCGTCTCCAACCCGCCATTCTTTACCGACAGTCTTAAGAATCCCGACTCTCAAAGAGCCACTGCACGCCATGCAGACACACTGCCCTACCGCGAGTTGTTTGCATCAGTAAGGAGTTTGCTCGATGAAGATGGTGAATTCAGTGCCGTTATTCCTTTCGACTGCCTGACACTGTTCACAGCCGAAGCTTATCTATCCGGACTTGCCATGTCGCGACGATGTGCCATACGCACTACACCACGCAAGCAACCAAAACGCTATCTTGTGGCATTCAAGCATGCCGCTAAAGCTTCAACAACAGTCAATGACGAACAATGTATCATGAATGCCGACGGCACAAAGTCGGAATGGTACAAACAGTTAACTGACATATTCTACATCAAATAAAAACATAATCATGATCCGAAACATTCTAACCTTCATCTGCCTTGTGACAGCCCTCTGCATGAGAGCTCAGAACATAAACTTCAACCATTTGACCCCTGCCGACGGACTGTCGCAGATTTCTGTCAACAGCCTTTATGCCGACAACGGCGGAGTGATATGGATGGCAACCCGCGTGGGACTCGACTCCTACGACGGCAACGCTATACACGTATACAGTTATCAACCCGGCAACTCCAACTCGCTATTCTGCAACAATGTGCGCCTCGTGACGGGCGACCATAACCGCACACTCTATCTCGTAAGCTCGGAGGGAGTGGCAAGCCTTGACATACGCACCCAAAAGTTCTCTATTCTGCGACGCTGCAACGCCGCTGCCATTTGTCACGGCGACGCTCTTTATCTTGCTGTAGGCAACATCATCGAGCGACTTGACACAGCCAATGGCAGCAGCAAGCATATAGCCACAGTGCCAAAAGGCACAAAAGTGTCATCGCTATTCCAAGACAGCCGCAAGAGACTATGGATTGGAACAGACAACCGTGGCCTGTATTGCTTCGCCAACGGACGACTATCACAAATCATTAACGAAGGCCAAATCACCACTGTATACGAAGATTCGCACCATAATATATGGGTGGGAAGCTGGTATAACGGTTTCTGGACAATAACACCACAAGGAAAAATAACAAATACCACGACCAACGACTGGCTCGTGACTAATTTTGTGCGCACATTCTGCGAGGACAACTCAGGCAACATGTGGATAGGCACATACCACGGCCTGTACCGACTTGACACAAAGACAGGCGAGCGCAGACTATTCACTGCCGACGGAATGCCGGGAAGCCTTACCAACTCGAGCATTTGGAGCATCATCAAAGACAACCAAGGCACTCTGTGGCTGGGCACTTACTTTGGTGGAGTAAACTATTTCAACCCCGACAACGAAATATACACACGCTATCGTGCCATGCCAGGCTCTTCAGCAGGTCTGTCGTTCTCGGTTGTAGGCAACATGACCGAAGACGGCAACGGACGGTTATGGATTTGCACCGAGGGTGGTGGACTTAATATCCTTGACCGTAGCACTGGACGCTTCACACATTTCACTAACATAAGCACCGCCAACTTGAAAGCCATCTACTACGACAAGCAACGAAAGGCCATGTGGGTAGGCACGCATCTTGGCGGACTATGCCGAGTGGACGTTGCCACCGGACACGTCACCACATACAAACACCATAGCGGCGATATACATTCATTGCCATCCAACATCGTGCGATCAATAACTCCATACGGCAAAAAACTCATAATTGGCACACATAGAGGTGTAGCCATAATGGATCCCGACGCCAAAGGAGAATCTTGCTTTACAAAACTTCTTGCCGACAAGAATCTGCTTGCCGTGCCGAGCACCTGTGTCGACAAAAAAGGATACTTGTGGATTGCCACCGAGGGTATCGGCGTATTCCGCATCAATCCAAAGAATGGTTCTTACCAACAATTCACTCATTCATCAGACAACAACTCCACACCAAGCAGCAACTATGTCAACCATATTATGCTCGACCGCATGGGACGATTGTGGTTCTCGATGGCAAATAACAGTATATGTCTCTACAACGAGAAGAATAATACATTCACAACCTATGGCGATGCAGAAGGCTTGACAAGCGACTGCGTTTATGCCACATCACCATCAACACTCAACAACCGCGACATACTGCTTATCACAAACCGCGGTTTCTCTGTGTTCGATTTCGAGAAACGCCACTTCCACAACTACGACCGCTCTAATGGTTTCCCACTTGAGAGTATCAACGAGAACGCACTCTATGCCTCAAGCGACGGCACCGTTTTCCTTGGCGGTATAGATGGAATGGTGTCTTTCAACGAGCGTAACCTATATAAGAAGGCACAACCATATCATATAGGATTCAGCCGACTCTATGTAAACGGTGAGAAGATAAGTCCTGATGACAAGACTGGCATTCTCACCGATGCACTACGCTTCACAAAGGAAGTGGTGCTTGACCATGACCAGCGAGTGTTTAGCGTTGAGGTGTACACTACGAATTTCTTCAAGACCAACGCCGCGCCTCTGCAGTTCCGACTTAGAGGTGTGTCCAACCGATGGTTTAATGTTCGCGGGAAGCAACTCTCGTTCAACGGACTCAGTTCAGGCAAATACACTCTCGAGGTGCGCAGTACCGATGGCAAAGCAGCCATGGCTACGTTGCAAATACATATTCTTCCGCCATGGTATCTGTCGTGGTGGGCATACCTTATATATATAGTAACCACCGTGGCTGCCGCATGGTGGCTGATACGCGAATACCGCGACCGCATACGCATGAGCGAGTCGCTGAAGTTTGAGCAGCAGCGTGTGAAGGACATTCAAGAGCAGAACCAGTCGAAACTACGCTTCTTTACCAATGTGTCGCACGAGATACGCACACCACTCACAGTAATCATCGGACTATCCGAGTCGTTGCTGCAATCGTCTGCGTTTGCTGCCGACATCCGCAACAAGATTCTCGGCATATACCGCAACAGCAGCCAGCTGCGTAGCCTTATATCCGAATTGCTTGACTTCAGAAAACAAGAGCAAGGCCACATCCACATATATGTGAAAGAACAGGATTTTGTGGCATTCATACGTGAGACCGTGACACTATTCAAGGAGTTTGCCACAATGAAAGACCTCTCACTCGAACTGCACATGCCTTCATCGATGCCTATGTGGTTCGACCGAAAGCAGATGCTTAAGGTTGTGAACAATCTTATAAGCAATGCCATGAAGCATACTCCACAGGGTGGCACCATAACCATATCTGCTGAACAACAGGGCGACAAAGCTGTGATTAAAGTAACCGATACGGGCAAAGGCATTGCCAAGGAAGAGCTGGCAAATGTGTTCGGACGCTTCTATCAAGTACGCGGTTTCGAGTCGTTCTCGGAAATAGGTACCGGCATCGGCCTCAATCTGACACAAGGCATAGTGGAACTGCACCACGGAACTATCACCGTAGACTCTACACTCGGCAAAGGCACTACGTTCACAGTAACTCTGCCTATATCCAAGAGCGCATTCTCACCTGAAGAGATCGACAATGCGCCTACAACAACAAAGATTGAGCAAAAGGCAGAACATGAAGCAACCGAAGACTCAAAGAACAACGAGACGACAGCAAGCACAACCGCAAGCACTGCCGTCAACATTTCTATGAGCACTTCAGCCAACACTCCTGCAAACAATAATACAGCTGAAACAACAGGTGACTCTGCTGCGACACCTACCGATGAGGCACGCCCAACAATACTTATTGTGGAGGACAACGACGACATCCGACAATTGCTCGTTACGCTATTCTGCCCATTCTACCGCACAATAACAGCTGTAGACGGACGCGAAGCACTCGAAATGGTCACCGATGAGATGCCCGATCTTGTGCTCAGCGATGTGCTCATGCCTCACATGTCGGGCATAGAACTCTGCAAAGCCATTAAGCACGACTTCTCCATCTGCCACATACCAGTGGTGCTGCTCACAGCACGCACTGCCGTAGAACAGGCTCTCGAGGGATTAAAAACAGGTGCCGACGACTATGTGACGAAACCTTTCAACAGCGACGTGCTTATATCAAGATGCAACAACCTCGTCAACACACGCCGACTGCTGCAACGCAAGTTTGGCGAACATCCACATACCGAGGCTGACGTGCTTGCAACCAACCCCTTGGACAAGGACCTGCTCGACCGCGCTATGAAGATTATCGACAAGTATTACACCGACTCGTCATTCAGCGTAGACACTTTCGCCAAGGAGATAGGAATGTCGCGCACAGCATTCTTCAATAAGTGGAAAGACCTGACAGGCGACACACCTAAGGGATTCATACTGAATATGCGACTGCGCAAAGCTGCCGACATGCTGCGCAACCATAAGGAGATGAGCATATCTGAGGTAAGCTATGCCAATGGCTTCTCCTCTCCGCGCTATTTCTGCAAATGCTTTAAGGACGCCTACAAGGTGCAGCCATCGGCTTATAGGAATGGAGAGGCATAATGTCAGATATTCTATCTATATTTGCCATATGTCAGATACTCTTTATTTGAGGTTTTGCAGCACTAAGACAAGTGAATTTCATGAAATATGCAAGCATTGGATAATTTGTAGTTATCCAATGACTTGCTTTTTTTATAAAACTTTAAGTCTGCTTATTTAAGGGATAAAGGAGTTAAGGACACGTGCTTTCTTGATTGATGCAAAGTACAATGTGCAACACTACTCCATGTCCCATTATAATAGAGACACTAATGTCAGAATAGTGATATAAAGTTCTGTTGCGTGTCATGAAATGATCGTATCATGCCTTGATACGACCGTATTGTGCCTTGAAATGATTGTATCATGCCTTGATACGAAGCTTTTTTATCGGATACATTCATTTTTGTTTTTTTATTCCAACTGGCTTATAATTCGGAATTTTTATCTAAATTTGCAAACGATAAGACAACAAAATAAACAATAAAAACAAAAAAACTCAATCATGCTAAAGCAAATCTTAACAACTCTGATGCTGCTTGCCTGTATATGCACACAAGCAACCACACGCGAAAAAGGCAACTGGCAGATAATACCATTGCCACAACAGGTGCAAACAGTCAACGGACAACCGTTTGTAGTCTCTGGCAAGACAACGATACAGTATGCCAATGGCGACGAGAAACAGAAGCGCAACGCTGAGTTCCTTGCTTCCTATATAAAGGAGATGACAGGCATCAAATGTGCAACTACAACACGAAAGAGCAACAATCAGATACGATTGGCCATTGCCAATGTGGCTGGAGGCGATGAAAGCTATCGTATGAACGTCAACAACAAGCTCATAAACATTGAGGGTACTACACATGCAGGTGTGTTCTACGCATTGCAGACAATAATGAAAGCTCTGCCTGTTGCAAAGAATGCGGTAGCCGTTGAACTTCCACAAGTCAACATCACCGATGCTCCACGATTCGCCTATCGTGCATTCATGATCGACTGCGGACGCCACTTCTTCAGCGTGGACTATCTGAAGAAACTTATCGACGTGTTTGCCATGCACAACATCAACTATTTCCACTGGCACCTGACCGAAGACCAGGGATGGCGCATAGCCATCAACAAATACCCGAAACTTACAGAGATTGGATCTGTGAGAAGCGAGACAACACTTGGCCACAACACTGGCAAATATGACGGTAAGCCAGTAACAGGCTATTACACTCAGGAAGACGCACGAGAGATTGTGCGCTATGCTGCCGAACGCTACATGACTGTCATTCCCGAGGTAGACATGCCAGGACATATCCAGTCGGCTCTTGCTGCCTATCCTGAATTGGGATGCACAGGCGGACCTTATGATGTATGCCGCGACTTTGGCGTAATACGCGAAGTGATGTGCGCAGGAAAACCATGGACTCTCGCCTTTGCCAAGGATGTAATAAACGAGATTATGGACATCTTCCCATCTGCCTACATTCATATTGGTGGTGATGAGTGTCCGAAGGAACGCTGGAAGGAGTGCAAGCAATGCCAGGCTAAGATTGCCGAACTGGGACTAAAAGACTACGAAGGTCATTCTAAGGAAGACCAACTGCAAACTTGGTTCATGGGAGAAGTGGAGAAAGAAATCCGTGCACGTGGCAGAAAGATGATTGGATGGGACGAAATTCTTGATGGAACTCCATCCAAAGACATCACAGTAATAGGATGGACGAGCAAGAAGGCAAGTGTAAAGGCTGCCAAGGAAGGTCATCCTACTGTAATGGCTCCTATAACCAACTTCTATTTCAGCAACCCACGTATCAACCAAATCAAGGGTATTCCGAGCATCGAGCGTGTATATAATCTCGATCCATGCCAGGCTGAAGAACTATCAGCAAGCGAACAGAAGAACGTGATAGGTGCAGAAGGATGCATTTGGACAGAATGGGTGGCTGACTCAAAGAAACTTGAATGGGAACTCCTTCCACGTCTCGCCGCTCTTTGCGAGGTGCAATGGACAGCTAAAGAGCAACGCAATCTCGACTCCTTCCTCAACCGCATGCTACATATCCACGACATCTACCGACTCAAGGGACTCAACTACAAGGAGGATATTGAGGAAGCTGTGAAAACAAAATAGAGCAAAAAATAGAGTTATATCTGAGAAAGTCATTATGCAAACTTCTCAAATATGGCTCTATTTCTTTTTTACTCTTATAATTATTCTATATCGACAATTCTACACAGTCTATTCCTCCTTCAACAAATTATCCAAGAAAGAGTCAAGGTCGCTGTCAAGCCCCTCCATAAGGTCTTTGCCAATAATCACGGTGTCATCATCGGCAATGAAGAGTTCGGCAACGTTTTCCTTCTCGTCATTTTCAAGAACAAAACTGTAGGGTTTCAGTATACCAAGATTGTCGATTAGTTTCGAGAAAGCATTCATAGTGTTTTGCAACGCCGACTCTACACCTTCGTAGAAATCTTCGTCATTGTTGCCAATCCACTGCTCGACAACACAACGTGTAATCTCTTTGTCGTCATCGTCGAATGCCACCATTTCTCCACTTTCCTGCGACACACGCACATGAATGTCAGTTACCATGGACGCCTCGTCGTTGGCAGGAAATTTCTGGGCTATTTTCTTAAGAAAACGCTCAATTTGCTGTGTTGTCTGTTCAGAAGGTTTCATCATTTCGCTTATGAGTTTTTGATTTTAATGCAAATGTACACTTTTTTATTCATACAACAAACAATAAGTCTCCTTTTTAGCTAAGTTTGAACAAAAAATTTTAACAATTTATTTGCCATTACGACAGATAAATGTTACTTTTGCATAATTTCTAAACATTCGACACAAAATGAAGAGCAATATACGCCAATGCGGAGTGATAGAAAGTATACGCAACAACCGCGCCCGCATACGCATAACACGCTCGTCGGCATGCGATTCTTGCGATGCAAGCGCAGGATGCACGGGCAAACACGGTAAGGACTTCCACATTAATGTGGTTGACGACAGGTTTGCTAATTATAAGCCTGGCGACCGTGTGCATGTGGAAATACCAACCCGACATGGACGACAAGCTGTACTTATTGGGTTCGGACTTCCACTCGTGATATTCGTTGCCACACTGCTCATCCTACACTACGCCGCAATAGCCGACGAGACAGCCGCACTTGCTGCAATAGCAGTGCTCGCCGTCTACTACCTTATTATATATATGTTTCGCAAGCGGGTTAACCGCCATTTTGCGATACATCTGGCAGAATAGTAAAAACTAAAGGAAACAAGACAATAATATTTTATGAATTACATATTGACAGCACTCATAGTGCTCGGCATAATAGCCCTCATTGCGGCTGTTGTCCTATACGTGTGTTCCAAACGCTTTGCCGTGGAGGAAGACCCACGCATAGGCGAAGTGGCTGCTGTATTGCCACAGGCAAACTGTGGAGGTTGTGGTTTTGCTGGTTGTGCAGGATTGGCTTCAGCCATTGTTAAGGCTGCCGACAACGGTTCTATAGAAGGACTATCTTGCCCTGTTGGAGGTAGTGAAGCCATGCAGAAAATAGCTTCAATACTTGGAATGACAGTGGATGCGGGTGTTCCTCGCATTGCTGTTGTGCGCTGTCAAGCCGACTGCACCAAACGAAAACAAATAGCCACATACGACGGACTGCATTCATGCCATGCCATGAACTCTTGTGCCATGGGTGAGACAGCATGCGGATTTGGATGCCTTGGCTGCGGTGACTGTGCAGAAGCATGCTCGTTTGGCGGAATAAAGATTAATCCTGAAACAGGAATACCAGAGATAGACCCACAGCTTTGCACTGCATGTGGCGCCTGTGCCAAAGCTTGCCCAAGAGGCATTATTGAATTGCGTCCACGTGGACCTAAAGACCGTCGTCTATATGTGGCATGCATGAACAAAGACCGTGGACCTGCTGCTGTTAAGGCATGCGACTTATCATGCATAGGTTGCGGCAAATGTGCCAAGGAATGCAACTTCGACGCTATAGCAATAGAGAACAACCTGGCATATATAAACCCAGAGAAGTGTAGGATGTGCCGCAAATGTGAGAAAGCTTGTCCACGCCATGCAATAGTGAGTGTCAACTTCCCCACCCCAAAACCATCCACAACTACACCCATACAAACATCCACAACTTCAACTTCCCAACCATAAACCATAATCTCTCAACCGCAATGAAGACATTCAGAATAGGAGGCATTCACCCCGAAGAGAACAAAATCACTGCCGAAAATGCCACAAACATAGCTCCACTGCCGAAACAAGCAATATTCCCATTGTCGCAACATATCGGCGCACCAGCTAAGCCTGTGGTAAAGAAGGGCGACCACGTGAAGGTGGGCACACTGATAGCCGAGGCTGGAGGTTTTGTGTCGGCACCAATCTACAGCAGCGTGTCAGGAACTGTATTCAAGGTCGACACTGCTGTTGATGCTTCTGGCTACCGCAAGCCTGCCATTATAATTAATGTGGAAGGTGACGAATGGGAAGAAACCATCGACCGTTCATCTACACTTGAGTTGCTTGAAAATCATCAAGAACTAACTCCAGAGGAAATCACCAACCGTATTAAATTGGCTGGCGTAACTGGTATGGGAGGCGCAGGATTTCCAACATTCATTAAACTGATGCCACCTCCAGGCACAAAGGCAGAATGTGTTATACTTAACGGTGTGGAATGCGAGCCTTACATCACAGCCGACTACCGACTCATGATGGAGCATGCCGACGAGATACTTGTAGGATTAAAACTCCTTATGACAGCAGCCAAAGTTGACCGCGGATACATAGGAATAGAGGAGAATAAGCCAGAGGCAATAGCCTTGCTACAGCATAAGGCTGAGAAAGAGAAGAACATCGAGATTGTTCCACTTAAACAGAAATATCCACAGGGCGGTGAAAAACAGCTTGTTGATGCTGTAATAAGCCGTCAGGTACCTGCCCCTCCTGCAATACCTGTAAACGTAGGGGCCATTGTGCAAAATGTTGCAACAGCATTCGCTGTATATGAGGCTGTGATGAAACACAAGCCTCTGATTGAACGCTATACCACCGTAACAGGCAAGGAACTCGCCAAACCAGGCAACTTCATCGTAAGATTGGGCACACCAGCATGCCTATTAATCGACGCTTGTGGTGGACTGCCAGTAAGCGAGAACAAGGTTCTATCGGGTGGACCAATGATGGGCAAAGCTCTTATCTCACTCGATGCCCCAATAGTAAAAGGATCCAACAGCATTACGGTTCTTAGCGGGCGCGAAGCTCGACGCCATAAGCCAGGTCCATGCCTACGATGTGCCAAATGTGTTGACGTTTGTCCTATGGGACTCGAACCATATCTACTCGCCACTGCCTCATCACTTAAAATATGGGACAAAGCAGAGGAAGAGATGATCACCTCATGCATAGAATGTGGATCATGCCAGTTCACATGCCCCGCTTACCGTCCGTTGCTCGACAACATTCGCATAGGCAAACAGACGGTGATGGGAATTATCAAGGGCAGAACAAAAAGGTAAGGGTGATAAATCACAAATCTAAAACCCATTTATAAATAATAAATCAAAACAGGAGTTGAAACAGCAATAAGACAAGCACATGGATTATATGTTTCACGCTTTTCACTCTTTACATAATATAATATATGTCAAATCTAATAATATCACTATCGCCCCACATCCACGGTGGTGACTGCACAAAGCGCAACATGTATGGCGTGATATTCGCACTTGTGCCAGCCCTGCTTGTGTCATTCTTCTATTTCGGCATAGGCTCGGTAGTAGTATGCCTGTCGAGCGTTGCTGCGTGCATGTTCTTTGAATGGGCAATAACACGCTTTATGCTTAAACGCGAATCGACACTTGGCGACGGCTCGGCTGTAATAACAGGTCTATTGCTTGGCATGAACCTTCCAAGCAACCTGCCTGTATGGATTATCATCATAGGAGCATTGGTGGCTATAGGCATAGGCAAGATGACTTTTGGTGGATTGGGCTGCAATCTGTTCAATCCTGCATTAGTGGGACGTTGCGTCCTGCTTGTCAGCTTTCCCGTGCAAATGACCTCATGGCCTGTGGCAGGACAGCATATGAGCTACACCGACGCCACTACAGGAGCCACACCACTAAGTCTTATGAAGCAAGCCATTACTTCTGGCGATGCCTCTATACTCGACACTATGCCAAGTTCTTTACACCTACTGCTTGGCAACAACATCAATGGTGGAGCGGGAACTATAGGTGAGGTTTGCGCTCTTGCCCTACTATTGGGACTGGCATTCATGCTTTGGAAGAAAATCATCACATGGCATATACCAGTAAGTGTTATAGGCTCGGCATTCGTGTTTGCCTCACTGCTTCACATAGCCAATCCTGTATATGCCGACCCCTTGTCGGTGGTACTGACTGGTGGTATGATGCTTGGAGCCATATTCATGGCTACCGACTATACAACGTCGCCAATGACACGCCGTGGACAACTCATCTACGGCACAGCCATAGGATTGCTCACCATCGTTATACGTAATTGGGGAGCCTATCCAGAAGGAATGTCGTTCGCCATTCTAATAATGAACGCATTCACACCGCTTATCAACAACTATTGTAAACCTAAACGATACGGGGAGGTAGTGAAGAAATGAAGAAACTGAAATCCACATTGCCCAACATGGTGGCAGTGCTCACCTGTGTGGCCTTGATAACAGGTGGAGTGCTTGCTTGGGTGCATCATATAACCGAAGGTCCTAAACTTGCCGAGCAACAACGTTCACTTGCTGAAGACATAAGCAAAGTGATGGGCGGCAAAGAAGTAAAGGAAACAAAAGTGGAGACCGTAAACAAGACTTTTGAAGGCAAAGAATATGAGTTTGTGGTTCATCATGTGGCTACCACCGACGGCACTCCTCTCGGCAAGGCTGTTGAAAGCACAACCATGGGATTCGGCGGCGACTTGACAGTGCTTGTTGGTCTTGACGGAAATGGATGCGTATTAGGCTATGCAATACGCAAGACATCAGAGACACCAGGTCTTGGCATCAAAGCTTCCGACTGGTTTCAAAAAGGTGGCAAAGGCAACATAATTGGCAAGAATCCTAAAGACACAGGATTCAAGGTCACTAAAGACGGAGGCGACGTGGATGCTATAACAGCATCTACTATCACATCTCGTGCATTCCTAAAGGCTGTAGAGCAAGCAAGCAAATTGAACTAAGAAACTATAGATATATGAACTATATTAAAACGATAACCAACGGCATTGTCAAGGAGAATCCAACATTCGTACTCCTCCTTGGTATGTGTCCCACGCTCGCCACAACGACATCAGCGACCAACGGTATGTCGATGGGCTTGGCTACGATGTTTGTGCTTATATGCAGCAACTTCGTAATATCTACAATAAAAAACCTTGTTCCCGACAAGGTGCGCATACCAGTGTTTGTGGTTGTTATAGCAGCCTTTGTGTCTATGCTGCAAATGCTCATGGAGGCTTATCTGCCAGAAATCAACAAGTCGCTCGGCATTTACATCCCGCTCATCGTGGTCAACTGTGTTATCCTTGGACGTGCCGAAGCCTTCGCATGCAAGAACAATCCTCTTGCAAGCATTTGCGATGGCATAGGCATAGGATTGGGCTTTACCATTGCTCTCACTCTGCTTGGAGCTGTACGCGAAATAATAGGAGCCGGTTCGCTGTTTGGAACAACACTGCTGCCCGAGACATGCAATGTATTGCTGTTTGTATTGCCTCCAGGAGCATTCATCACCTTGGGCTACCTTATTGCTATTGTCAACAAACTAAAGAAATAGGCACATGGAATACATATTAATATTCATATCAGCGATATTCGTCAACAATATAGTATTGTCGCAGTTTCTCGGCATCTGTCCGTTCCTTGGAGTGTCGAAGAAGGTAGACACGGCTATGGGCATGGGAGCAGCCGTGGCATTTGTACTTACACTTGCCACTATCGTTACATTTCTCTTGCAGCATTACATACTCGTGCCTATGCACATTGAGTATCTGCAAACAATATCGTTTATTCTCGTAATAGCAGCATTGGTGCAGATGGTTGAGATTATACTCAAGAAGATTTCGCCGTCGCTCTATCAGGCTCTCGGCATCTTCCTACCGCTTATCACCACCAACTGTGCCGTACTCGGTGTAGCAATACTCGTCATTCAAAAGGATTTCTCGCTTGTAGAGAGTGTTGTTTACGCCTTCTCCACAGCTATAGGATTTGCATTGGCACTTATTGTCTTTGCTGGTCTGCGTGAACAACTTGCCCTAACTAATGTACCCAAGGGAATGCGTGGCATGAGTATAGTACTCGTAACAGCAGGGCTGCTGTCGCTCGCTTTCATGGGATTCAGTGGTGTTGACAACGGTCTGAAAGCATTATTTATGAAGTAACATTTATAACCCTATAAAAATACACAAAAAATGAAACAAACAATCTTAGTTACTGGCGGAACCGGTTTCATCGGTTCACACACAACAGTAGAGCTTATCGAAGCTGGCTACAATGTAGTAATCGTTGACAATCTCTCAAACTCTAAAATCGAGGTTCTTGATGGTATTGAGAAGATTACAGGCGTTCGTCCTGCATTCGAAGAAGTAGACCTTCGCGACATGGCAGCTACTGAGGCTGTATTCGCAAAGTATCCTAACATTGAGGGTATCATCCACTTCGCTGCATCAAAGGCTGTAGGTGAGAGCGTACAGAAGCCTCTTCTCTACTACCGCAACAATGTGGTTTCTCTCGTAAACCTGCTCGAACTCATGCCTAAGTATAACGTAAAGGGCATCATATTCTCTTCAAGCTGCACCGTTTACGGACAGCCGAAGCTTGAGAACCTGCCTGTAAAGGAAGACTGCCCACACCAGAAGGCTACTTCTCCTTATGGCAACACAAAGGAAATCAACGAGCAGATTATCACCGACTATATCCACTCTGGTGCCAATATCAAGAGCATTGTTCTGCGCTACTTCAACCCGATAGGTGCTCACCCATCAGCAGAAATCGGCGAATTGCCTAACGGTGTGCCTAACAACCTCATTCCTTTCGTAACTCAGACTGCTATGGGCATCCGCAAGGAACTTACCATCTTCGGTAATGACTACAACACACCAGACGGTACTTGCATCCGCGACTACATCTATGTAGTTGACCTCGCAAAGGCTCACGTATGTGCTATGGCACGTGTACTTGACCAGGAGACAGAGCCTCTGGAGTTCTTCAATATTGGTACAGGTAAGGGCAACTCTACTCTCGAAATCGTTAACACATTTGAGAAGGCTACTGGCGTTAAGCTCAACTGGAAGTTCGGTCCACGTCGTGAGGGCGATATCGAGGAAATCTTCGGCAACGTAGAGAAAGCTAATAATGTTCTCGGTTGGAAGGCTGAGGCTAAGCTCGACGACGTTTTGCGTTCTGCATGGAAGTGGCAGGTTAAACTGCGCGAGGATGGCGTAATGTAATTATAAACGCGTCATTATAGAGAAACTTATTAAAACTTAACAGAATAGGAGGAAAATGAAAATAGGAGGAAAGCCTATTTCATTTTCCTCTTTTTTTTATTTTCCATCTTTCACACCACCATACAATAATCAGAATAGAGAAACTTTTCGTTCATTCTTCATAAATGCCTAATATGTACACCCCAAATGACTGATTTGTCACCATAAAAGTGTCGACAATACACTACTTTTGCATCACAATTTATTCCTAATAATTAACATTAACTAATAACTAATAACGAGTTATGAATAGAAATCGACTCTTTTTAGCAAGCATGTTGATGTCTGTATTGACACCAGCAGCAGCACAAACAGACGTGACAAACCAATTTATCGTCAACGCAGGATTTGACGACAATACTTATGTTGGCAATGCACCTAAAGGATGGACATTAGAAACGTCCTCTTCTCTAAAGACAAATAAAATTAGTACTGGTGAGAAAGGTGGCGGTGTGATTGCCGGCGGACAAAATCATTGGCAATTGTATCAATGGAATGGTGCAATAAAGGGCAAGGCATATCAAAAAGCTACTGGTCTGCCAAGTGGCACATACAAATTAACGGTAGCCGTATCAGCAACATTCAATGGTTCACTGTATCTGTATCTCAATAATTCAAAGACAGCCATTATCTCAAATCAGCCTAAAGTTTATGAGGTAGAAGCCGAGGTTACTGACGGAAGCATTGAGTTTGGTCTTGACATAGATGTGGCAAGTGGTGATCAAACTATCGACTTCGACAGCTTCCAACTCTATCAGATGGCTTTAACTCCTCAAGACCCTTGGAAGTTGGTAAACCCTGACTTTGATGACGCAACATTCTCCAACAGCGCTCCTGCAGGTTGGAATCTGGAATTGTCTTCATCTGGCGGTCAGTCGAAGATAAGTACTGGTATGAAAGGTGACGGTTTGATTCCTGCTGACCAAAACCATTGGCAGTTATGGCAACAGAGTGGTCCGATGACCGGAAAAGCTTATCAGAGATTGACAAATGTGCCAGTAGGCCGCTACAAAGCGGCTATGAAGATGGCTCCTTCCTTCAGCGGAACCGTAAATATGTATCTAAATGACGAGAAGGCAGCCATCACTACCGGTGAAAACAAAGAATACACAGTCGAAGGATTGGTATATGACGGCATTCTCGAATTAGGCTTAGATTTGGATGTAGAAAATGGCGGCACACTCGATTTTGACACATTTACTCTGTCTCCTGTAGAGGCCCAGCCTGGAGACATGACTGAAATAATGGCTCGTATGAAAAAGGAATGCGAAGCTGATATTGCTAATGAAGACCGACAGGTTTGGTACAACAAAGACGAAATGGACACAGCCTTCGAGGCAGCAGAAGCAGCTCAAGACGATAATGCTAAGCTGGCAGCAGTAAAACTGATGCAGAACGCACATACTAATTTCCAAAGCATTGAAATAATATATAATACAATGCGCGATGCTGCAACCAAAATGTACAACAAGACCAAAGAATCACTATTCTATGGCAAGACTGAGGTTGAAGCCATCTACAATCAGATGAACACCTACTTCAATACCAATGAGGATCAGCGTCAGTGGATGCAAGACAAGCTGAAAGACTTGGCAGCATTGGATAAGGCTTTCCTTCTGTTCAGTCGTATGACTAATGCTGTAGATGAGGCTCAACGCCAAATGGACTATACCAACTACGAAGGTAAGGATGATTTTGCCAAGGCTATTAAGGACACTGAGGCAAAACAGGCTATAGCAAAGACTGCTGAAGAATATCAGGCTGTAATTGATGAAATCAAGACAGCCCAAGAGAAATACTTGAAAAATCGTCCTTCAGAATGGATTACCATCAAGAACGGTAACCTTTGGCTTACCGATGACGGCAAGGGTGGAACCACTTCTGTACAGGCACACGCTCCAGGATTTGTCCGTGTAGGCGACATATGGTATATGTGTGGTGAGGACCGTACCGGATGGTGGAATCCTGATGTCAACCTATATTCTTCTGTCGACCTCGTACATTGGAAGTTTGAGAAGAAAATTATTGAAAATGGTGTCACAACACCTGAGTTGGGTCATGGCAGAATGATTGAACGTCCTAAACTGATGTACAATGCCAAGACTGATAAATATGTAGTATGGTGTCATTATGAGGCCGGCAACTATGGAGCATCTGAGGCTGCTTGTTTCGAGTGCGACAAGGTGAATGGTGACTATAAGGTTGTATGGACAGGCCGTCCTCTGGGCGTTAAGTCGCGCGACTGTAATGTGTTCCAGGATAATGACGGTACTGCCTACTTCATTTCTACTACAAATGAGAACCGCGACTTAGGGCTCTTCCGTCTTAGCGACGACTATCACGAGGCAGTAGAGCACACTGTCCTCTTCGGAGGTAATGGACGAGAGGCTCCTGCAATTGTCCGTGTTGGAGACAACTACTTCATGTTCAACTCTGCTTGCTCAGGATGGGACCCCAACCGTTGCAAGATGTCGCACACAACCAATCTGGCAAGTGGCTGGACAGGCCTTACCAACATTGGCAATGACATAGCATATGATACTCAGGCAGCAGCCATACTCACTATCAAGGGAACCAAACAGACCACCTATCTGTATGTAGGCGACCGTTGGCAAGATCCAGGACTGCCCGAAACCAAGACCATTATCTTCCCGATTACATTCGATGGTACAAATTGCAGTATGAACTATCGCGAGCGTTTCGACATCAACTTCGTCACAGGTAAATGGCGCGAGACTCCTACTGAGGGCATCTTTGCAGACAAGACAGATTGGAAGATTGTAAACTCCAGCAGTGAACAGACACAGCAGGGGCAGTATCATCCAGCTGTGCATGCCATCGACGGAAAGGTGGATAGTTTCTGGCGTACCAACTGGGTTGGCGGTGAAGCTCCGGCTCCTCATTATATCACTGTAGACATGGGCAAGAGTGTTAACATCAAGGGATTCCTTGCCACACCTCGTATGGACGACAGTCATTTTGGCTTGATACGCAAGTATGAATTCCAAATTAGCCAAGACGGAACCAACTGGACAACAGTTTCATCTGGTGATTGGTTGCTCTACGACACAGAGGTTGAGTTTGGCAAAACCTACACCTGCCGCTACTTCAAGATAGTCTGCGCCGAAGGTAAGGCTGCCACTATTGCTGAAATGGACGTGACATTGTCGAGCGACGAGCCTACAGATCTCCCTACTGGCATTACGACAATGAATAAGAACGAGAACAAGAGCATTGTATCTCACACATATTATTCTCTTGATGGTCGTCAACTAAGTTCGCCGCAAGAAGGTTCTTTATGTGTTGAGAAATTGACATACAATGACGGAACTATAGAAACCAACAAGAAGTGCTATTAAATAAATACAATGTATTTATGAATAATCATAGAATACAATACTTGAGCTTGCTCGCCATCTCTTTTACGATGGCGACAAGCATCAATGTGTCTGCACAGACAACATTGCCATATTTCAAGACATCTGACAATTATGGTGGCAGAACTGTACAAAACATGGATAAGTTTGCCCCTACCACCAATGACTATACTATTGAAGTAGTAGCTACGACAGGACAAGCAATTTCAATTAAATCCGCTGGTGTGAGCTATACGCCGAAGACAAATGGTAAGGTAAGGTTTGTGCAACAGGATGGTAAGATATATGTCTTCGAGAACAATGAATACACTACTACACTTACTCCCATATACCATTATACCGAGGGCACAGTCAATCTGCTCCGTAATGGAAGCTTTGAATCGGTCAGTACAGAGTTAAGCTCTGGTCGATGGCAGGCTACAGATTGGCAGACATGGGATGGTGGAACTCCTACTTGGGGCAGTGGCACAGGGTATGTCAATGTGCGCGAAAATGCCAGCTACCGCTCAGATGGCAAGAAAAGCATTGTATTGCATTACAAGAGTCGTTGGCTCTCTCAGCAGTTGACAGCAGGAACATTTGAAGCCAATGGTGTCTACCGCATCAGCTGCGACTATTGGACGTCAAGCGGTGTTGAGCCTAATGGCGGTGCTAAATATGAATTTTGGATTGGTTCGTCATTAGCAAACAATGATATAATGTCATTTGACGGGTATACTACGGTTGAGTACAATACGGCCAAACAGAGTTTCAGTACAATATTTCAGTTACCCGACAAGTTGAGTGACGACATTTTCTTATCATTCTATCGCACAGCTATCAATAAGGTAGACTGGCTCGACAACGCGAGACTAGTCAAGGTCACTCCAAGCGCTGAAGGCATTACGGGTGCATCCTCTGCTATTTATGCTATAGGAGCTTACGCTCCTGCCTACATGAGTCTGCCAGATGGCGTTGGCATAGACTACACAAATAGAATTACAAATTCTAACTTCAACGATGCAACGATGAACAACAGTGCTCCTGCAGGTTGGACACTTGAGGGAACTGTGGGACAGTCGAAAATCAGCACGGGTGCTAAAGCCGACTTAATACCTGCCAATCAGAATCACTGGCAATTATTTCAGCAGAGTGGTAGTGCTACAGGATGTGCTTACCAGACTATTTCCGATTTGCCAAACGGCAAATATGAAGTGACAGCAACCGTTGTTAACTATGGATTTGGAGGCGAGATGAACCTCATAGCCAACGACGGAAAGACAACCATCGAATCGAATGCAGCCAAACAATACACTGTTTCGGGCATTGTTGTTGACGGTAAGCTGAAATTAGGACTGAGTATAGCCACAACAGGAGGCTTCACTGTTGACTTTGATACGTTCACCTTATTATATAAAGGTATGGATATTGACGGCTATCGTGAGGTGCTCACCAATCGAATAGCATCGGCAAAGGAAGTTGTTGCCAATCTTGAGGAAGGCTACGATCCTAAAGACATTAATGCTGCTATCAGCAAAGCAGAAGGCTTGGACGACAAAGCAAGTGCTAATGACATCATTGCTTGTATAACAAACATTGATAAGGTTTTGGCTGATTATCAGAAATATGTGGACGAGCGTATGACAGAGCGTAAGCGTATAGCTCAGTTCGAGTCGTTTGTTACTGGTGCCAAGGCAGAGCGCGAATCAGACAAATATCCAGGCATAGTAGCTTTCGATGAGGCTATATCCAAGGCTGAGGATTTTCTTGCTGAGTTACAAGCAAATCCAGCTATGGATGCTGCTACTGTCATAGCCGAACAAGATGCACTTAATGAAGCCCGCGAGACATACTACAATTCTCAGTATAAGGTAACTCCAGTAGAACAAAAAATATCTACTGTCGACTTATCACTTAATGGTTCTGAGAAATATGTGCTTCGTGTTGACGGCAAACCATTCTATCCTACCGAGATTCAAGTACGTCCTGACAAACTTCGTGGTTATTTAGGATGGAACGAGACCGAAGTAGAGGCTGCCTTCAAGCGTGCCGCCGAGGATGGATTCAACACACTCAGCATACCTGTATATTGGAGCGAAGTTGAACCTGAGAAGAATCACTTCGACTGGCGCATCCTCGACAAGTACTTAGGATGGTGCAAGAAGTATGGTGTAAAGATGGAGATGCTCTGGTTCTCTTGGAGTAGTGGTGGCCGTGTTCAATGGCTTTGGAATCTTGAACAGCGCAAACAGCTCCGCACTCCCGACTATGTATGCTCTGCAGACGGCAAATCAGAGTTCAACATGCTACGCACACAATGGGAGTATTCACTTGACTGGCGCGATACCAATTTACGTTCTCGTGAAACATACGTATTGGGAAAGATAATGGAGCATATAGCTCTCTGGGATGCCAACAACGACAATCAGCATACTGTCATCGGTGTACAGTTAGGCAACGAAGCACGTGCCCATGGCAGCAACACTGCCACATCTGCCGAGATTGTTGACTACTATCACCATGTTGGCTCTGCTGTAAAGCAATCAAAGTATGTCACATGGACTCGACTCAACTGTGTTTCATACGAGACAAGCGGTCGTACGTCCGCCAATGAGAACAAACGCAAGAATGGTGGCACCAACATCGACTTCGTTGGTATTGATGTATATGGAACGAATGCCAGTTCGGTGAAAGGAGACATAAATGGTCAGCTTGGTACAAACGGCAATAACTACCGTATGATTATGGAGATTGATGCCAAGGATGCCAATTCGCCAATCTATCAGATGGCAGCACTCGCCGGCAATAAGGCTTTCGACTATTACAACCTTGGTCCAGTAGACGGCAATGGTTTATATGATGCCGATTGGGAAAACCACATGTTGGTAGAACGTTCGCACATCGACTTGGTGCGCCAGCGCAACAAGATGCTCAACCTGGCTAATCAGGATATAGCACTCTATAAACAAGGTGGCAGTCTGTATGTATACAACTATGCAGGCAATAATACCAACAACGAGAATGGTCTCGACGGCATCAGCTTCACACCTGACGCTAACAACACTCAAGCAGTGGCTGTTCGTCATGGCAATAGTGATGAAGTGGCATTGCTATCAACCTCAGGCGGAACTTTCACACTTCCAGTAAAGTATGATGGTTATAAAACGCAAGTAGGTTACTTTGACCAAGATAACCAATGGATTGCTCAATCTGACCTTACTATAAGCAATAACAAGGTTGTAATGCCAGAGACCTCATGTGTATTAATAACAAAAACCCCTGGAGTATTGACATTCATTGACAGTATCGGTACTAACAATGTAAATAAGCAAGCAGTAGCTTACTATAGTCTTTCTGGACAGATAGTCAACACACCTTCTGCTGGTATTTACATCACCAAATGCTCAAATGGAACTACAGCTAAAGTTGTTTTAAAATAATATAAGATCCATCCAGTATTTGGAGTTATAAACTGAAATTAAAACTTTTATAACTCCAAATACTGGATGAATCTTATTTCTTTGATATCACTATCGTCTTGAACCAATCGCGTAAGACACCTGCATATCCGTTTTGTGAGTCACTTACAAGCACCACTACCTGGTCACCATTCTCAAGTTGCGGACCCAAGCACATGCCTTCGTAGTTTGCCCATGTCTGATTAACCATAGTAAGTGATGTGCGCCATGATGTGAGCAATCGTTTCTCTACATAAGGAGCACCAGGCACTATATCACGGTCAATGGCATAAGGCTCGAATGTTGACGGATCAACAATATACAACTTGCACTGGCAAAAAGCTCCCATCCTCACTTTCGGAATAAAAGCCTCACGCTCAAGCACAAGCAGCTGACCATCAGGCAAAGCACACAATTCGCTCACACCCATCACATACGTCTTGGCTGTCTTCATCGTTGTTGGCATATCCATACGATAAAGGTAGGACACAGGAGCTTTTGAGTAATCTGCCCAGTCGAAAGAGATAAGCCTCAACACATTATTACATAAATTCTTAGGTGTGGCTGGCTTACCATCACGACGCATCGCACTCTCATTTATAGTCCACAGCTTATGGTGCAAACTGTCATAGGTAGCCGACTCGAATGTGTAGTTATCATAGAACTCAGTTGCAGACATCGACCATCCCCACAATTTTTTATTGCTGTCGCCCATAGCTGAAGCATCAATAGAATTAGCCACTGACGTGGAATCACTATCAAGCAGATATTCCTTCAATCTGCATTTGCCTTCGTTTGCTATCACCACTGAATGGTCAGAAACACGAGCAATAGCCTCATTATCGAGCCCTTTTAAGTCCACCTTGCCATGACCACCAAGCCACTCAGCCTGCAACAGTTCACCTGTCTGCTTACTGATATAAAGACGCACATTAAAATAAAGAGCAGAATCACTCTTGTCGCTCACCATGGCATATACATCATCATACAGTCGTGTTATACCACTGTAATTGCCCGAAGGAATGGTTTGTCTGAAATGCTTTTGAGGCAATTCTCTCACCATATGCCACGAGTCTATTGTCTGTGCATGAAGCATGCCAACAAATGCAAAGACTATCGAAAGCATTAAGTTCCTTTTCATAATCTTTATTTCTTATATATACCTCTACAACTTTATCTTTTCCTTCACACCCTTGCTCTCATTGCTCATGCGGTCGAGCGATGTCACTACATAGGTGTATTTCTTCAGTCCACCATTGTATGGCAATCGATACATTGTCTCTGGAGTGATAGCAACTATCTTAGTAGGGTCGTTAAGATTTATCTTCTCGCCATTTGCAAAGCGATATACCACGTATTTAGTAACTACATCGTTCCACTTCTTACCCTTAGGCTTAGTCCAGAACAACACAGGGCCATCAATAGTCCATACAGTAGTCAACTTCTTTGGTTTCTTCGGAGCCTTTGAGTCAATAAACGGCATACGTGGCTGTAAAGCTGGATAACGCCAATAGTAATTGCGAAGCATTGAGCCATAGTTGCCAACATTGTCTACAGCAGCCTTGGCATACCACAGCACTGTGCCCTGCACATAAGGCAATTGTGAATGGAGAGCAAATTTGGCAGGCATCTGGTTGCTTCTTGGATTATTTAGGTCAGCAAACTTCACAGTACGCTCCACATCCTCACCTATAAACAGAGGACGCTTAGAAGCATAACGGTTCCACCATTCAATAAGAGTCTTGTAGTCGGCTGTGTTATGACCTATCTGCCAATAAATCTGAGGCACACTATAGTCAATCCATCCATTATTCACCCACAAGAGCACATCGGCATATAGGTCATCATAATTCTGCGTGCCACGAGTATTGCTGCCTAATTCCACTCCAGCACGCTTGTTGCGGTAGATGCCAAACGGAGATATGCCAAACTTCACCCAAGGCTTTATCTTATGTATACTCTCGCCACACTCCTTTATAAAAAGGTTGACATTGTCGCGACGCCAATCACCACGGTCATGTATGCCATTGTTGTATCTCTGATACTCACGCTCATCAGGTATCTGCAAGCCAGCCACAGGATATGGATAGAAATAATCATCCATGTGAATGCCATCAACATCATAGCGTGAAACAATGTCATCAACCACTTTAATTATATAGTCACGGTTCTCCGGCAATCCAGGATTAAGAATGAAAAGTCCGTCATACGAGAACACACTGCCTGGCTTGCGCATAGCAACATGGTTGGAAGCAAGTGCGGTTGTGAATTTAGTCTTGGCACGATAAGGATTGAGCCATGCATGAAGTTCCATGCCACGCTTATGACACTGGTCTATCATCCACTGCAAAGGATCCCAATAAGGCGACGGAGCCTTACCCTGCTGTCCTGTAAGGAAGCGGCTCCACGGCTCTATGTCGCTCTTGTATAGAGCGTCACACTCGGCTCTTACCTGAAAGAATATTGCGTTGACACCATCTTTCTGCAATTCATCAAGCTGATAAGTCAATGTCTGCTGCATCTTTTGTGTAGACATGCCTATAAACTGTCCGTTGACACACTGTATCCACGCTCCGCGAAACTCTCGTTTTTGCGGAATATAGGTGTTATTAGAGGCAAACATAGCCACACTGAACATAAACAACACCAATGCTAAAAGTTTTCTTGTCATTTTGTTTGTTTTCGTTTTCTGATTGAAAGTTATGTAATAGCTACAAAATTACGCTATTATTTTTGAAATAAAGAACTTTTAATGAGAAAAAGACTCAAACTGCTGTATATAAAATGGTGAGGAGTAAAGAATAAACTCCTTAACTCCTCACCTTTATTGCAGACGGAATGCTATCACACACACTCTATCTGTCTATTAATCAAGCTTATTTCACTACAATCTTCTTACCATTCTGAATATATACACCAGAAGCCAGACCGTTGCGGCCATTTGCCACATGCTGTCCGTTGAGGTTGTATACAGGAGCATTGGCATTCTCCTTGGTATACTCCACTGAATTTATTCCAGAAGCATTGTCCTTGTAGATTCTAACATTGTCAACAGCAATATGTTTAGCCTGACGAGCCTCATAATACCATCCGAAGTAAACAGGGCAACCCTCATCAAAACATTTTGTTATGTCAAGAGTGAAGTGCTCAGGCTTGCAAGTCTCTCCTTCTGCAAGTTCGCTCTCATCATATCCTGTGAATGCATCACAAACGTTAGCCCAATCCTCTTTATTGTAAGAATAGCGCAATCCTGCATTCGACTTCTTGCCTGTAGCCTTCTCTACAGCACTATAGTCGAGGTCAAACTCCATTATAACCTTTTCACCATTCTCTACATCATCATAGATAGCAGGAGTCTCAAGCACAGCAAACATGCTTACCATTGGCGAAATAGCTGAAGTCATAGAGGCATAATCCTTGTCGAATCCGCCACCAGTGATATTAAGCTCATACCAATTGTCGAAACGCCAGAGATAGTCGGTCTTCATTGAATTGTTTACACGCTCAACTGTCCAATCTGCAGGCTTCAATCCACCTGTGAAGTCCTCAGCAAACGGAAGGTCATATATTTGCTCGTCACCATATACCGTCTCTACAGTAATAGGCAGTGATACAAATCCGTCGGCATAAACAGCCTTTACATTATAGTCGTAAACACCCTCGGGGATGTTCTCATCGGTGAACTCAGTGGCTGTAGTCTCACCTACCTGCTTGTTGCCACGGAATATCTGATACTTATCTACCTCAAACTCTGAAGCCTTAGGAGCCTTCCATGCAAGCTTGGCATTACCATCAGCTACGGTTACATTAAGGTTTGAAGGAGTGTTGCGTGTGCCTATGGCAACAAGGTCGCCTACAAGTTCCGACTCACCATCAGGGTTGATATAAACAGCCTTAACTGAATAATACTGCACGCCACGGTTTACACCTGTCTGTTCAGCCGCAAGTTCATCAGGCTCTATCCATCCTGCAAACAATGCACCATTGGCATAGCACTCATAATGCTCTGGCTGGCGGTCGCCCTCGGGAGCTTTCCAAGTCAAGCTGACATTATACTTGCCCGACTCCTCATCATATTCAACAGTGGCTTTCACATCGCGTGGAGCATTGACTGTAGCCTCGGCAACAGCAACCTTCACCTCTGCTGTCTCCGAAACAAGCTCACCGTTGACAGCCTGCACACCATAAACATGCTCGCCTGGAGTCTTTTGCGACTTGTCGGTATATTCTGTAGACTTGATATCCTTAGCTATCACCTCGCCATCAAGAATCACATTATATGTGTTGGCAGGGGCAGCCACCTTGTAAGCCGACTTCATTGGACGAGCCACACGCTTGCCTGACATCGTAAACGGACGGTAAGCGGGAAGTCCCTTAAGAGTCTTTGAGATGTTAGGAAGTTTCTTTGCAGGAGCCTCTTTAGCATCCACAGCCGATGTGTAAAGACTAACATCGTCGATAGCCCATGTGAAATACAAACCTGTAGACTCGTCGTCAAGGTCGCTCTTTGCCTCAAATGCCACCATTGGATCACCCTCAGAAGCATCACCAAGATAAAGCGAAACAAGTTGCCAACCCTCAGAACCGTTGCTGTCGTAACGTGCATCCCAGATGGCATTCCATGTTTTTCCGCCATCATGACTCACCTTTACATAATAATGGTCGGGGAACTCC
This sequence comes from uncultured Prevotella sp., assembly GCA_934230685.1. GTDB lineage: Bacteria > Bacteroidota > Bacteroidia > Bacteroidales > Bacteroidaceae > Prevotella. The sequence continues at coordinate 19,695 of CAKQFF010000003.1, read as the reverse complement.
TCGTCAGATCCATACTCCAATACTTCTGGAGCTATATATGTGTAGAAGTTCAGATACTGTGCTCCCTTTGTGGCAGGCATGACGAGCCACTCATCCTGGGCAGCTGATGAGCCATCCTCATGAGGAGCAGCTTGGTCCCATGATATCACAGCACTTCCCTTGCCAGAATTACGCCACATTGCCAATTCTTCCTCATCACCATCCTCTTCCATTGAAGCAGTTGGGAAACGGAACCATGTGAAGGTTGGGTCATAAGTGTTGGTTGTTTTCACAGTCCATGACTCGGGCATCTCGTCAGCCTCGAAACCTTCATTAAGCAGAGTGTCAGCCTTGGCCAAACGATCCCAAGACAATGTGACATAACCATTCTCTGCTGTTGCCTTAAGGTTGTAAGGCTTTGTAGGAGCGTCCTGTGCATAGACTGCTGTTGAAAAGAAAGCTGCCACCACTGCAGGAGCAGCATACTTTAGCCACGCTGACGTGGCATGATTAGCGTAAAAGTTCTTTTCCATAATATATTCGGTTTTTGTAAGTTTTTCTTGACAATACTCTTGCGAAATACTGCTCTTCGCAATGAATATTCTTTTGCAAAGATAAAGTAAAAGTAAAGAATACTCTCGATTTTGACTTTAAAAACGTTACTATTTCGCGAAATAGTAACCAAAAAGAGCGTATTTCGATTAAATTCTAATTTAAATACGCTCTTTCGATATCTTTTGATACATAGAAGGCTTCATTCCTGTTATCTTTGTAAATACAGTGATGAAGTTTGCTTGCGACTTATAACCCACGCTTTCGGCTATAGCCTTGATTGTGAAACCACCAAAGTGCTCACTGTCGGCAAGCCTTCGCATAGCTTCCTTGATACGGTATTCATTCAGGAATGTGCGAAAATTCTTGCCATAACCTTCGTTTATGGCTTCCGACACATAGCGCGAATTGGAGTCAACAAGCTGCGCAAGCCGCTCTATACTAAAATCTGCACTGCAAAACTCATCTGTATTCTCCATCACTCTACGTATATTGTCAAGCAACTCTGTACGGTGTACATCAGAAAGTATCGTTGGCGAAGCTGTAGGCAAAACCTGGCTGCGGTCGTAGAGACTGTTGTAGGCTTGTCGCAACTGACGTTTCTGCACATACACCCACACAAGCAATGCTGCTATAAGCACAATGCCAATGGCAAGTGTTATAAGCCATTTGTTCTGCATGCGTATTTGTTGCTCGCTAAACGTCTGCTGTTGGGTGAGCATACTGATTTTGGAAGCATTGCGCTTGGCATCGAACATAAACTGAGCATTCTTCATAGCATTAAACTCTTCGCTATGGTGCAGAGTGTCGAGCAATCGTGCATACTCCAACCTACACGCTGTGGCTTGAGCAGCGTCGCCTTTGGCATCATAAGCTCGTGCAAGCTGGTTCATAGCCTCAGCAAGCAAACTGTTCTGTTTGGTGTGACGTGCCCAATACTCGTTTTTCTTAAGATAGTATATAGCAGAGTCTGGGTTTCCGTTGTCGATATACAGTTGTGCAAGACAAGAGTTGGCTATATCGACAAAGGAATTGTCGAGATTCTTGCTCCGCGCATATTTCTCAGCTTTGAGATAATATTCGGCAGCCTCATGCAGTCGTTTCCTACTTTTTGCTATCAGGCCGCGCCCCATAAGTATATTATAATGGTAGTCGGGGGTATGCTCCACATTAGCCTCCATCATTTTGAAATAGGCAATGATACTGTCAGTTTGTCCCACAAAGCATGATGCTCCCACAATATTGTTGAGTATTGCATTTTGCAGATTGCGCTTGCCATTCTTGTCGCGTCGGCTCATTGCCAATGCTTTACGGTAGAAGTAGAGTCCCATCTGAAAGTCGCCTTGCGTACTGTACAGATTGCCTATACCATTATATATCATGGCAGTGAGTTCGTCGGCTCCATTATGTTCGGCTATGCGCAGAGCATCAAGATAATTCTTCATGGCCTGCGAGTATTGCCTGTCGGCATAGAAGTCCTCTCCCGCCCTGAAAAGCCGTATTGCCACAGCTTTCTGACCGGGATTGATGTCTTCTGCCGCCATAGCTCCACTACAGAGCATCATAGCCGACACCATTATTATAAATATGATGCGTACAAAACTACTACCCATCCACAACTGTTGTCTTGTTCTTTACCTGTTTGTCCTAAATCTACTTGTCAGCAGATATTCGCTTTATTACACTGTAAGCACCATAGAGTCCAAGCTCACCGGCCTTGCTTAGGTCGGCTATACCTTCCGACTTCAATCCATTGGCAACTCGCGCCAAACCACGATTGTAGTAAGCCTCGGCAAGACTACCATCAATATTTATGGCACGTGTGAAGTCGTCGATAGCGAGTGTATAGTCTTTACGCTGCAACCTTACACAAGCACGATTGTAGTATAGATACTGATTGTCGGAGTCGAGCTTTATGGCACGGTCGAGGTCGGCTATCACTCTCACAGCCTTCAATGCGGCATCCTGTCCAGCCATCGAAGCATGCGACTTATCAAACTCATTAAGCATTGTCTGGCAATAGGCGCGGTGCCACAAGACGAGCACCTGTGTAGAGTCGATGCCAAGACTTGTATTGAGGTCGCTCACAGCTGCCTCATAATCCTGTGCAACACTCTCAGCAACGGCACGACACAAAAGCACGGATGTAAGCTTACGCTCATCGCGAGTGCGGTTGACTACAGCAGACAAGGAATCTATACGTGTAAGCATCATGCGCGACGCACGCTCATCAAGCTGACGTTCCTGACTGTTGACATATATACGCGGCGACTTAGGCGAAGCGTTGTTAAGCTGCTCCACCTTTTGTGCAAATGCATGATAAATGTGCACATCGCTTGCGTACTGCATATATGAGAGATGATACATGGGCATTGGCTCCATGCCTGTGGCACGGTTCTGCACTCGTCCGCGATAGTCGCTCTTATATTCATGCTCTGCAGTCTGCTCGTCGGCCACAACTATCTGGTTGTATTTATTAGGGTCAATCTCGCTGCGGCGTCGCATCTGCTTGCGCTTCAGGTTCGACCATCGTGTCTGTATGCCCTGACGCTTATCCATCTGTGCCTTGAATATGCGGAACTCGTCAAGCTCAGCCTTGGCAGTCATACCAAGACGACGATAGCATGAGGCACGGCGCGAAAGACCATTCCAGAAGTTAGGAAATTGCTCTATCATTAATGTATAGTCGCGTATGGCAGCACGAAGGTCGCCTGTCTTGTCGAGCAATATTGCACGGTTGTATATAGCAAGCACGTTCTGTGGCTCCATCTTTATCACATAGTTGAAATCCTCAATGGCACGGTTGTCGTCGCCAAGCTGCATACGCAGCAAGCCACGGTTGTAGTGGGCGAGGAAGTTCTCTGGGTCAAGGTCGAGCGCAGTGTCATAGTCGGCCATGGTTCCACGCAAGTTGTTGAGATTATAGCGTGCAAGAGCACGGTTGACATAATTGCCCACATTCTTAGGCTTCAGGTGTATAGCCTTGCCAAGATATGTGTCGGCATCCTTCCATTTGGAGCGTGAGAGCGATATCATGGCACGTGTAGTCCATGCGTCAGCATTGTAGGGGTCAACCTCAAGACTCTTGTCGAGCCATTTATCGGCTGCCGTAGTATCCTTTTCAGCAAGAAATATCTGGGCTTTCAGCGAATATGCCCCGGCAAACTTCTTCCATTTGGTCACAACGGTGTCAAGTTCAAGTTGTGCTTGCTTATAGTCTTTCTGCTCCACACGACACAATGCACGGTTATACCATGCTGCCTGATTCTGAGGATTAATGCGCAATGAGTGGTCATAGTCACCTATAGCAAGGTCGTATTTCTTCTGGCGTATACGGCATAAGCCACGCAACTCATACATATTATATATATATGGATTGAGTTCCACGGCTTCTGTCACATCAGCCTCAGCACCCGAGAAGTCGTCAAGATAGAATTTGGCAAGTCCACGATAGAACCATGGCTCGTAGAGATAAGGCTTTGCTGTGAGCACTTGATTGAAATACTGTATCGAAAGCACATAATCCTCATAATACAACGCACTGCGTCCGGATATCATCAATCGATTGGTGTTGAACTGTGCCATGACAGGACAGACAGAAGCAAGGAGGAGTGTGAAAAAGAGAATTATATGTTTCATAGCAAGAAATGAAAGAGTAAGAGGTTAATTGACAATTGATAATTGCAAATCTTCAATTATCAATTGTCAATTATATGTAAGATATTTTATTTCTTAGGAGCCTTGGTGCGATATGTGCAGCGGAAACGTCCAAGCAAGAGGTTCTTAAGTTTGCTGCGCACCATCTGACGGCGCATCGGTGAAATACGGTCGATGAACATCTTTCCTCCAAGATGGTCAAACTCGTGCTGCATCACACGAGCAAGATATCCCTCAACCCACTCATCATGCTCATTGAAGTCCTCGTCCATATATTTCACATGTATGCGTGTGGGACGAGTCACACTCTCGTGTATACCCGGCAATGAGAGGCATCCCTCCTCCATTGTCTCCTTCTTTGAGTTATCATCATACTCCAATATGTATGGATTGATGAATGTGTGGCGGAAGCCCTTGTATTCTGGCAGGTCCTCACTAAGCACATCAAGGTCGATAATGACAAGACGGATGTCAAGACCAATCTGCGGAGCAGCGAGTCCAATGCCTTCGCTCTCGGCGAGGGTCTCATACATGTTGGCGATAAGAGTCTTCAGCTCGGGATATTCAGGCGTAATGTCCTGAGCCTCCTTACGGAGTACTGGCTGACCGTAAGTATAAATAGGTAAAATCATTTGTTTTCTGAATATGTTATTTACCCTTCATCCGAAGGTAATCCTGTAGTATTATTGTGGCACTTATCTCATCGACAAGAGCCTTGTTTTGGCGTGCCTTCTTGCCTATGCCGCTGTCGAGCATTGCCTTATGAGCAAGCACCGACGTGAAACGCTCATCATAGAACTCAATTGGAATATTGGGCATCTGCTTGCGCCACTGCGCAGCAAACTGCTTCACACGCGCAAGATTCTCGCTCGGTTCACCATTGAGCTGGCGCGGCTCACCCATAACTATGCGCTCCACTGGTTCGCGCGACACATAGTCCTTAAGATATTTCATAAGGTCGCATGTGGCTACAGTCGCCAATCCACCAGGTATTATCTGTAGTGGATCGGTGACCGCAAGACCTGTGCGTTTCTTGCCATAGTCGATAGAGAGTATTCGAGCCATTGGCAAGTATTATTTCTTATAAAGCAACCAAGCGCCCGGATACTGTCCAATAAGCTGGTCGCGCGACTGGGCAGCCTCATACTTTGTGGCGAATGTAGCGGCAACAACACGATAGAGGTTGCGCTCTGAATTGAACACGATCTGTGCGTTCTTGCCTGCAGACTTGAGTTTTCTCTGCAAGCCCTCGGCATTTGCCTTTACCGAGAATGAGCCAACAACCACGCTGAAGTTGCTCAAACCCGAGCCGTTAACGAGAGTGAAATCCTCCGAGCGTACAGCTACGTTGTCAGAATTATCTACGACTGTTGTTTCTGTGGCAGGCTTCTCCACGATAGGAGCCACAACTGGAGTCACCTCCTGTGCCGGCTGTTCAGCTGGCTGTTCGTGCTTAGCCTGAGCCTTATCATACATCTTCTTGTATGCACTCTCTTTTGACTTGCAGCTTGTGAAAGCCAATGCTACGCAGACACCTGCGCACAAAACCATACTTTTCTTCATATCAATATTGTGTTTTTAGAGATTTATGTTAATGTCCATTTTGGTGCGAAATTACAAAATATCTCATAATTAATGCCTTATGACGCACATAAAGTTTGTTAAATAGACCATATACGTAGATTTTAACAAAAAATCGCAATGAAAAGTGTTACCATTGGGAAAAATTTATTATATTTGCTCTCAGTAAGGTAAAACACGACAACACATCGTTATGGATACATATCCGTGGATGTGATTGCCGTGTCGGGTACCGCAAAACCATATTTCTATAACATCTAAACTTTAAACAACATGAAAGCATTAGGTTACATTGGCGCATTTCTCGGCGGCGCTATCGCCGGTACAGCATTAGGAATACTCTTGGCTCCTGAGAAGGGAAGCGAGACTCGTACAAAGATTGGCGACGCAGTAGACGATTTCTGCAAGAAGCACAACATCAGAGTGAGCCGCAAGGAGGTAGAAGACCTCGTTGATGACATCAAGGACGCTACTGACAACGCCAACGACTAATATCAACGCTATACAAGGCTAAATGTTCTCAACAGATAAAAACATAGAGACCATAGCGCAACTGATAGAGGTTGTAAGACATTACATCGGGCTTCAGACCAAATACATGAAGCTCGATGTAATTGACAAGATAGTGCGCCTGCTCACGGCTCTCGTCATGGTGGCTGTGCTCTCGCTGCTTCTTTTCATCGGACTCATCTATCTGTCGTTTGCGGCAGCCTACGCCTTGGAGCCTTTCATGGGCATTGCAGCTGCCTTTGCATGCATAGCCGGAGTGTATTTTGCTGTGCTGTTCCTGTTTATAACATTCAGAAAGAAATGGATTGAGCGTCCACTTGTAAGATTTCTCGCAAGTATGCTCATGCAGGAATAAAAAGCCAACAACGCTCTACCCTACCGGTATTCTTTAATACTTATATATTATAAGGTATGACACAGAATGTTGCTGAAAACAGCGAACACCAGTTTCGTTCGCTCACTGACATCAGGCTCTACAAGGAAGAGCTTAGAAAGAAGATAAAGCGCGACGAGGACTGCATTGCTGAGAAATGGGATTATCTCTTCCATCGTGAAGAGGATGCTCCACAAAACAAGGCACAGAAGTTTGCCAAGATGCTGAGTCTCGGCTCGGGTGTGTTCGACGGAATGATGCTTGGCTGGAAACTCTACCGCAAATATCAAGAAGGAGCTTTACTATTTGGTAAATCATCAAAAAAACGCAGATAAGCAATTTTTGCTTATCTGCGTTTTTTTGATGTTCTTTTTTATCTCGTCAACGAGAACTTCATACTCAGACCGAAATCCTGTGTTGTAGTAGGATATGAGCTCGACGACAACAACGGAGTGTTGGTCTGGCGGTCGTAGTAGAAACTCATGGTGAGCATACGCGAGAAGGTGTAGTCGGCCGAGAACGACAACTTAAACGCTGTGTTGCCACTGTTTGCCGATGAGGTCATAGTGGCAATGTCGCGACTTATAGATGCCTGCTTGCGCAGACTGAGGTCGAGACGCAGCTTGAGGTCGTTGTTTACACCTCCCGACGAGCGGCCACGCTGTGCCGACGAAGCCTTTGCCGACATGTCTTTGTTGCCACCACGCTGTTTCACCTGACGGTGCTTGTTGGAACCTCCACCAAACAGATTGAAGTTGTTGATGGTATATCCAGCACCAATCACCCAGTCGTGCGACAACGACTCATTTATCTGTACTGAGGTCATACTTAGGCTTAACACGCGCGTTGTGCGGTACTCTGCCTTAATGGTCATATTGTTTTGCAACGTGAAGTCCACGCCAAGCAATGGCGAGAATGCCTCGTTGATGCTTACTGTCGACACATTGTACATGGAATTTGGAATAGGCGAACCTGATGTGGCATCGGTTATGAATCCGAGTCCGTTCATGTATTCCATGAATGTGCTATACGACGAGTAGGAGCCCACAGCATACACACTCTTGTAGGAGTGATTGATGTTGACACTCTTGAACACATCGCTGAACCACGGCAGTTTCGACAGTCCACTGTACTTTATCGACCAGTTGGGCAACAGTTTCGACAGCGACGGGAATATCGACAAGCCGCCTCCACCCATATTGGTATATGCGGCAAGGAATGCTGGCACCATAACATCAGAGCTGTATTTATTCACTCCTCCGTTCTCCGCATTAAACGGTTTGCCCGCAAGTTGAGAGCCTGCAGGATATACAGCACCCGCATACTGTGCCTCCACACGCTGACGGAAACCTTCGAGTGAATTGCAGAAACGCTCAAATGAAGCCGAATGATAGCCATTCTTAGCATTGCCCGAACCCTCAAACGCACTGCGCAGCGACATCGTGGTCATAGTGAATGCGCCGCTTTGTGTTGTCGGGTTGCCCTGATACATATACTGCACCGAACGCGCGGTAGTCATTGTGCGCGACGCATTGAGGTCTATCTTCAGGTTGCGCACAGGCTCAAGCGTTGCCTTGAGCTGCAATTCCTCAGTCTTGTTGGTAGTGGCTGGCGTTGCCAACGAGTCGCTCATGAGGAGCCATCCGTTGTCGCGCGCCTTGTTGATATAGCCGTCTCCCATAAAGCCGAAAGCGAAGTCAAGACCTGGAGCAAGCGGTCCCATGTCGTGTCCCTGACCGAACGCATTGCCAATCATAGGCTTGAATCCCGGCAACGACATGGCATACTGGTTGCGGTAGCTTACGCTTACATTGCGCACCATCATCAGCACACGTGCCACCGACTGTGCCGTGCGATACCACTTCAACTCGTCGAGCGGCTGCTTTGCCACTACCGACACCTTGATCTTTATGGCAGAGTCCACCTTATTTAATATACGTATGCTGTTGTCATCAAGCCTACGGTATTTCAGATTGAACACCTTGCCGTCCTGTGTCTTGGCGGAAACAATGAGTCGGCGTGTCTTCTTGCTGTGCACCACCTTGAGTGTGGTGTCGGGCATAAGCGTCACCTCCTTCTCAAACGCACGCTTGTTCTTGGGCAGCTGCGAGCGCAACTTATCGTCCTTTGCCTTCTGCTTGTCGTCAGCTCCATCCTTTCCGTCGGCCTTGTCCTTAGCATCAGACTTATCCTTAGCATTGGTTTTCTTCTTGTCGGCAGCCTTATTGTTTGTTTTCTTGCGTTTGTCTTTGCTCATCTGCGGTGTGGATTTCTTGAATCTTTCGTTAGTCTGCTTCAAGAACGGCACATGATCATAGAGTTTCTCAAGATTAAACTGACCGTTGATGTTAATCTGGCGGTTGTTGGCAATGGTGTTGCCAAGCGATGTACCATCCTCAAGGTCGGTGCCTCGCGCCCAATTGTATGAGGCGTTGTAGGTGGCATCCGAGGTTATCCAGTCGAACACCGGCAGCAGATTGATAGGCAACTTGTAGGAAGCCTGGAACTGCTGACTATAGTTCAACGGTGTACCCATGTGCTTTATCGAAGTCCACACCGAGTCCTTCCATGCCTCATAATGGTCGGGATAAAGGTCCTTATTCACGGGCGAATAGGGTTCCTCAATCTCGGCATTGGTGGCACTCTGGAAGTTCATATGCAGATTCTTCGTGAGATCCCAACGAAGGTTGAACTCTCTATTCCAAAGGAACTGCGAAGAAAACGTGAGCGGAAGATTCTGGTTCTCCGTCGACTCCATGTCGCGCTCCTGCAACTCATAGTAGTTGCGCGTTATCTCGGAATTGAAGCCTACGTTCTGCGGAAGCCAGTTGAGACCGAACTTCTTTGGCAGTTCTAGCCATTTCGACTTCGACTTTATCTTCTTGAATGGCTCAAGCGTCTTGTACACTGGAGTCCACGAATAGTTGATGGATCCTCGCCAGTTGTCCTCCTTCTCGTATACCGTAGTCTCGCCAGTGGTATAACTGTGGCTATGACTGTAGGAGAACGAGAAGTTGGCAGGGTCGTAAGGCATAGGATGACGCTTGTTCTGTATGCCCACTCTCACGTTGGACAGCGAGAAGTTTGTCTGCGTCACCTTTGTCACGGCAATACTCTCTATAGAGTCGCGCTCATGTTTAGAGCCTGCCGCATCAAGAGCATCGTCAAGATCCATATCAGAATCGAGCGGATTATACTTAGGCGATGTCTTCTCCTTTGTCACCGAATAGTAGAGCGGTGCGCTCACCTTAGCCTTGTCGGGGAAGAACTTGCCCAGTTCCACGTTGGCCGTAACAGTATAGTTCGACTGGTTGTCGGTGCTGCGCTCTGCCACACCTTCCTCCAATCCGCCGAAGCCTGCCGACATATAGCGTCCTTGGGCATTGACTGTGCCGAGGTCGGACAACTGAATGTTGAGGTTGCCTTGCGCAGCCCATCCACCCGAGTTGTTGAATTCCTTAAGACGAAGCTCGTTCACCCACACCTCGCCACTCTTCTCCTGTCCGGAGTTATTGCGCACACCGACGACCATGGTCTTCACTTCGCCAAGCGTAGGATTACCCATCACCGTAATTCGGTTCTTTGGATTATCCGTGTCGTAGGCAGTAAAGGCACGGTTGTAGGACGCCTGTCCTTGCGCCTTAGCCTTGTTGCGCTCCTTCTTCAGTCCGGTGAAGAGCGAGAGCGGAATGTCGAGCATATTGTCTTTAGGCCAAACAGCCCATGCCGCCTCCGAAGAGAAACGGCCGTATTGTCCGGGAGCCGTCAGCTTGAGCGGAATCTCATATTCATAGTAGTTGCTCTTATAGTCGCTGCCAAGACGTATGAACACCGACATCTGTCCATCCTCCAGTCCTGTGACGTTTGGCTCAAAGGCATTGGCATGCACAAACATTTGCAATCGCTTATACTGTCTTAGGTCGAGCGACGTGTTCTTGTATACCGCCTTAGCCTCGCCCGTGCCGAGATTGTTCACGGTGAGGGCAAGTGCCTGCTCGTTGTTCTCCACAAGTTGTGGCTGTGTGGGGTCTTGTCCACGCTGAATGCCAGGAGGCAGAATGTAGTTGACTGGCTGCTTGTCGCTGTTCTCCTCGATGTTTACAGCACTCACCGAGAGTCGTCCTGAGGTATTAGCCGAGTTGTCGAGGTTCTGCTCATACACACGCCATGTGCCGCGCACGAGGTCGAATGTTGCGAAACGCAGCACGATAGGATGCTTGAAGCCAGTCATGAACATACGCATGAAGCGCATCGAGGTGAAGTCGTTGATCGAGCCAAACTTCTTCTCATACTCGGTGAGCGGTATGCGGAACTGATACCAGTCGACAGGTTCCTTGTTGCCATTGCGCAACGGGCGCGACGTTGTGCGCTTGTCCACTATATAGTTCTTGCCTATCTCCAGGTCCTCAGGACGTATGGAGATGTGATACTGGAAATACTTCTCGTACTCATTGAGCGTATAGTCTTGGTTGATGTCCTCCACATCAGGAGTTGACTTATAGGATGTGTCGTAGCTCTCCGTGCGCGAGTCGGTGTCGGGCGAGTTGCCCTGTGGGTTGTTGATGTATTTGTAGCGGCGCAGGATAGGAGCCTTCATCTGGTCGTAGTCGGTGCCACGGAAATAGTGGTAGTTGTCGCCGGCAGGGTCAGCCCATATCGAGTCCCACACGGCAGGACTCACCTTGCCCTGTATCTCGGTGAGGAATTCCTGATACGACTCCCATTTCTGCTCCTCCTCATCGTTGAGTCCGTTGAAACCAACGTCCTGCAAGGCACGCGAACCCTTGCTCGTGGCAAAGGCATAAGTCACTGTGGCCTGGTTTGGCACCTTTCCCCACTGTGTTGTGGTGAAGCTCTGCGAGCCATCCACCGGCATTCCACTCTCATAGAACTTCTTGCCGTCGCGCAGGATATCCTCGCTCATCTCGCCAAGGTTGATGTAAAAATCGCCACCATAATCCTCTGCCTTGCCCTCCCTACGTGTATAGATGAAGGGGTCGAGCATCCAGAACTCCACATATTCTATATTAGCGGCCTCGAAATCATTTGTGTCGAGTTTGCGCATCATGCCGCCCCAATGGCTCTGCGGATTGTTCAGAGTGCCGTCGGCATTAAGGTCTGGGTTGAAGTTATACGGACCACGCTCGTTGGGGTAATATGCGAGGTTGAGTACATTGATGGTTGATGAAGCACCATTGTAGGCACTCTGGTCGCGGTTTGGAAACAGCTCACTCACGTATACCTCACGCACATAGTGATTGCTGAGTTGGTCGAGATCGCTCTTGATATGACTTGGAGTGAGCGACGACGAGCGGCGCGTGAAGATAGGGTCAATATAATACCATGCCATGCGCGAACGGTTGAAACCAGAGCGCAACGAGGATTTGTCGGATGACTCAGCAAACATCGAAGGCACCGACGACAGTATCCACGACGTAGGTGTAGACACATCTATCGTGTTCTTAGCCTCCTCAAAGTCATCGATATACGACGCGTTGTCCTGTGTGCCATGGCTCTGTCCGGCTATGAGCTGTGCAAACTCGCCCGTGAAAGATATCTGCGATGGCTGCGTGAGATGCAGGAACGGCAACTTGTCGAGCATGTTTGTGAGCCACTGGCTTTCCTTCTTCCAGTTGATGTTGAGTCCCCAAAGGGTGTTGTTAAGCGGCTCGTTGCCCATGTTCACCTTATTAGTGAGGGCTTGCTCAGACAAATGCTGGAATGTACCCGACAGCTGGAAGTCCTTCGAGAAGTCGTATTCCCAGTTCATTCCAAACATGGTCTTGCGCTCCTGTGCATAGTCGGTATTACTCTCGAGCGACACGTTCACCTGTGTGCCAGCGTCGATAATGCTCTGGTTGAGAATGGTCACCTCGCCCGCCGAATAGTCAACCGAGTAGTCGGTACCCTCGGCAAGTGTTATGCCGCCTGCCGTCACCACCACCGAACCTTGCGGTATGTTGTAGGCTCCTGTAGATATAACATTGGCAGATGTGCCGCGGAACTGTCCCATGAGTACATACTTATCCTTCTCAGCAATCTGTTTTGCCACGGTCTTCGTCGAGTCATAGAGTTCGGTGAAGGCATACTGCGAAGCCTTTTCCGCCGAAACTCCCTTGCCTACGAGATAGCTGTACATATACTTGCCAAACGGCTCTGCCACGGGGAAGAACACTCTACCGTTTGACACGGTGTAGCCCTCCACATAGTCGAAATAACCATTCGAGTGGGCCTTGTTGTTGTTGTCGAGACGGTCGGCTCCGAGCAGTTTCACGATGGTCTGGTTCTTCACCTGTGGCTCGGGGATGTATGTCAGATAAACGCCAGCCGTGTCGCTTTGGAACTTCACGTCGAGACGGAACTTCTCCTTCTCTACCGACGAAGCGAGATAATACACGTTCTTCATCATCAATCCCCAGTTGCCTTGCTGCGGATTGTTGGATGTATTCTTCAGCGATTTCACAAACAACGCCTGCGATACATCGGTCACATCGCTTGCAAACTCGCCCACCTGGTAGGTCACTCCGCCATAAGTGTACTCATAAGCCACGGCAAGCACCTGGTCGGTTTGCAGCTGCGTCTTCAACGACACATAACCTAATGACTGGTTTACGGTGTATTCCGACGAGTTGAGAAGGCGCGCCTTCTCAAGCTTCTCATAGTCGCTGCCACCATTAAATCCGGGTATACCGTCGAGCACAGTTGTAGTCTCGTCGATATTACGCGCGGCGGCATACTGCGAAGTCATTGATGAGTATTCGGAGTTAGCCGAATTCGAGGGCACAGGCTGCCCTGTCACACCCCAAGTGGAGTTTGACACACGCGAGTTCTCACCCAAGTCAGTAAGGGCGATGATATTACGGGTGTTGGCAGTAGAACCCGTCTTGTTGGTCACCCATATCTCCACACGGTTGATCTTCACTCCGGATGTGAGGTTGGGCAAGGTGCGCATCGACTCGTCGTAGCGGTCGTGGAAATACTGCGCAAGGAAAAAGTGGCGGTTGTCCTCGTAGTCTGCAGCGTCAATCTCAAACGGCGTAAACTGCTTGCCACCCTTAGATGACACGCTCTTGGTTGACGATTTCTTCTGCGAGGCAACGAGTTGCAGTTTGAGTTTACCAAACTGCAGGTCGGTGCGCAATCCGAACAACGACGAAGCTCCTTTCACCAACGACGAGTTGGAAGGGAACGACACATTGCCAGCCTCAACAAGTTTCACAATCTCGTCTTCCTTGCCATCATATTTGAGCTTAAGGCTCTGGGCATCGAAGTCGAAGGTAGCGTCGGTGTTGTAGTTAAGGTTCATGTTCACCTTATCACCCACCCTACCGTTGAGGTTTAGGTTCACCTTCTCATCGAAATCCATTGTCGTGGTCTTGCGGTTGCGCACAGGCAGCGACGGATTGTCGATATTCTTCATCGTTGCACCAAACTTAAGCTCGGCAGTACCCTGCGTCTTTATGCGCACGCCACCAGGACCGAATATCTTTTCAGCCGGACCAAGGTCGAAGTGCATATCCGAGAAGTCGAACTTCTCTTTGCCCTTGGCTTGGAAGATTTCGTCGTTCTTCTTGCGGAAGAAATTCTGCATCAGCTGCTTCTCACTCCACTTGAGATACTCCTCAGCAGTCATCATCACAGGAGCATTAATATAAGTGTCGCTTATCTTCGAGCCTATCACGTAGCGGTCGATCGAATCGTTGTACTCCACATCCTGCTTCAGGTTGTCGGGACGCTTAAGGTCGGCAGCCCCCTGCGATAGGTCGTCGAGTGTTATAGGCAATGTTCGCTGTATAGGCCAACGCGGATGAAGCAGCGAGTCAGGTATGGAGTCATCATCCGACAATATAGGCTGCGCCGCTATGCGCAGCGAGTCGTTTTTGCCTGTAACCTTGCGTTCGCCATCCCCATCACGCTTGTCCTTGCTTTGCAGCACCGTCCCATTGCCAGCCAAACGCTGCTGGCGTTGCGGCAAGCGCAAGGGAGTCTGCGTCAGGGCATAGGCAGCTATTGTCATCATTACGAGCATGACGACAAACAAGCGGGCTGAGAGATTCCTATTAATAAAACGAGTTATGGTATTCAAAAAAGTCATCAATATATACTTTATTTTATCTGCTTCAATGCCAACTTCACTACCTGCTCTACAGGAAGCGAGGCATCGTCGGTAAGAATAGCCGTGACAACCTTAGCCGAAGGAGCTGGCGAGAAGCCAAGCATAGTAAGAGCAGCCACAGCCTCATCGCGCACATCCACAGGTATGGTGGAATCGGCAGCTGTTCCAGCCGATACCTCCTGTGCAATGCCAAGCGAGAGAATCTTGTCCTTCAGGTCTACAATGATGCGTTGAGCAGTCTTCAAGCCGATGCCCTTAACGCTCTTGAGCAAACGTTCGTTGCCAGTGGATATGGCATTGGCAAGCTCCGAAGGCGACGCCGACGAGAGTATCATGCGTGCAGTATTGGCTCCCACGCCCGACACAGTGATAAGCAGACGGTAGAGATCGCGCTCCTGTTTGGTGGCGAATCCAAAGAAGGTGTAGCTGTCATCACGTCCACCAGCTACAAGACTCTCATGAACAAACAGCTTGACATCCTTCTTGCCCTGTATCGACTCATAGGTGTTCAGGGAAATGTTAAGGGCGTATCCCACGCCATAAGCCTCAACTACGGCCTGAGCCGGTGTCAACTCTGCCAGCTCACCTTTAATATAATCAATCATTGATACGTATCTATTAAATAATGTTCTTGTAATATTACATAGATAATAACGCCACATCCTAAACATTATTGTATATAAGGACCTACAGATTTATATTTAATGCCACACCTATTTAATATATAGGCCCAAAGACAACAAAAAGCATACTAAAGAAAAGATTTTCTGAAAAAAGTTGCGAAAACATTTGGTGGTTTCATGAAAAAGCACTACCTTTGCACTCGCAATTACGAAATAGCACAATTACAACAAAAACAATGGCTCCGTAGCTCAACTGAATAGAGCATCTGACTACGGATCAGAAGGTTGCAGGTTTGAATCCTGCCGGAGTCACAAAGCTTTCCATTAAAGAGGATATTACTTCGGTAATGTCCTCTTTTTTTTGCATTTATCTTATATTGGATCAAATAATGGATCAAATAAGTCAGAAACGTGATATAAAGCTATGTTGCGTGTCTTGAAATAGTCGTATCATGCCATGATATGACCGTATTATGCCTTGATACAATCGTATCATGCCTTGATACGAAGTTTTATTTTCCAGATGACCGATTTGGGTTTAATCCCAAACAAGAATGACATCCATATTGTTTATTACCATTCGTGCTTGGCTCAAACTTATGTTATTACAGCATTTCTATTGACATGACAAGACGTTGATAATATATGAATTCAATCTTTGCCTGCAGTCAAACGAATCTTTGCCTAGGGGCAAAAATGCATTTGCTTACTTGCAAAATACACTTTGATTATAAAGAAACGAAATTTTCTTCAACAAACTACGAACATTTAATTTGATAGAGCACGACAATTTGAACTATAATAACATAATACAGGCAACTGCCTGTGCAAAAAATAGTTAACAAAACGATATTTTCATCATCTTTATTGTTGTATCTCAATAAAAACCAGTACCTTTGCACCCGCATTTTGCACAAATAACAATTTAATTCACAAAAAAGTTCTATGTATTTAGATCAGGCAAAAAAACAAGAGATCTTTGGACAGTACGGAAAGTCTAACACTGATACTGGCTCAGCTGAGAGCCAGATAGCATTGTTCTCATACCGTATTTCCCATTTGACGGAGCACCTCAAGAAGCACCGTAAAGATTATACTACCGCACGTTCTCTGACACAGCTGGTAGGAAAGCGCCGCGCATTGCTCGACTATCTGTACGACCGCGATGTAACTCGTTATCGTGCAATCATCAAGGCCCTCGGCCTGCGTAAGTAATAGCGCGCATTTGCTTAAAGGCATTCTGAAAGGACTGTATCCCACAAGGATATGGTCCTTTCTTCGTTTTTAGACACTCGACACTACCCAAAAGCCACACCTTACGACACGACCGACGCCCCGCAGCTTTTTTTGCTTCCGCGACCAAACATAATAACGACAAGCGCCAAATTAACGCCACTACAACTAAAAAAAACAGCAGCAAAACGACACGCAAAAGAAAATAAATCACTAAATTTGCGACATCGGCAAGCCGCTGCCACGCATCACACTGCGCCACATAGCAGACGGCACACACTGCGCAGACACCGCAGACGACTTACAAGAACACATCTTAAACACACTATTATGAATAAAAATCTAATCAAAACCTTTGCCATGACCAGCACACTGGTCATGACATTAAACTCATGCCACAACTCCACCAACGGCCAAGCGACACTCACCGCGCCGTTAGACAACGTGGATTGGGAAGCCTCCAAATGGATTTCGGCAGCCGATGCACCAGTCGTAACGGGCAGAGTGGAAGACGGCACACGTGCCGCCGACGGCGCCAGTTGGTTTATATGCACCGTGAAGAACGGCCCACAGAAGGTAGTAAAAGCCAAATGGATGACCTCTGGACTTGGCGTTTACGACCTGTATGTCAACGGCAAGCGTGTCGGCAACGAGATATTGAAACCCGGATTCACCCACTACGCCAAGACCAAACGGTCGTTCACCTACGACATAACCCCTCTCATCAACACGCGCAAAGACGCCAACAACCTGCTCTCCGTACAGGTGACGCCAGGCTGGTGGGCAGACAAGATAAT
Organism: uncultured Prevotella sp.; assembly: GCA_934230685.1. Lineage (GTDB taxonomy): Bacteria > Bacteroidota > Bacteroidia > Bacteroidales > Bacteroidaceae > Prevotella. The sequence goes on along the minus strand of CAKQFF010000003.1, from coordinate 2,274 downwards.
AACCCCCGCTGGCCACGACGGCATGATTGGTAAGAAATGTGCGTTCAGAGGCGTGCTGGAGCTGACCTACATCGACGGTTCTAAGGAGACCTACCCCACCTATCCGACAGATTGGAAGGCAGGCATAGCCGGGCCCGTGACCCACGCCGCCATATTTGACGGAGAAGACTACGACGCACGAATAGCCCCTATTTTCGAAGACACCGACAAGCTGCCAGAAGCCGAACTCAACAGCGAGTTCAGCGGAGAGACACTCCCCACCGACGGCGCGGAAATCTATCTGCGCCCCGACCTCACGCTGAAGCCCGTCAAGGCATACGTCTGGGAAAACATAGAAGGCGCCACTGCTGACCAATATGGCAAGGTGGTGGTGAAACGTGAATACAAACCTGGCGAAGAGATGACCATACATAAGGGTGAAAACCTTGTCGTAGACTTCGGACAAAACTGCGCCGCCGTGCCCTCGTTTGAGTTCTGTGCGAAAGAAGGAACGAAGCTGACGTGCCTCGTCGCAGAATTGCTAAACGACGGCAACGGCGCCAAGAGCCGTGGCATGGACGGTCCCGAGGGTAGCATCCACCGCCTCAACCTCCGCATCCCCGACACCGGCATGCGCATGACCTACACCTTCGCCGACACGAAGAAGCCCGCCACATTCATGCCCACAAACACATTCTTCGGCTACCGTCTGGTGTCCATCACCGCCACCGACGACGTGAAGATAAAGAGCATAGCGTCGGTTCCCGTCACCTCCATAGCCCGAAACATGGAGACAGGCACCTTGACCACTGGCAACAAACTTATCAACCGCCTCATCTCCAACACCGTGTGGGGACAGCTCTCCAACTATCTGTCCGTGCCGACAGACTGTCCGCAGCGCAACGAACGCCTCGGATGGACCGCTGACACACAGGTGTTTGCCGAGACCGGCACCTTCTTCGCAGACACACGCAAGTTCTTCCACAAGTGGATGCGTGACATGCGCGATACACAAAGCCCCACAGGAGCGTTCCCCGGCGTGGCACCGATAGCACAATACGGCGCCAACCAGACCGACATGATGCGTCTCGGATGGAACGACGCCGGCGTGATAGTGCCGTGGGTGGTATGGAAACAGTTTGGCGACAAACAAATTGTGGCAGACAACTGGGACGCCATGGAGAAACTCATGCGCCACATGGACGAGACGAAATACGACCACCGCGCGCTCATAGGCGACAATGGCAACTACCAATGGGGCGACTGGCTGAGCTACGAGCCGTTGGAGTCGTGCAGCGGAAGAGCGTTTATGACAGACGCAGAGGGTAAGACCGTCATCAGACCCGAGACCATAGACTACTGGAACTACCTTAGCGCGTGCTACTGGGCGATGGATGCAGGCATGATGAGTGACATGGCACGCGCCACAGGACGCGACGCATCCAAGTATGAAGCCATGCAGCAGAAGGCGACAGACTACATCCGCGCGACGTTCACCAACACTGATGGCACATTCAAAAACGACATACTGAACACCATGCAGACCCCTGCTCTCTTCGCCCTACGCAACCACCTGTTCAGCGGCGAGGCAAAGACGCGGCTCATAAACCGTCTGCGCGACAACTTCAAAGCTCACGGCAACTGCCTGCAGACAGGCTTCCTCGGCACGTCAATACTCATGTCTACGCTCACCGACAACGGCATGTCAGACATCGCCTACGAACTATTGTTCCAGCATAAGAACCCCAGCTGGCTCTACTCCATTGACAATGGCGCCACCACTATATGGGAACGCTGGAACAGCTATATGCGCAACGAAGGCATGGGCCCCAAAGGCATGAACAGTTTCAACCACTACGCCTACGGCGCCGTGTGCGAATGGATATGGGAAACGGCAGCAGGCATTGCCGCCGACACGTCACAGCCCGGATTCAAACACATCGTTATGCGCCCCGTTCCGGACAAGCGTCTCGGCTTCGTGAAGGCACAATATCGCTCGGCAGCAGGCGTCATCAAGAGCGAATGGCACTACGACGGTGACACCTGGACATGGACATTCACCATACCCGAAGGCGCCACAGCATCGGTCACGCTCCCCGGTGAGACTACAACTAAGGAATACACTGCTGGCACCTACACCGTGAAGAAGTAGGTGGCCGCGCATTGCTCGACTATCTGTACGACCGCGATGTAATTCGTTATCGTGCAATCATCAAGGCCCTCGGTCTGCGTAAGAAAAAGCGCGCATTTGCTTAAAGGCATTCTGAAAGGACTGTATCCCACAAGGATATGGTC
>CAKQFF010000002.1 GCA_934230685.1 uncultured Prevotella sp. | reverse complement strand
CAGGACTACGACAAGAACGCCTCGACAATGAACGAGACCAAGAAGAAGGAGACAGAGGAAAGCCTCCAGCAGATGTATCAGAAGATACAGCAGACTGCTCAGGACAACCAGCAGGCTCTCGGCAAGCTCCAGCAGGACAAGATTGGTCCTATCACCAACAAGCTCGTTGACGCCATCAAGGCTGTAGGCAAGGCAGGCGGCTATGTTTACATCATGGACGTGACATCTGGCATCCCCTACATCAGCGACACTCTCAGCAAGGACGTTACAGCTGAGGTGAAGGCTCAGCTCAACAAGCCGGCTGCAACAAAGAAATAAAGTCAATCGACACGATTGTTCGAACGAACAATCAATGATTGATAATGGACAATTATGATTAGCTTAACCTTATATCGCTTATGATATAAAAGGGATAATCATAATTGTCCATTTTCATTTTTCAACTGTAATAAAAATCCGCGACAATGAAGAAATTTATCCTATTCATTTTTTTGCTTGCACTTCCTGTTATAGCAAGCGCACAGATACGTTTCGGCTATCTCAGCTACAACACCGTGCTCACATCCATGCCCGACTATCAGCTGGCTAAGCGCAGCATCGAAGACCTGAAGCTGAAATACGATGCCGAAATGAAACGCTCAGAAAAGGAGTTCAACGAGAAATATGAGGAGTTTCTTGAAGTGCAACGCGACCTTGTGCCGTCGATACTACGCAAGCGCCAGGGCGAACTGCAGGATATGATGGAGAAGAACATCGCTTTCAAGAACGATGCACTGCAACTGCTCAAGCAGGCTGAAACCGACGCCTATGCTCCCGTAAAGCAAAAACTCAACGAGGCAGTGGCAAATGTGGCACGCGAACGTGGCTATGCCTTCGTCATAAACACCGACAACGACGCCTGTCCTTATGTAAACCCAGAGATGGGCGAGGACGCTACAGAGGCTGTGAAGGCCGCAATAAAATAAACTGAAAAATAATTCTTAACGTAAATAATCATCCAATGATATTCCCTCAATCTCCAGGCCCTATAGGAGTGTTCGACTCTGGCTACGGCGGACTGACCGTGCTACACGGCATTCGCCAACTACTTCCACAATACGATTACATGTATCTTGGCGACAACGCACGTGCCCCATATGGCTCCCGCTCGTTCGAGGTGGTGTATCAGTTCACACGTCAAGCGGTGCTTAAACTGTTTGCTATGGGTTGCCATCTTGTGATACTTGGCTGCAACACAGCCTCGGCAAAGGCTCTGCGCACAATACAGCAGCGCGACTTGCCCAAGCTCGACCCTGCACGCCGTGTGCTTGGCATCATACGTCCTACGGCAGAGGTGATAGGCGAGCTCACACACACACGCCATATAGGAGTGCTTGCCACTGAGGGCACCATCAAGAGCCAGTCGTACTCAATGGAGATACGCAAGCTCTTTCCCGACATCCAGGTGTCGGGCGTGGCATGTCCGCTGTGGGCAGCAATAGTGGAGGCTGGCGAGGCAGACTCGCCAGGAGCCGACTATTTCGTAAAGAAGCGCATAGACCAGCTCATGCGCAAGGACCCAGAGATTGACACCATCATCCTTGGTTGCACACATTATCCTCTGCTCATGTCGTCGGTAGTGAAGAATGTGCCCGACGGTGTGCGCATCATGTCGCAAGGCTCTTATGTGGCAGAGTCATTACGCAACTACCTTGAGCGCCATCCTGAGATGGAGCGCAACATAACACAAGGAGGTACATGCCGCTATCTCACCACCGAGAGCGAGGAACGCTTCAGCGAGACAGCCCGCATATTCCTGCACGAGAAAGTAATGGTGAATCATGTAGACCTTACGGAGGTATAAAACAGAAAAAGCCTTGCTCCTTAAGAAGAGCAAGGCTTTTTCTGTTGTCCCAGGCGGATTCGAACCACCACAAACAGAACCAAAAACTGTTGTGCTACCATTACACCATAGGACAATAGCGAATGCAAAGTTACGCAATTTTTATGCTACTGCCAAATTTTCAGCGTTATTTTTTTAGTTACAGCCACACAACCTATAATATATAAGGTTATGTGGCTGCAAATGCTTGTTCCTTACGGTAGCAAGAGCTTATTCCTTACGGTCGTCGATAGCCTGCTTGATAAGTCCCTCAAGCTCGTCCATAAGCTCTGGATTGTCCTTGAGCAGCGACTTGGTGGCATCGCGTCCCTGGGCAAGCTTAGATCCGTTGTAGCTATACCATGAGCCAGACTTCTGGATGATGCCATACTCTACACCGAGGTCTACAATCTCGCCTACCTTAGAGATACCCTCGCCAAAGGTTATCTCGAACTCTGCCTTGCGGAAAGGAGGAGCCACCTTGTTCTTGATGACCTTCACGCGCACCTGGTTGCCAATGATCTGGTCGCCATCCTTGATGCCAGTGACCTTACGGATGTCAAGACGCACAGATGAATAGAACTTAAGGGCGTTGCCACCGGTTGTAGTCTCTGGGTTGCCGAACATCACGCCAATCTTCTCGCGAAGCTGGTTGATGAAGATACATGTGGTGTTGGTCTTAGCGATAGTAGATGTGAGCTTACGCAAAGCCTGCGACATGAGTCGGGCCTGAAGACCCACCTTGTTGTCACCCATATCACCCTCGATTTCTGCCTTAGGTGTAAGGGCAGCAACAGAGTCGATAACGATGATATCGATAGCAGATGAGCGAATGAGCTGGTCGGCTATCTCAAGAGCCTGCTCACCATTATCGGGCTGAGATATCCACAGATTGTCGACATCCACACCAAGCTTAGCAGCATAGAAACGGTCGAAAGCATGCTCAGCGTCAATGAAGGCAGCAATACCGCCACGCTTCTGCGACTCGGCAATAGCATGAATAGCGAGTGTTGTCTTACCCGACGACTCAGGACCATAGATCTCGATAATACGTCCCTTAGGGTAGCCACCTACGCCAAGAGCGGCATCAAGACCAATACTGCCAGTAGGAATCACCTCGACATTCTCCACCTGCTCGTCGCCAAGCTTCATGATAGAGCCCTTGCCGAAGTCCTTTTCTATCTTAGACATCGCTGCCTGGAGAGCCTTAAGCTTGCCCTCCTGAGCGAGATTCATTTCTTCTTCTTTAGACATAATTTTTGAATGTTGAAGGTTGAATGTTGAGTGTTGAATGGTTGCGGCTGTGCCGCAATGTTGAATGTTGAATTACGAATGTGGAAGGTTGAATGATATTGAAGCAACAAAATCGTTCTTAGTTATGGCACATTGAGCTTTGGCAATATTCGCACCTATACTTGTACCACTTCTGAACATTTGGTCGGCAATACGGTACTCATGCTTCTCCTTATTAAGAAAACGACATAGACCGACAATCCGTATTGAGAAGTTCATACACTTCTCTTCTATTATTTTACTGAAGTCGCTCATACCTATACCTTATTATATAAGTATGTAAGTATGTGGTCATATTTATCTTTATATATGAGTGGCAATCTGTGAGAGTGTGTCAAAACCCAAACAAATGCGGGCTGAAAGCCCAATATCTCCACAGCCCAGGGCAACGCCCTGGGTAACGGATAAACACAACCCATGCGCCCTGTAAGGGCAACTCTATTGTGCCACAGATAGTTGCCCTTACAGGGCGCATTGTTAATTGAATGCTATCTACCCAGGGCGTTGCCCTGGGCTGTGGAGATATTGGGCTTTCAGCCCGCATTGTTTGAGTTTTGTCACATTCTCCACTATAGCATGATTGTCAAGCCTCTCCTTCTATATGTAAAGATAATTCTGGATAGTTACTTATGCTTAAACCTATGAGAAAAATCAATAATAGAACCTTAATTCCTAATTGATTAATTCTTCATCGGCAAAGCCGACCATTCAACATTCCACATTCCACATTTTTATAACTCCAGGTCTCCCCCAAAGATCTCATGCCAAGGCAGGCCCTGCTTGTTGAGCTGCTCCATGAATGGATCTGGATCGAACTCCTCAACGTTCCATACGCCCGGCTTGCGCCACAAGCCCTTGAAGAACATCATTGCACCAATCATGGCAGGAACACCAGTGGTGTAGCTTACGCCCTGCATACCAGTCTCCTTGTAGGCAGCCTCGTGTGAGCAGTTGTTGTATACATAGTATGTCTGCTCCTTGCCGTCCTTAAGGCCACGGATGCGGCAACCGATAGATGTCTGACCGTCGTAGTTCTCGCCGAGGTCCTGAGGATTAGGCAACACAGCCTTGAGGAACTGCAGAGGAACAATCTTAACCTTCACCTTCTCGCTTGGGTTGTCGGCAAGAGGAGCCTCGTAGGTAATCTCGTCGATGCGCGACATACCGAGGTTCTGAATACAGTCGAGGTAAGTGAGATACTGCTGACCGAATGTCATCCAGAAGCGAGCACGCTTGATGGTAGGATAGTTCTTCACCAACGACTCAATCTCCTCGTGGTGGAGCAGATAGCTCTCCTTAGGACCAACCTCAGGATATGTGAGCGGCTTATGGATTTCGAGCGGAGCAGTCTCCACCCATTTGCCGTCCTCCCAGTAGAGACCCTTCTGAGTAATCTCGCGGATATTGATTTCAGGGTTGAAGTTTGTGGCGAAAGCCTTGTGGTGGTTGCCGGCGTTGCAGTCAACAATGTCGAGATACTGAATCTCGTCGAAGTGATGCTTTGCGGCATAAGCAGTGAAGATGCTTGTAACACCCGGGTCGAAGCCACAACCGAGAATAGCGGTCAAGCCTGCATCCTCGAAACGCTTCTTGTAAGCCCACTGCCAAGAGTACTCAAAGTGAGCCTCATCCTTAGGCTCGTAGTTGGCAGTGTCGAGATAAGAACAACCACATGCGAGACAAGCCTCCATGATAGTGAGGTCCTGATAAGGCAATGCAAGGTTGATGACCAATTCAGGCTTGTAGTCGTTGAAGAGAGCCTTGAGCTGCTCCACATCATCGGCATCCACCTGAGCTGTCTTGATATTGGGATTGCCGATAGCCTCGACAATACGGTCACACTTCGACTTCGTGCGGCTTGCAATCATGAAGTCGGTGAAAACGTCAGCGTTCTGAGCAATCTTGAACGCTGCTACTGTAGCGACGCCACCGGCGCCAATCATTAATACTTTTCCCATTTCTTCGTTTGTTTATTTGATTTAATAATTTGTTCCTGCTAAATAGTCAATATCGAGAATTGAATAATTGAAGATTGAAAAATCCGGAATAGAGAATTGAAGATTGAAGATTGAATAACTCAACATCAAGAATTGAATAACTCCAAATTCAACATTGAACAAATCCTCATTGCGGTGCAACCGCAACAATTCAAAATTCAACATTCAAAATTCAAAACTCAAAATTGAGCAATTCCTAATGCGCATAGCGCACAATTCAAAACTCAAAACTCAAAACTCAAAATTCTAAATCTCGTTTCCTCTTATCCCCAATGCATTCATCAGCGAGTATCCTAGAATCTCCTGCTTGAAGTTGCCTCCTTCGAGAGGTTGCATAGCAAAGAGAGTCACACGTTTCTCCTCATCGTCGATATCGCGCAAGGCATGACGCAAGGCATCCCACAACGGAGCATGCTCGGCATTGGGTATAGCCATCACACGATGCACATCCTTATGGTTGACAACCGTCTTAAGGAGATCAAGGAAGAAATCATCATGCTTCACCACATCCTCCACAGGATAAGAGCTGAAGATAAACTCGCCAAGATTATCCTTGAAAGCCTGAGCGTTGAGATCCTTCTCGTATACTCCAGGATTGAAGTTTTCGAGCTGCGACTTGTCCTTGGAATGGATAAAGATAACCTGAGTCTCGCCATCGGAGTCTCTTCCCTCGCGCATTCCACCATCGAGAGCAATGCAGTCGATCCATCTTGCCGTGTCGGCTTTGGGTATGCGTCTGCCTATCATACGCTCGAAATTCACCGAGAGGTTGAAGGCAACTGAGTCAACATAGTCGCCATCAACGAGTATCACATTGCGGCTCCATTTTGTATTGTTAAATTCCTGTATGTCCATGTTTTATTGTTTGCAGAGTTTAGTGTAGGGGAACACATTGGCAGTCCCCAAAATTTCTCTACAAAGATATACAAAATATGTGAGAAACAGCGGAATGTGAGTAAAGAATTAATAAGGCTTATAAAATGAAAGACCACAGAAACAACTTCTAATTGTGAATGACAAATCAGAAGAGGTTTCTGTGGTCTTTGTAAAAATCTATTTATACTTTCAGCCAATATCTATGTATTGGCAGACAGCATATTTACTTCTGGAGCAAGTTCATAGTGTCCTTGGCAATCATAAGCTCCTCGTCGGTCGGGATGACACAAACGGTAACCTTAGAGTCAGGAGCAGAGATGATAGCCTCTTCGCCACGAACATTGTTGGCCTCAGCATCCATCTTGATACCGAGGAACTCAAGACCAGTGCAAGAGTCAAGACGAACGTCAGCCTGGTTCTCGCCTACACCAGCAGTCCATACGATGATGTCGACACCACCCATAGCAGCTGCATAAGCACCGATGTACTTCTTGATGCGATACTTGTACATCTTAAGAGCAAGCTGAGCACGCTCGTTGCCTTCCTGGGCTGCGCTCTCTACCTCACGCATATCGCTTGAGATGCCTGAGATGCCAAGCACACCACTCTCCTTGTTGAGGAAGTCGGCCATCTCCTGAGGCTTCTTGCCGAGCTTGTCCATAAGGAATGTAACGGCAGAAGGATCGATATCGCCTGAACGGCTACCCATCATCACGCCAGCCAACGGGGTGAGACCCATTGATGTGTCGACACACTTGCCGAACTTAACGGCTGATACAGAAGCACCGTTGCCGATGTGGCAAGTGATGATGCGCTGTGTGTTGATGTCGCGACCAAGATACTCGCATACACGCTGTGATACATAGCGGTGAGAGGTTCCGTGGAAACCATAGCGGCGCACGTGATACTTCTCGTAAAGCTCGTAAGGCACGGCATAGAGATAAGCATAGTCGGGCATTGTGCTGTGGAAGGCGTTGTCGAACACGCATACCTGAGGAGTGTTAGGCATGAGCTTGTCAACGGCACGAAGACCCTTCAAGTGACCAGCGTTGTGAACAGGAGCGAGGTCGCAAAGGCTCTCGATACCATCCTCAACCGACTTGTCTACGATAACGCTCTTCTCGAAGAGGTCGCCACCCTGCACGATACGATGGCCTACAGCATCGATTTCATCGAGGCTCTTGATAGCACCGATTTCAGAATCAAGAAGACACTGGAACACGAAGTTTACACCTTCCTTATGGTCAGGCATGTCGTGCATAATCTTCTTCTTCTCGCCGTTAGGGAGAGTTACTTTGATGAATGCCTCGTCAAGACCGATACGCTCAACGCCGCCAGCTGCGAGCACTGAGTTGTCGTCCATATTGTAGAGCTTATACTTGATGGAAGAGCTTCCACAGTTGAGCACTAATACTTTCATTTTGAATTTTAAGTTTTGAATTGTTAAATTTTGAGTTGTTGCGACATACTGCCGCAATGTTGAGTGTTGAAATTACTTTGCATCCATAGCCTGGCAAGCTGTGATAGCTACCATGTAGTAGATATCGTCTACCGAGCAACCACGAGAGAGGTCGTTGACAGGACGTGCGATACCCTGAAGGATAGGACCAATAGCAATAGCATCACCAAGACGCTGAACGAGCTTGTAGCTGATATTGCCCACCTCAAGGCATGGAACAACGAGCACGTTGGCATGACCGGCAATAGCACTGCCTGGAGCCTTCTTCTCGCCTACTGCAGGAACGAGGGCAGCGTCTGCCTGGAGCTCACCATCAAGCTTCAATTCAGGAGCCAACTCATGAGCGATGCGTGTAGCCTCAACTACCTTGTCTACTACCTCATGCTTAGCCGAACCCTTTGTTGAGAAGCTGAGCATAGCAACGCGAGGATCCTGGATGCCAGCAACCGAACGTGCTGTCTGTGCTGTGCAAACAGCAATCTGAGCAAGCTGCTCTGCTGTAGGAACTGGAGTAACGGCAACGTCACCCATAACGATGATACCGTCGTCGCCATACTGATGCTCGTGTGTGAGCATAAGCATTGCACCGCTGACACATGTCACACCAGGAGCACACTTGATAATCTGCAATGCAGGACGCAATGTGTCGCCAGTTGTGCTCAATGCACCAGAAATCTGTCCGTCAGCACCATCGGTCTTGATAATCATGCAACCAAGATAGAGAGGATTCTTAACAAGCTCACGAGCCTGCTCGATAGTCATGCCCTTCTTCTTGCGAAGCTCTGCAAGCAGAGTGGCATACTCCTCAGCCTTAGGATTGTTCTCCGGGTCTACGATAGTAGCCTTGTCGATGTTGTGGAGGTCCCACTTCTCGGCGAGAGACTTGATTTCCTCTGGATTACCAATGAGGATAAGGTTTGCAAGATCGTCGGCCAAAACGCGGTCGGCAGCTCTAAGTGTACGCTCCTCAGTTGCCTCGGGGAGCACAATGCGTTGTTTGTCGCTCTTAGCGCGCGCAACAATGTGTTCAAGTAAATTCATATTATGTAAATAACTTTTAGTATAATCTTGTTGTTTTACGGGTTTTGTCACATTGACTTTGCAAAATTAGTAAATTAATTTGAGTTACATAGCATTAAAACCCAAAAAAGAAGATACTATTTAAATATGTATTGGAGGGATAAGAAAGAAAAGAAGTTAAAGCCAAATGTTTTGCTGCAAAATACTCAGCAAAGAGACCTTTGGCTTTAACTTCTTTAAGTTTTCAATGACTATAAGCTCTGAACTTCCATGAGTTCAGCTAAATGTTATTTCTTAGCGATGTCGGCAAAACGCTGCATCCATTTGCCACCCATCATGCAGACAATTCCTATCACCACAAACGGTATGCTGAGCAACTGTCCCATATCGAGAGGCAAAGAAGCCTCAAACGCCTCCTGTATCTCCTTTGTATACTCGATGAAGAATCGGGCTATAAAGATATAGGTAAGGCAGAGTCCGAAGAAGAAGCCCGTACCCACGCGCTCAGGACGGCGGCGATATATTGCCCATCCTATGAAGAACAGCAGAGCATAGGCTATTGCCTCGTAGAGCTGTCCAGGGTGACGCGGCATTCCGTCTACCTGCTGGAAGATAAACGCCCAAGGCACATCGGTCACCTTACCTATAATCTCGGAGTTCATCAAGTTGCCCAGGCGTATGAAGCATGCTGTCACTGGTGTGGCAATGGCAATGTTGTCGAGCACCTGCCAGATGTTCATCTTAGTGCGGCGCACATAGAACCAAAGTGCAAGCATCAAGCCAAGCGTACCACCATGCGACGCAAGTCCGCGATAACCCGTAAAACGCCATCCTCCTTGCGGCAGGAAGTCGATAGGCAGAAATATCTCTACGAAATGCTTCCAACTGGACAGGAAGAGGTCGGGCTGATAGAACAAGCAATGACCAAGGCGCGCTCCAGCAAGTATACCTACGAAGCAGTAGACAAAGAGAGGGTCGAAAAGCTCATCCTTCACCTTCTGCTCCTTATACAGTCGCTGCACAATGATGTAGGCAAGTGCAAGACCAATGAGCCAGCACAACGAATACCAATGCACAACAATGGGACCTGCCTTAAAGGCAATGATGCTTGGGTCCCATACTATGTAGTTGAGTATCATTTGAATGTATGTTTATTACACGTTGAAGCGGAAGTGCATGATGTCGCCATCCTCCACAACATACTCCTTGCCCTCGATAGAGAGTTTGCCTGCCTCGCGCACAGCAGCCTCGGAACCATACTGGATATAGTCGGCATACTTGATAACCTCAGCACGGATAAAGCCCTTCTCGAAGTCGGTGTGGATGACACCTGCACACTGTGGGGCCTTCCATCCCTTGTGGTAAGTCCAAGCCTTAACCTCCATCTCGCCAGCGGTGATGAATGTCTCAAGGTTGAGCAAACTATAAGCCTTCTTGATGAGTCGGTTCACACCGCTTTCCTCAAGTCCAAGTTCTTCAAGGAACATCTGCTTGTCCTCGTAGGTCTCAAGCGAAGCGATGTCCTCCTCAGTCTTGGCAGCAATCACGAGCATCTCGGCACCCTCGCTCTTAGCAATCTCGGCAATCTGCTCAGAATACTTATTGCCATTCTTTGCCGAAGACTCATCCACATTGCATACATAAAGCACAGGCTTGGCAGTAAGCAAGAAGAGATCGTGGGCATAACGCTGCTCCTCCTTCGACTCAAACTCCACTGTGCGGGCGTTCTTGCCCTGCTCAAGCACATCCTTGTAGGCCTCAAGCACGGCTACAGCCACCTTGGCGTCCTTGTTATTGCCAATGGCAGCAATCTTCGACTGCTTCTGAAGCTGCGACTCAACAGTCTCAAGGTCCTTAAGCTGAAGCTCGGTATCAATCACCTCCTTGTCCTCAACGGGGTTGACACTTGCACCACCCTCACGCACGATATTATCGTCGTCGAAGCAACGGAGCACGTGGATAATGGCATCAGTCTCGCGGATATTGCCAAGGAACTTATTGCCAAGTCCCTCACCCTTTGATGCGCCCTTAACAAGTCCTGCGATGTCTACGATTTCGCAAGTGGCAGGAACGATGCGTCCCGGATGAACTATCTCGGCAAGCTTAGTAAGTCGCTCGTCGGGTACTGTGATTACGCCCACATTAGGCTCGATTGTACAGAAAGGGAAGTTGGCTGCCTGTGCCTTAGCATTCGAAAGGCAGTTGAAAAGAGTGGACTTGCCCACGTTAGGGAGTCCTACGATACCACATTTTAATGACATGTCTTTATTTTGTTATATTCTTGTTTACAATGATAAATCAAGGTGCAAAGTTACTGCTTTATATTGAAATAAGGGAATTTATTGCTAATAAAACGAATTAAGCAACCTTCGGCAACATCTACTTTACCCCTCGTTACCCACTCTTTTACTTCTTCCTTATTAGTGTCAGTCCATCGCGCAACGGCACTATCACTTGCTCCACACGGTCGTCCTGAGCCACATGGTCGTTGAATTGTCTTATGCCTTGTGTCTGATGGTCGTGGTCGTAGGCAGGGTCAGTCACATGTCCATCCCACAAGGTATTGTCGGCAAGAATGAAACCTCCTGGTCGCAACAGCGACAACACCATCTCGTAAGTCTCGACGTATGTGCGCTTGTCGCCATCCACGAAAGCCATGTCAAACTCCACACCAAGCTTTGGAGCCTCAACATTTGCGTCGCCTATACGGAACTCAATATATTCGGCCACGGGCGAGCCTTCGAGCCAAGGACGGGTGAAGTCCTCCATCTCGTCGTTTATTTCGAATGTCCACACCTTGCTCTTATTGCCTTGCTCAGTGCCGCCATCGTCAATAGCCGCCAATCCTTCTGCCATGCACAACGCACTATAGCCGGAGAATGTGCCAACCTCAAGAATATTCTTGGGTCGAATCATCTCTACAAGCATTTTGAGCATTCGTCCCTGCAAATGGCCTGATGCCATGCGTCCATGAATGGTGTGGATATTTGTGGCACGATACAAGCGGTAAAGGTAGTCGCCCTCGGGAGCGGAATGGGACAGGACGTATTGTTCTAATTCTTCAGTCATTTCTTCTTACTCCTCATTCTTGATTATTTACTTCCCTTTATCGCCTCCAGAGCCAATCTATAAGAGTCCATGCCAAATCCGCATATCACACCCATGCAAGCGCATGATATCATTGACTTATGGCGAAACTCCTCACGCTTGTGCACATTACTTATATGTACCTCTATGACGGGACTTTTCAAAGAGCGTATGCAGTCCTGCAGGGCAACACTTGTGTGGGTATAGGCTCCTGCGTTAAGGATAATGCCGTCAACATCGAAACCAACCTCCTGCATCTTGTCGATAAGGCAACCCTCGATGTTGCTCTGATAATAGTCGATTTCCACGTCGGGATACTGTGCGCGAAGTTTCTTAAGATAGTCCTCAAACGTGCTGCTGCCATAAATTCCCGGCTCGCGTGTGCCAAGGAGATTAAGATTAGGACCGTTGATTATTTGAATTTTCATATTCTTCTTGATTATATATATTATTAAGACAATGGAAAATTATGAAAAGATTGTCATAATTCCCCATTGTCAAATGTCAAAATCTATTTCACTAAAACAAGTTACCAGCCCGAAGTAGAGCCTCCACCTCCCGTAGAGCCTCCTCCAAAGCTGCCACCAAAGCTTCCGCCTCCACCACCTCTGCCACTGCCAAGCATAGAGCCAAGTATGGCGGCATTGGTTAAAGCGTTGCCAGAATCATCGACATCCTGATCCTTTGTGACAATATGTCCACAATGCTTGCAGATGTATGTGGTGCGGCGAACCTTCCTTCCATGTCTTCCACCTGCCACGCGCATAATCTTGGAGTCTACCTTCTGCAATGCTCCCTTCTTATGGCAGTTGGGACAACGCTGCTGCTCACCCATAAAGTATATGACAAGCATTGTTACAACAACTATCGAAACGAGAACAAGAATTGCCCCTAACATACCGTCGTCTTCATTGCTGTCGGCCTCAGGTTGCATCGAACCGTCAAGCACCTTGGCTGACATCTTCACTCCAGCCACCATGCCTCCGTCCCAATCGCCTTGCTTGAAGCGCGGCACCATCTGCTGCATCTGAATGCGCTTGGACATGGCATCGGTCATGGTGCCTTCTATGCCATAACCCGTAGTGAATCTAACCTTGCGCTGGTCCATGACAAAGAGGATAAGGAAACCATTGTCCGACTTCTTCTTGCCTATGCCCCACTTGCGGAAGAGCTCGTGGGCAAAGTCGAATATATCCTCCTCACCGATACTTGGCAACATAACTACAGCTGTCTCAATGCCCGTTGACTGCTCCAGGCGTCCAAGCACAGCATTTATGGAGTCGCGGGCTGCCACAGACAGTATCTGGGTAGGGTCGCTAACATATTGGCGAGCATCAGTCAAGCGCACGTTAGGCACATCGCTGATGGTGTATTGCTTGGCATCAGCGGCAAACGCCTGCACCGTCATGAGCATGAACAGCATACAGGCTATTATCCGCGTAAAGCGATGGGCATGGCACGAAAGCCATGCCCTCCTACCGGTTTTATCTTTCAATAGACCAACGTGGGTTATCATAATCGTTTGTTCTTAATACATAATTCTTTATTGCAGTCTGCATCGACCGCTTAGAACTCCACCTTCGGAGCCTTGTCGGCACCAGCCTCAGCCTCGAAATAGTTCTTCTTGTCGAAGCCACATATTCCGGCTATGATGCTCTTTGGGAAACGACGGATGCTTACGTTATACTCCTTGGCAGCATCGTTGAAGTCCTTGCGAGCCACATTGATGCGGTTCTCTGTGCCCTCAAGCTGCGACTGAAGTTCAAGGAAGTTCTGGTTTGCCTTCAAGTCGGGATAGTTCTCAGTAATAGCGAGCAACTTGCCAAGTGCAGTTGTCACGTCGCCCTGAGCCTTCTGATACTGTGCAAGCTGCTGCGGAGTACAGTTAGAAGGGTCAATCTTCACCTGGGTAGCCTGTGAACGAGCTGCCATCACAGCCTCAAGAGTCTGGCTCTCATGCTTGGCATATCCCTTCACGGTGCTTACAAGATTAGGAATGAGATCGCTGCGACGCTGATACTGTGTCTCAACGTTAGCCCACTTGTTGTTCACTTCCTCGTCCTGGTTTACCAGACCATTATAACCGCCCACGCCCCAAAGCACGAGCACCACTACCACCACTCCGGCGATAATCCATCCTAAGTTTTTCGGTTTCTTATTCATATTATTCTAATTTAAGTTACTGTTTTAATGTCATACATCTATTTATACTGACTACAAATTTAATACAAATGCTACAAGAATCATCAATTTTTTGTTGTTTTTCACTTGTATAGACAAACTTTAGTAACTTTGCAACATAAAACCCCATATTAACAATAGCAATACACAAAGAAATAATAGCAATGAACTGGCAACAACTCATATCCAACAAGCGACTGGGACAGGAAGAACGCCATCCCGAACGCCATGACGACCGCTCCGAATTCAAGCGCGACTACGACCGACTCATATTCTCGGCCCCATTCCGTCGTATGCAGAACAAGACACAAGTGTTTCCCTTGCCGGGCAGCATATTTGTACACAACCGCCTCACCCACTCGCTTGAAGTGGCAAGTGTGGGTATGTCGCTTGGCAACGATGTGGCACGTGACTTGAAGAATATACATCCCGAGCTTGCAGGCACTCTGTTCGAGGAGATAGGCACCATTGTAAGTGCAGCATGTCTTGCCCACGACATGGGCAACCCTCCTTTCGGACATTCTGGCGAGAAAGCCATACAGGCATTCTTCCGTGAGGGCAAAGGCGAAACGTTGCGCCAACGTCTAAGTCCTGAATTCTGGAACGACCTCACTCATTTCGAAGGCAATGCCAATGCTTTCCGCTTGCTTGCCCATCGCTTTCACGGACGACGCGAGGGTGGCTTCGTGATGACTTATTCCACACTTGCCTCCATAGTGAAATATCCCCATTCAAGTCTTTGCGCTGGAAAGAAGGGCAAGTTTGGTTTCCTATGTTTCGAGGAACCTTACTTCCAACGTATCGCCGACGACCTTGGCATGCGCCGTCTCTCTGCCAAAGGCGAGCCATTGCGCTATGCCCGCCACCCATTAGTATATCTTGTAGAGGCAGCCGACGACATCTGCTACGAGATAATGGACATTGAGGATGCCCACAAGCTGCGCATTCTCTCGTTCGACGAGACAATGCAGATGCTACTCGGATTCTTTGATGATGCCCAAAAACAAAAAATCCTCCGCCGTATCGACGACGAAGGTATTACCGACAACAACGAGAAGGTTGTGTATCTGCGTGCCTGCACCATCGGACTCCTTGAGCATGAATGTGCCAAAGCCTTTGTGGAGCATGAGCAAGAGATTCTCGCTGGCGATTTCAAGGGTTGCCTTATCGACTATATCAACCCATCAGTGCGCGACGCCTATCGCCACTGTTCAGAAGTGAGCTTCCACCGCATCTACAATTCAAAGCCTGTGCTCGATGTGGAACTATCAGGCTATAAAATAATGGAGACGCTTATGGAAACACTCATCGAGGCTGCCGTCAGCCCCGAGAAGTTCCATTCCGAACAGTTGCGCAAACGTTTCAGCAACCAGTACGACATCAACAGCGATGACTTCGAGACACGCGTCATGGCCGTAATCGACTTTATCTCGGGCATGACCGATGTCTTTGCCCTCGACATATATCAGAAGATACAGGGAATATCGCTGCCAATAGTATAGCCCCACAGCCAATTAATAATTGATAATTAGAAATCAACAATTACCCCATGTATTCTCCAAAGTCCGTCAATCTCATGTCACCCTTATTCACAAGGGTGTCATGAAAGGCGAATGCTGCTCTCAAAGCACACGGCTCATGTCCCTGCGAGGCAATGCGCTGGTATTCGCGCAATAGTGGGCGGTAGTCAGGATGGGCGCAGTTGTTGATTATCTCTTCGGCACGACGTGCCGGACCCTTTCCTCTGAGATCGGCAATGCCCTGCTCGGTTATTATCACGTCAACGTCGTGCTCAGTGGAATCGATGTGGCAACATTGCGGCACAATGGCACTAATACAACCGTTCTTAGCCGTAGAAGGCGTGTAGAAGATGCTTATAGAGCCGTTGCGCTCGTAGTCGCATGAGCCACCGATACCGTTCATCAGCTTGGAGCCACACACATGCGACGAGTTCTCATTGCCATAGATATCGCATTCCAAAGCCGTGTTCATGGCTATAACTCCGAAACGGTGGATAAGCTCTGCCGAATTGCTCAACTCGCTTGGGCGCAATGTGATACGCGACTTGAAATAGTCGATATTGTCGTATACCTTCTTCAAGCACTCATTGCTGACGGTCATTGCAGCCACCGAAGCGTGGGCAATCTTGTCCTCAAGCATCATGTCGATGATAGCATCCTGCACCACCTCCGAGAACACCTCAAGCTTAGGCAACTGGGCATTCTGGCCAATAGCCTTCATCACGGCATTGCCAGTAACTCCCACACCACTCTGTATAGGAAACATTGTGGGGGGAATATGTCCTTTCTTTATGTCCGAGAGGAAGAAGTCGACCACATTATTGCCTATCGCCTCGGTCTCCGGTGTGAGTCCCTTGAACGAGCGAGCCTCCTCGGGAATGCAACACTCAACAACTCCTACGAGCTTCGAGGGGTCGAGTTCGAGATATTCCTTGCCAATGCGTCCACCAACCGAAAGCAGAGGAATGGGGCGACGGTTGGGATATTCCTCACACTCATATTCATCATGCAGATAGCGCACACGCGGATCGTGGAAAGTGTTAAGCTCCAATATCACACGTTTTGCCAAACGCACGATAGTAGGCACAATGCCATCAGCCGAGGTAAGGAAGATATGTATCTTGTCGCCTGCCATCTCAATGGCCGACACTTCGATTATGGCCCAGTCGATATCGCCATAGAAGCCACGGCGCAATCGCTCTGCCATGTGTCCGAGATGCATGTCCTCATAGTCTATCTCACCAAGGTTGGCATGTCTACGGAAGTCGGCATTGGTAGAGAATGGGGCACGAAACTTAATGGCATTGGCGTTGGCAAAGTCGCCTTCAAGGCTTTGGCACGATGATGCACCAGTGAGAATGCCCACCTTAAACGGACGTCCTGCCTCGTGCTCAGCTATAGCACGTTTGGAGAGTTCGCGTATCACAGCCTTGGGTACGCCGTTTGGTGTGAAACCGCTGAATCCTATATTGTCGCCGTCTTTTATCATCGCCGCACCTTCAGCGGCTGTAATCTTTCTGTAAGCCATATATATAATAATGTATTGATATAATGTTTTCTGGTTATTCTTTATGTTTCCTGATAATTATGGTGCAAAGATACATATTCTATTGTATAATTATACATACCCGCATCATAAATTGTATAAATATTAATAAATATGCAATATTTTAGTAACTTTATGGTATTATTATGCACATATCGCCCTTTATAAGCACTTCATATCACACAAAACAATAAAAAAACTGACCGTCGGACTCTGGAGAATCACGACGGTCAGCCAAACGTTAGTATGTTATGAAAAATTTGAGAGAACTTGAAGCTTCTCAGCTTCGAGTTTGTTTTGTTTTAACTAAAAATGATTTATTATTGAGAAAGCATAGAAATTTGTCTTTTTTAAGTGAGGGGTGTAGGCTCATAGAGCATCAGCACACCATTATTTAATGATGGCAGGTGCGCTCTGGCTTATCTGCGGAGTCACCACAGCACCGATACTGCCCTTCTTGACAGTGTCGAGTCGAGCCGAATCATTCATAGCCACCGAAGCTCCATTGATTGTGCGTGGAGTATAGGCAGCGGGATTGCCCGTTGTGTTGTCGCCAGCCTGGAAAGAGAACTGTGCAGCCTGACTCAGCGTGAGCACTATAGCCACCATGGCAGCAGCCTTAAACAGCGGAGCGAAGCGTTGGCTCAGTCTCACACGTTGTGCCGCCACATGCTGTGGCTCGTCAATCATGGCCAAGAGACGCTCGTCGAAGTCATCACCCAAGCGGTCTGCCTTAGGTTCTGTCTGCTCATATACGAACAGCGGGCGGTATTTCGCCAGCTCCTCAGGCACGCACAACTGACTGAAGAACGAGCGCAGTATCTGCTCTTCCTCGAGCGTGGTCTCGCCCTGCCAGTAGCGGTCCAAAAGTTGGTTTATGTATTTATAGTCCATAATTGTCGTATTCTAAGAATTTTTGTTTTATTGTCTGCCGTGCACGGAAGATGTTCACCTTCACAAGGTCCTCGCTGATACCGAGCACCGCGGCAATTTCCTTATAGGTCTTTCCCTCGAAGTCGCGCAGTTGCATACATGAGCGTTGCTTCTCAGGCAGACTGTCAATGAGAGTCCTCACAATCTCCACCTTCTCGCGCTGCACAGTGCGCTCGTAGGGAGTGGAGCCAGTGTCGAGTCGTTCGCTGCCTATCAAACTGTCATCATCGTCAAGCGATGCGTTCTGATTGTCGTGCAGCCTTAAGCGGTCGAGCGACATATTGCGGCATATTGTCATCGAGAAGGCTTCTATCGACTCAATAGTGTCCCACGAGTCGCGGCGGTTCCACACTTTTATAAGTGTTTCCTGCACTATATCCTCGGCTTCCTCACGGCTCAGCGTGATGCGTAGTGCAAGCCGGAAGAGTGCATCCTTCATCGGCAAAATGTCATTGCGAAAATTTATCTTTTTCATCTGTGCTCTATTTTGAAGACGACTGTGCGGGGGAAATGTTACAAGCCGTCTTTTAATTTAACTTCGTTTAACAGAAACGTTTATTTGTTTCCTCTTCTATTCCGACTACAAAATTAGCAAATTGTTATTCATTCTCAACAAAAAAATATAATTTTGCATTTCAAAACCAATAATAACTAAATAATGATAACATTTCTTTTGTCTATCGTAGCCCTGATTGCCGGCTACTTGTTTTATGGACGCTTCGTCGAACATATATTTGCTCCCGACGACCGTCCCACTCCAGCCACCACATGTGCCGACGGTATCGACTATGTGGCAATGCCTTATTGGAAAGTGTTTATGATACAATTTCTCAACATTGCTGGCACTGGTCCTATCTTTGGTGCGATAATGGGTGCCAAGTTTGGCCCCTCTGCCTATCTGTGGATTGTATTTGGATGTATATTTGCGGGAGCCACCCACGACTACCTCACCGGAATGCTCTCCATGCGCAATGACGGCAGCGACCTTCCTGCCCTTGTGCGCAAGTATCTTGGCACCGCAGCTGCAAGGGTGTTGCTCGTGTTCTCAGTGTTCCTGCTTATAATGGTGGGCACAGTGTTTGTGTATAGTCCTGCTGAGATTCTTGGCCATATCAGTGGCAATATGATTATATGGGCGGGCGTGATATTCGTATATTACATCATCGCCACCATGCTTCCCATCGACAAGATTATAGGCAAGGTATACCCTGTCTTCTCGTTCTCGCTCCTCTTCATGGCAGTAGCTCTCACGGCCGTGCTACTCATAAAGATGCCTGCATTGCCCGAACTGTGGGACGGACTTGGCAATCTTGGCAAGCAGACCGCCCCCTCCACCTTCACCGAGGATATATTCCCATGCCTCTTCATCACAATAGCCTGTGGAGCCATAAGCGGTTTCCACGCCACACAGAGTCCGCTCATGGCCCGCTGCATGAAGTCGGAGCGCAAGGGTCGCCCAATATTTTATGGTGCCATGATAACCGAAGGCATGGTGGCATTGGTATGGGCTACTGTCTCAATGTGGTTCTTCTACGATGCTCCCCAGCCTGGCTACGAGCAGATAGCCAATGCCACTGCCACAGGCTACCATACATCTGCCCCAATGGTAGTAAGTCTTGTCTGCAACGATTGGCTTGGTCTTGTGGGTGGCATTCTTGCCATGCTTGGTGTAGTGGCAGCTCCTATCACGAGTGGCGACACTGCCTTCCGCTCGGCACGCCTCATCATTGCGCAAGCCATTAAACTGAGTCAGCGCAAGAAGATGAACCGTATATATATATGTGTACCCTTGTTTGTGGCATCGCTCGCCATGCTCCTTTGGCAGATTGAGAATCCCGACGGTTTCAACACAATATGGAAATACTTCGGATGGGCCAACCAGACATTGGCGGTGTTCACACTTTGGACCAGCACCGTTTATCTCGCCCGCGAGAACAAGCCATACATCATAACACTCATCCCTGCCGTATTCATGACTGTGGTTTGCACCACCTTCCTCATGGTGTCGAAAACAGCTTTCGGACTATCCTCAACAATAGGCTATTCGGTAGGAGCATTGGCAGGAATAGTATCTTTAATATGCTTTTTCCGTAAGAAAAGCAATTAAATTGAAGTAAAATCAAAAAAAATGCTGCAAAAGTTTTGCAGTTTCCAAAAAATGAGCTAACTTTGCACCCGCAATCAAGAAACAACGATTGTAAATGCAATGCTTCAATAGCTCAGTTGGTTAGAGCACCTGACTGTTAATCAGGGGGTCGTTGGTTCAAGTCCATCTTGAAGCGCAGCTTATTCAGCCTCGCAGGTCACACGACTTGCGAGGCTTTTTTGTTTTATCTTAATCTATAAGAGGTCGCGTTTTTCAGCGCAACACCACATTTTTATGAGGGACCTTTCTTTTGGAGAATGACAACAGCAAATATTTTCTTCGTTCTATTCTCGAAAGGCTCTCGATAGGTTCTCGTTATTCTTTCGTTACATCTCCGTTGATCTTCCGTTATTCCTCCGCTATACCTCCGTTCCGTTAACGGAGGCAGATCGAGTTCACTACGGAGGCAGATCGAGTTCACTACGGAGGACGAACGAAGAAAGAACGAAGGAGAAACAGAGAATTATATAATGAGTAAGCAAAAAGATTAAGCTACTCGGACATAAAAAATTGTTTCCTCGGGAGAAAGAAAATTTTTCCTCCCGAGGAAACAAAAAAGACAGATTATGCGTATTAGCACACAACTGTGCCGCAACCGCTATTGCCAAGGCTGTCGGCCTTTGTTATTACAACCTTCTTCACACCAGCCTCAACGGCAGCGAGGGCGTTTTCTATCTTCGGGAGCATACCTCCTGATATTGTGCCATCGGCAGTGAGCTGCTGGAAATCATGGCGTGTGATAGTGGGTATCACACTCGCGTCATCGTCGGGATTGCGGAGCACACCGGGCTTCTCGAAACAATAAACAAGCGTCACATCATATAATGAGGCAAGGGCACGAGCCGTCTCCGAAGCTATTGTGTCGGCATTGGTATTGAGCATTGTGCCGCATCCGTCATGAGTGAGAGGAGCAAGAACGGGAGTCATGCCAGCCTCAACAAGCGTCTTCAGGCGATTGGCGTTCACCTTGTCCACGTCACCCACAAAGCCAAAGTCGACACCATCCTTAAGCGGACGCTTGTGCGAGCGGATGACATCCATGTCGGCACCGGTGAGTCCGATGGCATCAATGCCAAGCGACTGCAGCTGCGCAACAATATTCTTGTTGACCAATCCACCATAAACCATAGTCACCACCTCAAGCATCTGGGCATCCGTTATGCGTCTACCCCCTACCATTTTGCTCTCTATGCCAAGAGCGGCAGCAACCTTAGTGGCGCGTCTTCCGCCACCATGAACCAATATCTTAGCTCCTTCTATCTGCTTGAAACCTTCAAGAAGAGCTGTGAGCTGTGCCGGATCCTCGACCACGGCACCGCCAACTTTTACTACTGTGATTTTCATAAGTCGATAAAAATAATTGTGTGGTAAGGCATGATGCCCTACCACACTACTGAGTGGAGCTAACAGTTTACTCCAAATACGTATATCCATAAAGTCCCGAGCGATAGTTGCTCAAGAACTCCTTGCCTTCCTCAAGCGAAATCTTGCCCGCCTTGACGCTCTTAGTAACCCAAATCTCAAGCTGACGCACAAGTTTCTTGGGGTTGTACTGCACATAGTCGAGCACTTCCTCAACGGTCTCACCATCAAATATCTGGTCGATGTGGTAGCCTCCGTCCTTCACAGAGATGTGCACGGCATTGGTGTCGCCAAAGAGATTATGCATATCGCCAAGAATCTCCTGATAGGCACCCACGAGGAACACACCGAGATAGTAGTCCTCATTCTTCTTGATAGGATGAACGGGCAGCACGTGAGTAGCCTGACGGTTGGTCACGAAGTTGGCTATCTTGCCATCGCTGTCGCAAGTGATGTCCTGAAGAGTGGCGTTGCGTGTGGGGCGCTCGTTGAGACGCTGTATAGGCACAATTGGGAACAGCTGGTCGATGGCCCATGCGTCGGGCAGCGACTGGAATATAGAGATATTGCAGAAATACTTGTCGGCAAGCAACTTATCCAGTCCACGCAGCTCATCGGGAGTGTGCTTCAAGGTCTTAGCCATACTGTTCACCTCACGGCAAACGCTCCAATACATACTCTCAATCTCGGCACGTGTGCGCAGGTCTACAATGCCATGCGAGAAGAGGTCGAGAGCCTCGTCGCGTATCTGCTCGGCATCGTGCCAGTCCTCAAGCATAGTGCGTGGGTTGAGGTTGTCCCATATCTCGTAGAGGTCCTTCACAAGCTGATGGTCGCTCTCCGAGGGTTCAAACTCCTCAGGCATTTCGGGCAGCGAAGTAGTCTCAAGCACGTCCGTGATAAGCACAGAGTGATGGGCCGACAACGAGCGTCCACTCTCGGTGATGAGGTTAGGATGGATGATGCCATTCTTGTTGGCAGCGTCGACGAAGGTATACACACAGTCGTTGACATACTCCTGGATGGAATAGTTGACCGAGCTTTCAGAGCTTGAAGAGCGGGTGCCATCGTAGTCAACGCCAAGTCCACCGCCACAGTCAACGAAGTCGATGTTGTAGCCCATCTTGTGAAGCTGGATATAGAAGTTGGCAGCCTCGCGCAAAGCAGTCTGTATGCGTCGAATCTTAGTAATCTGCGAACCGATGTGGAAGTGTATCAGTCGCACGCAGTCGTGCAGTCCCTTCTCGTCGAGAGTCTCAAGAGCCTGGAGGAGTTCCGAGGCACGGAGTCCGAACTTAGAAGCGTCGCCACCGCTCTCCTGCCATTTGCCAGAACCAGAAGAGGCGAGTTTGATGCGTATGCCGATATTCGGACGCACACCAAGCTTCTTTGCAGCAGATGCAATCAGTCCGATCTCATTCATCTTCTCAACGACGATGAATATGCGCTTGCCCATCTTCTGTGCGAGCAGAGCCAGCTCTATATAGCTTTGGTCCTTATATCCGTTGCACACGATGATGGAGTCGCTTTGGCACTGCACGGCAATCACAGCGTGAAGTTCAGGCTTAGAGCCACACTCCAGTCCGAGGTTGAACTTGCGTCCATGTGAGATAATCTCCTCCACAACGGGCTGCATCTGGTTCACCTTAATAGGATAGACGATGAAGTTCTCGCCCTTGTACTTATATTCCTCGGCAGCCTTCTTGAAGCAGCTTGAGGTCTTCTCGATGCGGTTGTCGAGAATGTCGGGGAATCGCAACAATACTGGCGGAGTGACATCGCGCAGCTGAAGCTCGTCCATGACGTCGCGCAGGTCGATCTGCACGTTGTCCTTGCAAGGTGTGACATACATGTCGCCGCGCTCATTGACACCAAAGTATGAGGTGCCCCAACCATTAATGTTATAGAGCTCGCGGGAATCGTCAATGGTCCATTTTTTCATTTTTGGGTTTTGGGTTTTATTTCAAAAGTTCTATCAGTTTCTCGACAGTCACGTTTATCTTTTCGTAGTTGTCGAGCAGGTTTATGTCGAGTGTATAGTGAGCCTTCGAGTAGAACTGCTCGCGATAGGCAAGCTGCTCTTCTATAAACTCACGCACCTGCTCGGGAGTTTTGTTGAGCAATAGCGGGCGCACCGACTTGCCCATCTTGAGATGCTCGTAGAGCACCTCGGGCGAAGCCTTGAGATAGACCACCGGTCCCTGACCGTTCATATAGTCGATATTGTCGAAGAAGCACGGCGTGCCTCCGCCGCACGAAAGCACAACGTTCTCAAACTCCGCCACTTCGTGCAGCATGTTATGCTCGATGCGTCGGAATCCCTCTTCGCCCTCGCTGTCGAATATCTGCTTCACGGTGCGCCGCATACGTGTCTCGATATACCAGTCGAGGTCGTAGAAGGTCACGCCAAGAGCCTTGGCGAGTGCCTTTCCTATTGTTGTTTTTCCGGCTCCCATGTAGCCGATAAGGATTATTCGGGTCATAGTGGTCTGTTTTTTGTCTTACACAGTTATTTCTTCTTTGCGGCTCCTCTCTTCTTTGGAGCCGGTGGATTGTTCACGATGTCCATGCACTCGGCATAGGTAAGCTCGGCAGCCTTGGGGTGAAGCTCGCGTGGAATGCGGTAGTTCTTACCGTCGAAAGCGATGTAAGGACCGTAGCGACCGTTCAGCACCTCGAGGTTCGGATCTTCCTCAAACTGCTTCAAGTGGCGTTCCTCCTCAGCCTTGCGCTTGCTTTCTACAAGTTCGATGGCACGCTCAAGGGTGATGGACATAGGATCCTCGTCCTTTGGTATCGACACGTATTTCTTGTCGTGGAGCACATAAGGACCGAAGCGTCCGGCACCGATAGTCACTGACTTGCCCTCAAACTCACCCACCTTGCGCGGGAGCTTAAACAGTTCAAGAGCCTCCTCAAGCGTTATGGTCTCCATACTCTTGTCGGCAGGAAGCTGAGCGAAGCGAGGTTTCTCGTCGTCGTCGGCAGTACCTATCTGCACCACAGGACCGTAGCGACCTATCTTTACAAACACTGGATGACCCGACTTAGGATCGTCGCCCAGCTTACGCTCGCCAGCCTTATGCTCCGAACGTGCGTTCATCACCTTCTCTACAGTAGGTTCAAACTCACGGTCGAAATGCTGCATCATGTCGGTCCATTCCTCCTTGCCGTCGGCGATAAGGTCGAACTGCTGCTCCACCTTTGCGGTGAAGTTGTAGTCCATGATGGTTGGGAAGTTCTCCATAAGGAAGTCGTTCACCACGATACCTATATCAGTAGGCAGAAGTTTGCCCTTCTCGTTGCCAGTAAGCTCCACCTTGCGTGTGGGAGTTATTTTTATTCCGCGCAGCGAGTCGATGACATAAGGACGCTCCTCGCCCTTCTTGTCGCCCTTCTGCACATACTCGCGCTGCTGTATGGTAGAGATAGTAGGGGCATAGGTTGACGGACGTCCGATGCCAAGTTCCTCAAGCTTATGCACGAGACTTGCCTCGGTGTAGCGTGCCGGACCCTGCGAATAGCGCTCTGTAGACATAATCTCACGGCGTGTGAGCTTGTCGCCCTCGTTGATCACGGGCAGATTGTGAGAGAACTCATCCTTGGCTGTGTCCTGGTCGTCGTCGGTAGACTCGCGGTAGACCTTGAGGAAACCGTCGAACTTAACAACCTCGCCATTTGCAATGAAATGCTCAGTGGCTCCGGTCATGGCAATGCTCACGGTGGTCTTCTCGATTACAGCCTCCGACATCTGGCTTGCTGCGGTGCGCTTCCATATAAGGTCGTAGAGTCGGCGTTCCTGAGCGGTGCCCTCGATGGTAGTGTTGGCCATGTAGGTAGGACGTATGGCCTCGTGGGCCTCCTGGGCACCCTTGGAGTGGGTGTGGAAGTTGCGTGTGGAACTATACTCCTCGCCATAGAGCTTTGTCACGGTCTCCTTGGCAGCATCAAGGCAGAGTTTCGAGAGGTTCACACTGTCGGTACGCATGTAGGTTATAAGACCGTTCTCGTAGAGATGCTGTGCCACCATCATAGTCTGCGAAACAGAGAAGCCAAGTTTGCGGGCTGCCTCCTGCTGTAGAGTTGAGGTAGTGAACGGTGGTGCCGGCATACGCTTGAGGGGTTTCTTTGTAACAGTGTCCACAGTAAACTCAGATTCCTTGCAGAGTTCGAGGAAAGCTATCGCATCGTCATGTGTTGAGAAGCGCTTGTCAAGCTCGGCTTTCACCTCCGACTGCGAGCCATCTGCGTTGGTTATGGCAAAGATGGCGTTGATGCGATAGTAAGGCTCACTCTTGAAATTCTGAATCTCACGCTCGCGCTCAACGATAAGTCTCACAGCTACCGACTGCACACGGCCAGCCGAGAGTGCCGGCTTAACCTTGCGCCAAAGCACTGGAGAGAGCTTAAAACCTACAATGCGGTCGAGCACACGGCGAGCCTGCTGCGCGTTGACAAGGTTCATGTCGAGGTGGCGCGGGCTGGCAATGGCAGCGAGAATTGCTGGTTTTGTGATTTCGTGGAAGACGATGCGGTTGGTTGATGCCTCGTCAAGACCGAGTACTTCGCAAAGGTGCCATGAGATGGCTTCTCCTTCGCGGTCCTCATCGGATGCGAGCCACACCTTGTGTGCCTGCTTTGCACTCTCGCGCAATTTCTTTACGAGGTCTTCCTTATCCTTAGGGATAACATAGTCGGGTTGGAGTGTATCTTTGTCAATACTGAGTTCCTTCTTCTTCAAGTCGCGTATATGACCGTAGGACGACATCACTTTGAAGTCTTCGCCCAAGAATTTCTCAATTGTCTTTGCCTTTGCGGGGCTCTCGACGATTACTAAATTTTCTTGCATGATTTCGCTTTGTGTTCTTTAATTTGGGCGCAAAAGTAAGAATATTTTTCCGTATACCTTATTATATAGCAAAATTTTAGGTTTTATTAAAAAGAAAAGGAGTAGCTAATGTGTATGAAAAAATCATTACCTTTGCAAAAAGATTAAGAATATATTAAAGATGTACCCGAAAAATATAATGTACCCGAAGAATATAATATGGTTGCGCACGGCATTTTGCGCCATCACCGCATTGCTGATAACCGCTTGTGACAACCGACAACGTGTGGCGTCATTGTCGGACGAGGCTATTGTGGCAGCAGCAACGTCGAGTGATTCGGCACAAAGCATATACTCGCGCACCGACAGCTCTGCCCTTAACACCGAGGAAGACCACGCACGATACGACGTGGTGAAACTGCTTGTCGGCGCAAACAACAAAAAGGAGACTGAGAGCGACTCTATGGCTATGGCTGTGGAGAAATACTTCAACGACAGCCACAACAAGAACGAGGTGAAGGCTGCCGCACTGATTGCTGCAGGACGGGCTTTCGAGCAAACGGGCGACGACGAGAAGGCTATGCCATGCTATGTGCATGCTGCCAAGCTGCTCGAAGGCTCACGCCAATGGGCTTTGCTGTATATTGCTTATGCCCGTTGGGGATGGTTGCTCAAGGTGGAACCACCATTCGTAGAGGCAACAGCCAAACTGCAAATTGCTGAAAAATACGCCAAGAAGCTTGGCGACAACAACCGCATGGCACGCGTACTCGGTATGCAGGGATGGACTATGCTGTTCCAACACAAGTTTGATGAAGCCCATAAACTGCTCGACAAAGCTATAACAATAGCCAAGAGCAACAATAGCCCGTGGCTGTCATGGCTATACAAGAGCAAGGCTTCGGCTTTTGAGATGCAAGCCAACCACAGCGATGCCCTGCATTACTCCAATTTGGCGATCGCTGCCACCAAATATCCCGACAAGACCCTATACGGCATAAAGGGAACTTGCTTCATAGGATTGGGCATGTACGACTCGGCACGCGTCTACATAGAACGCGGCAGACTCGACAACCGCTACTACGAGAAAGCCACCTACTATAGCGAACTAAGCGACCTGGAGAGAGGCAAGGGCAATCTGCTCGCCGCACTTCAATACAAAGATCTGTTCTGCCAGTATGTTGACTCGCAGTATGAGGAGGACCGCAACAAGCAGCTTGCACAAGTGGCACGCCGCTACAACTATGCCATCGTTGCCGCCGAACGCGACAATCTAAAACTGGACAACCAGCGCAAGACAGCCCTCGTCGTGGCTCTCATTGGCATTCTGTGTGCCATAGCTGCCGTGTTTGTATATCTGCACCAACGCTATCGCCACCGCACAGAGAGCGCATTGCGTATGAAGGAAAACCTGCTGCAGCAGACCCTTTCGCAAATGAAAGCCCACAACTATGAGCTGATGAAGATACAACGAGAGGCGCAAGACAGGCAGATGGAGCTTATGGCAAGCCTATCGTCAAAAGACGAGCAGATAGAACAGCTCAGACAACAGCAGAGCGAACTGAAGGTGAAGATGCTCAGCAACAGCGACGTGATTCACAAGATAGAGCAACTGCCATCGATGAACGAGAAGAAGAAAATCACGTCGGCACGCAACATAGCACTCACATCAGAAGAGCAGCAAAACCTCATCGACTCCACAAATGTATGCTACGACAACTTTGCCAGCCGACTCGTAGAGCAATTCAACGATCTTTCCACCGATGATGTATGCTTGTGTTGCCTGCTCAAGCTCGGTGTGAGCGCACAAGACCAGGGATTGCTGCTCAACATCTCTGACGCGACATTGCGCACGCGCAAATACAGACTAAAGAAAAAGAAGATGGCTCTTAGCGATGAATACGAGACTCTGAACGACTTTCTCGGCTCGTTCTAAACCTATATTCCGGCTCTTACACGTGGGTAAGGACAAGGAAACCAGAGCTAAAGCACAAGTGTTAAATTACAACCAAACCCACAATAAGAGGTTACAGAATATTGTAAAAAACGTTCGAAAAGTAACAATTTTTGAACTTAAAACGTCACTTGTCTACATAAGAAACCCTCAAAGAAACGGTGCAAACAACTCACTATCAGTTGTTTGCACCGTTTTGCCTACATATATCCTTGTCTACATATAAATAAATGAATATGACCATCTGTATTGAAAAAATGCTTAATTTTGCCATCGTAAACAGAAAAACTTAGTCATCAATATCAAAAAGCAAAGCTTATGAAGAATTTTCTATTACTCATGATGTTTGCAGGATGTGGCGTGACAGCAATAGCGCAGACACCACAAACACAGCAAAGAGTTCTTACCGAGCAGATGATTCAATCACACAAGGGTGTTGCCCCTAAGGCATTGCCCGACGGTTTTAATCCGCTGCAGATGGACATGCGCCTCTCGCGTGCCACCATCGAGAACTTGGTAAAGCAGAACAAGACTGCCAACAAAAACACAACATCCAAACGTCTTGAGACCCTCAAGAACCAAGCGAAACGTCAAGTGCGCCGCGCTGGCGAGGCTATAGACACTGTGCAGTGCTACTCTGTGGCACAGTCTTACTTCAGTGGCTACTCGTTCACCTCAGCCGGAGGAGATGTGCTTGCCTACAATATAGGTGTGGCCGTCGACGGCACTAAGGTGACATTCACCAACTTCTTTAACCTCTACGACCCCACGGCTTATTCTCCTGCACACGACTATCCATTCACTGGAACCTACGATCCAGAGAAGAAGACCATCACTGTACCTACAAAGAGCAATTTTGCAGATGCCACAATATGCGGTGACTTCTACGGCTATTATCCCGCTGTGCTCATGGCAGGAACAATAGGCGACGACAAAAAGCTGCAACCCGACGACGAACTGGTGTTCCACGTTGAGGGCGACTTCGAGCGCATCACAACCGACCAGGCTGTATGTGCCTTCATGTTCACCGCCGACGGTAGCCAGAGCTACGGTGTGCAAGAGGCATATAAGCACCTCTACATACAGCAGCCTACCGACAAGCCTTACGTGGTAGCAATAGGCAACGAGCTTAACTTCGGCAATACATTCGTCAACTATCCGATTTCAAAGACATTCTATCTTGCAAACCTCGGCGGCGCTGAAACCGACTATGCCATCGAGACAGAATCCGACGACGACTCTTATAGCGTTGACCCAGTAGCCGGAACCATCAAGGCACAAAGCCTACAAACAATCGACGTGACACTTGAGAACGCCAAGGCTGGTGATTATGATGGTATCTCTACCATCGAGTGGGACGGTGGAGACGAGCCTTACATGATGGAGTATACAGGCACCGTGACCGACTATCCAGACTACAGCAAGGCCATCAAGGGTGGCGACATGAAGCTCACCACAGAGCTTGACTATCCGTTTGAGCCTACACAGCTCGCCGACGGTACCAACGTGGCAGCTTCTACCACTCACGGTTATGGCGGAGCTTCGTCAAAACTGTATGTCAACTTCGAAGTGCCGGAAGGCAAGCTCGGCAAATTCTCTTGGAAGGGTGTGAGCAACAATAGTTCGCAGTGGAACTATAACGCTGGCGGCGCATTTGTAGACAACCAGGCTTTCTCGGCATTCACCGGAGCCAACGAGGACATATCCAACTTTGTAGAACTTGCTCCTGGCAAACACGAAGTGCGCTTCCAGTATGACAGCTACTACTATTCTGGTCTTGACGAGAACCGACTCTATGTATACGACCTCGACCTCTCGCTCAGCGACCTTGCAAAAGACGCAGCAGAACTGAAGACCACAAGTATTGACCTTGGCAGCTTCCTCACATCAGCCGAAGAGCCTGCTACAGGAACTGGCAAGATTGAGATTGTGAACAAGGGCGAGAATCCGCTCAAGATAACAAAGGCAACCACCGACAACAGCGTTTTCACAACAGAGATTGCCGACAACAACGTGGCTACAATGAAGACTGCCACCGTATACGTTGACCTCAACACCGACAAGGCCGGCACATACAACGGCAATGTAACTCTTGAGACTAACGCAGGAACCTACACCGTACCCGTTAAGGCTCTTGTACGCGATATGCCAGACTTCCAGTCGATAGTAAAGGAAGGCGAATTCACATTCACTACCGACGGACAGAGACCATGGCTCGTGGAGAACGGCGTAGCCTACAACTCTACTGCCAAGCAGCTCGACTACACAAGCAACCGTTGCGAGCTTACAGCCAAATTCACTGTGCCTGAGGGCAAGATAGGAATCCTCTCATGGGACGGCGACATCAACTGCAACGCTCCAGAAGACGCAGATAACTGGTATTCTGCCGACTTCGGACAGATTAATATCAGCCATCCTATGTCAAGCGGACAGCATGACGTGCCGGGCGGTGTGCGCAAGGCTGACTCGGAGACAGTATTTGGAAGCGATGAGTCTTGGGCTAAATTCCTACAGTGTGTACCAGGTGAGCACTCTATCACCTTCACATTCATACAGATTGGCGACACTCTATATGCTGGCGACGACTGCATGCGCATCAAGAATCTCTCGCTCAAACTTATGGACTTTAAGGAGAACAATGCCGAACTTGTAGATACAGAGGCTAAGTTCGACTCAACATTCGTGGGCTACAACCGCTACACCACTGCTACAGTACAGCTTAAGAACCTGGGTAGCGAACCGCTTAAAGTGCTCGATATCCCGCAGGCAGGAGCCTTCTATGGCATTGTGCCTACCGACCAGGCTCAATTTGGCAACACACTCGACGTGACTCTATGGTTCTATCCTACCGCTCCTGGCGAGTATAAGGACAACCTTACAATCAAGACAAGTGCAGGCGACTTCACCGTGGCTTGCGAGGGATTTGCCAAGGACGATGATGGTTATCTGCTCGTTGGCGACTTTGAGGACGACGCCTATGGCTGGTCTACCTACGATGCCGACAAGGATGGCGAGTGCTGGAACTTGGGCTACAACCTCTTCGGAGGCGACTTCCCTGAGTATTGCCACAGCGGCAAGCAGATTCTCGGTTCTGCATCCTATAGCTACAACAACGGCGACATCACTCCCGACAACTGGACAATCTCGCCACTTGTAAGCGTTCCAGAGGAGGGCGCAATGCTCACATGGTATGCCGCTCCACAGAGCAAGAACCGTCCTGAAGAGCACTACAGCGTGTATGTTGCTACAGAAGACATGATTGAGAATCCTAAAAACCTCAACAGCCTTGAGCCTGTGTTCTCGGAGACTCTTAACGAAGACAATGTGGACAACTGGTCATACCAGACCATCGACCTCAAGCCTTACGCTGGCGAAGACGTTTGCATCTTGTTCCGCCACCACGACTGCACTGGCCAGTGGCTCTTTAAGCTCGACGACGTATTCGTATGGACAATGGACAAGTGGGGCACTGCAACCGGTGTGAAGACTGCCATCACCGACGGCAACAGCAAGGTTTCAAGCCAGGAGCTGTTCGACGTGGCTGGCCGCCGCATCAATACTCCGCAGAAGGGTGTCAACATCATCCGCACCACTTATGCCGACGGAACTGTGAAGACTACCAAGTTCATAAAGAAATAAATGTCTGGAATCATGAAGAAAACATTATTAACACTCCTTGTGCTTGTCATGGCTATGGCCATGCAAGCACAACAAGTGAGCGGAGTAGCAATAGGCTACTGTTCGGGACAAGCCCCTACACGTGGCGTGGTCAGCTCAGCTCAGAAGAATGTGTGGCGTTCGGCTGCAATACATGTCGACCGCAATCTCATGGCGACATTTGCCGACTGCCACATCGACTCAATACGTGCAGGCTTGGCTTCCAAGCTGAATGTCGACTCGCTTGTAGTGTGGCTTCGCACATCGCTCGACGGCGAGAACATCGCACAGGGAGCCGTTTCAAAGGCCGACTTGAAGAAGGGTTGGAACCTTGTAGCACTCGACACTCCCTACAACATTCCTGCAAAACTCGACGACGGACTCTACATCGGATTCTCATTCCATCAGAAGAGTTCGAGCACAGGTTTCGCAGTTGTGACATCCGACCACTCCGAAGGCGGCTTCTATCTTAAGGAGCAAGACGGAGAATGGGAGGACATGAGCCAGAAGGGAGTGCTCTCGGTGGAGGCTCTTGCTTATGGCGACAAGCTGCCTAAGGTGAACCTCTCGCTCAAAGACATCACTGTGCAGCCCGTTTATGCCATTAGCAACGGCAAGCTGAAGGTGCAGGCTACGGTGAAGAACCTTGCCACTATGACCATCAGCGGCTTTAAGTTCCGCTGCACTGTCGATGGCTACGACGGCACTTACGACATTGCTCAGGATTGCAGTCTTGCATATCAGGGCGAGCAGACATTCAGCTTTGTTGTAGACAATCCCAATGTAGGCACTCCAGACAATGTGGCACGCACCATCAACATCCAGATTGCCGACATCAACGAAGGCGAGGACGAGAACCCTGCCGACAACACTCTCTCGGCACAGTTTGAGGTGATAGCCCAGGATTTCACACGCAACTTGCTTATTGAGGAGTTCACCACCGAGAAGTGTCCTAACTGTCCGCGTATGGCATCCTACATCAAGACCCTGCTTGAAAATGAGGACTACGCCGAGCGCGTGAACGTTATCACACGCCACGCTGGCTACTACACCGACTGGCTCACTGCCACATGCGACAACGATTATCTGTGGCTCTTCAACGCAGGAGGTTCAACCTATGCACCAGCTGTAATGTTCGACCGCACCGTGATGGACGAAGGCACTACCCCGGTGTATTGCCCATCCTCACAGGATCAGTTTAATTCAATGGTGGACTATGCTCTCGAAGAGCCGGCTTACGTCAGCCTCAAACTGAGTGTTACGCCCGATGAAAGCAATCCTTATCTGTTGCATGTAAACGTGAAAGGCTCGCGCTCAAAGGCCGACATAACATCGCTTCCGGCACGCATCAACGTGGTTGCCCTGGAGGATGACATTCCTGCAAGGAGCCAGGCTGGCGCATCAGGCAGTTACATCCACGAGCATGTGAACCGTGGCTTCAACAGCACTTGGGGCGACGAGATAGAATGGAATGGCGACGACTATGACTATTCTACCGACATCACCATCAAGAACGATTGCAAGGTAGAGAACATGCAGGTTGTGGCCTACATTTCCAACTACGATTCGAACGATGCCACCAACTGTCAGGTTGCCAATTCTGCTCGCTCAGAATACAAGGATTGGATTACAACTGGTATAGAGGGTATCAAAACAAGCAATACCAACACCGCTGCCACACGCTACTATGACCTCAGCGGCAAATTGCTCAACGGCAAGCCTGCGGGTAAGGGCGTGTAT
This sequence comes from uncultured Prevotella sp., assembly GCA_934230685.1. Classification (GTDB taxonomy): domain Bacteria; phylum Bacteroidota; class Bacteroidia; order Bacteroidales; family Bacteroidaceae; genus Prevotella. The sequence goes on along the minus strand of CAKQFF010000002.1, from coordinate 23,746 downwards.
GTGATGAAACAAGGCGACATTACCAAGAAGGTTGTATTGGAATAATAAGGGAAGAGATTGTTTTAGGTTAAAAAAGAAAAACTCGTTGCGTGGTTAACATATAGCCATGCGACGAGTTTTTTTATCCTAAAAAGTAATATAATATTACTTTGCCATTTATATATATATTACTTTGCCATTTAATATATAATACTTGACCATTTAATATATATTACTTTGAATACGTATTACTTTGCCTTTGAATACGTATTCATTTTTCAGGCAATATATAGCTACATACAAACCGCATAGATCTCCTGCACTTGCTCAGGACTAAACCCTGCGTCACCACTTATCTCCACCTTGCGCATATAGCCAGCTGTGAAGCGGCAGAAAGCCTGCTCGTCGATTGTTCCTGTACAGATATATTCGAGCCCGCCTATTCGTATGCGCTCGCCTTGACTGCAGCCACGAAACGTGACACGCACATAACCGTAGAAGCCAGGAGAGAAATCGTAGACCACCCTATTGCCATTTATCTCAATGCCGCATGGCGACAGAATCTTATGCACATAAGCGGCATTGTCGGCAAAAGGATTATACATCCGAACATTGTAGCCATAAACACTCTCCAAAGAAATGCCATTGTCTTTGGGAGCCATGCCACCATTGAAGGGCTGGACAACCGATGGAAACCACTCTGCCATAGCCATGTCGCCATAGGCGGGCGTAAGAGTGTTGTTGCGCTCATACATAAGCTCTCCCTCGGCTGTGACGCTTGTAGACGCCGGACGACAAAGCCAACCGTCAGGCGAAAGATAAGCAAAACAGGAGCCGATGGCATCAGAGCCGAAGAAACCTACAGAAAGACTTGGAGGGGCAAGACGCTTGGCTTCAGGGGCGAGGAGCACTGCCACTGTGTTGGAGTCGGGACGAAGAAAACGAGTGACATCAAAAGTCATGGACACGGGACTACAGTCTTTCTCCTCGCGTATGGGCATAAAAAGGGCTGTAGACACGTTACGACCGTTGACATAGAGAACAAAGCGTGAGTCGGTTGCAACGCTTACAGAGCCAAGCAGAGGGCGGTTGTCGGCAACAAATGTGCGGCGAAACCATTGGCATGAGGAACAGGCAGATGATGGTGAGGTCATCCAATCGGTGCCAAACTGCTGGGCTCGGATTGTGATGGCAAAGAATAGAAACAGGAATGTGTAGATTAGGCGATGCATAAGGAAAAAGGAAAAGGGGTGGAAAGAATATGGACAGAGCCAATAATAAAGAAGTTTATCGGGCTAAAAAGATTTAGCCCGATAAACCCTAAGCCAGGTGTTCTGACACACCTTATTATTATGCGTCGATGTTAGCATATGTGGCATGCTCCTCGATGAACTTGCGGCGTGGCTCCACATCATCGCCCATGAGCATGGAGAATATCTCGTCAGCCTCGGCTGCATTCTCGATAGTAACCTGCTTGAGCAGACGTGTCTGCGGGTCCATGGTTGTCTCCCAAAGCTGCTCTGGGTTCATCTCACCAAGACCTTTATAGCGCTGTGTGTGGATAGACTTGCCGTCCTCAGAGCCGTTGCCATACTTGTCGAGGAAAGCCTGGCGCTGCTGCTCGGTGTAGCAATACTCCTTCACCTTGTTCTTATAGGTGCAGAGGTAGAGCGGTGGGTTGGCAATGTAGAGGTGACCCTCCTGAATGATCTTAGGCATGAAACGATAGAAGAGTGTCATGATGAGCGTGTCGATGTGTGAGCCATCGACGTCGGCATCGGTCATGATGATAATCTTGTCGTAACGAAGCTTATCGATGTTGGCCTCCTTATCCTCCTCGCCGTCAACGCCAAAGCGCACACCGATACTCTGGATAATGTTCATCACCGACTCCGACTCAAACACCTTGTGCCACATAACCTTCTCTACATTGAGAATCTTTCCGCGCAAAGGCAGGATAGCCTGTGTGTAGCGGTCGCGTCCCTGCTTGGCTGAACCGCCGGCGGAGTCACCCTCGACGAGGAATATCTCGCACTTCTTGGGGTCGCGGTTGGAGCAGTCGGCAAGTTTGCCAGGAAGTCCACCTCCAGTCATTGGGTTCTTGCGCTGCACACTCTCACGGGCCTTGCGGGCAGCAATACGCGCTGTGGCAGCGAGAATCACCTTGTCGCAAATCATCTTGGCCTCCTTGGGGTTCTCCTCAAGATAGTTGGCAAGAGCCTCGCCTACGGCCTGCTGCACGGCTCCAGCAGCCTCGCTGTTGCCGAGCTTGGTCTTGGTCTGACCCTCAAACTGTGGCTCAGCCACCTTGATAGAGATAACAGCGGTGAGTCCCTCGCGGAAGTCCTCGCCTGCGATTTCTATCTTAGCCTTCTCAATCTGCTTTGATATCACGGGGTCGTTGTCGGCATAAGCCTTAAGCGTACGTGTGAGTGCGGCACGGAAACCAGTAAGGTGTGTACCACCCTCAATAGTATTGATATTGTTTACGTAGGAGTGGATGTTCTCCGAGTAATCGGTATTATACATGATAGCCACCTCGATTGGGAAGCCCTGCTTCTCGGTCTTGAGGTAGATGACATCGTCGAAGAGATGGGTACGGTGACGGTCGACGTAGCGCACAAACTCCTTGAGTCCGTCCTTGGCATGGAACACTTCCTCGCGTGTCTTGCCCTCTTCGTCGGGGCGAAGGTCGCGCAATGTGATCTTGATGCCCGCATTAAGGAACGCAAGCTCGCGCATACGGCGTGCAACGATGTCCCACTGATAGTGTGTGGTAGTGAATATTGTGGGGTCTGGCCAGAACTGCTGGCGTGTGCCTCTAAGATCGGTTTCGCCTACAACTTTCACGGGATAGAGGGGCTTGCCCTTCTCGTATTCCTGCTGGTAGATTTTGCCATCGCGGAACACCTGAGACTTCATGTGTGAGGAGAGAGCGTTGACACAGCTCACACCCACACCGTGCAGACCACCGCTGACCTTATATGAACCCTTGTCGAACTTACCGCCTGCATGGAGCACGGTCATCACAACCTCAAGGGCTGACTTATGTAATTTCTTATGTTCGTCGACTGGAATACCGCGACCATTGTCCTGAACAGTGATCGACTCATCCTCGTTGATTGTCACCTCAATATGGGAGCAGTAGCCCGCCATTGCCTCGTCGATGGAGTTGTCAACGGTCTCGTTGACGAGGTGATGGAGACCTTTCTCACTGATGTCGCCAATGTACATGGCAGGACGCTTGCGCACTGCCTCAAGTCCTTCGAGGACCTGGATGTTACTTGCCGAGTAGTTGCTCTCGTTTTTCTGTATTTCTGCCATTATCTTAATTTCGATATTTAGTCTACAAAAGTAATAAATTTTCGTGAGTTGGGGAAATTTTAAATGGTAAAAAACGTATAATACACTTACAGCTTGCACTGTGCTTTTATGCTCTTTAGCCTTGCAGTTGTTGCTGCTTAACTTTTTATGGAATTGACGATGCAACGATTGGATTTTTTCATTAACTTTGCATCTTGAATTATCACAAAGAATAGAAAAATGTTTTCAGTACACACAAAATCAACACTCACCCTTCTCTTCATCGCTCCATTGACCACACTTGGTCAGAACTATTTCGACGTGATGCCCATGACATGCACTGAGAAAAAAGACGGCACCGTATATAATGCTGCCGTCGACTTCCCCGTAGGGGGCAACGATGCTGTAATGCGAAGCGCAAAGGCATGGATTGGCGAGGTGCTCGACGTGGACAACACAATGGAGGACGTGAAGACAGGAAACATGAGCACCGACGACTTTGCAGGCTTTCTTGACGCTGTGGCCAAGGATTTTGTGGAGAACAACAAGGGGGCACGCCGTCGTGTGGAGGTAACATGGCTATATGAGGACCCGTCGTGCGTGACTTACGAGGTGGTGACAACCGACCGCGACTCTGTAGACTGGACTACAAGCGATGTGGCTTGCTTTGCCAAACGCGACGGACACCGCGTGCAACTGAAAGAGATATTCAACTGCGACGAGCGGCAAATAAAGAAACTTATGTGGCAATACCGAGGCAACCTGAGAATGGAGGTTGCCAAAGCCGACGACCTATACGTGGGCAACTGCGGATTCATCGACGGATGGGTGGTGGTGATAGGTCCGGCACAGGGCACTTCGGGAGCGGAATACCGACTGAGATACCTCGAAATAGAGAAATGGCTTGTGCCTGCAAGAGGCGAAGGCTATCTGGCCAAATAGAAAGAAATATCTTATATACGACAAGAGAATGTGGCAAAACCCGCTTCACGAGTTTTGCCACATTCTTTTACGCTGCAACTGAATCAGGCGGAAAACCAAAAGAGGTCACCCGTCTTGCGACAGATGACCTCAGTATGGGGTTTTCAACAAACTTAAATTATGCGAGCTTGCTGATATGCAGACACAAGCTTGACTTCAAGTTTGCAGCCTTGTTCTTGTGGATAATGTTAGTCTTTGCCAACTTGTCCAGCATCTTCTGAACAGTAGGATAGAGCTTTACAGCCTCTTCCTTGTCCGTCATGGCGCGCAACTTGCGGACAGCATTGCGCATCGTCTTTGCGTAGTATCTGTTGTGCAAAGCCTTAGCCTTGTCCTGACGGATTCTCTTAAGTGATGATTTGTGATTTGCCATCTTCTTTTTATTATTCTTTTTTTTATTTTTAAATTGTAGTCCCTAGGAGAGTCGAACTCCTCTTTAGAGAATGAAAATCTCTCGTCCTAACCGATAGACGAAGGGACCAAGGTGCTTGTTTTAAGCGGGTGCAAAGGTACGACTTTATTTTATATGCGCCAAATTTTCTTTTAAGTTTTTTCTTGAAATGCCGCTTTTTTCTGTAATTTTGCCCTTAAAAGACCAAAAACAGGCAAAAATGCTCATAAAAACCAATGCTATTGTACTTAACTCGCTGAAATACGGTGAGTCGCAACTTATAGTGGATCTCTTCACCGAATCGCATGGAAGACTCTCTTTCATGCAGCGTATTCCGCGCACTTCGCGCTCGGGAGTGAAGAAACAGTTTTTCCAACCTCTCACTCTTCTGAACATAGAGTTTGACTACCGAGCCTCGCAGAAACTGCAACGCATCAAGGAGGCTTCGGTGGCTTGGCCCTTTGTGTCGTTGCCTTTCGACGCGCTCAAACTGTCGATAGCCCTATTCGTTGCAGAGTTTACAAGCTATTGCACCCGCTCCGAACAGGCAAATCCCTCGCTCTACCTGTTTATAGAGAACAGCGTGCGCTGGCTTGACGCTTGCGAGCGAGGCTTTACCAACTTCCACATTATATATATGCTGCACCTTACACGCTTCATAGGCTTCTACCCTAACCTCGACGACGAGGACAACGATACAGGTAGCGACACCTACTTCGACATGCGTGCTGGAAACTTTGTGAAGCATGTGCCTGTACACTCCGACTTCCTAAAACCCGACGAAGCACGCAAGATACGACTGCTCATGCGACTCAACTATACGACAATGCGGTTGCTCTCGCTGTCAAGAAGCGAGCGCAACCGCATTATTGAGGTTATTCTTCAATACTACAGGCTCCACCAGCCGGCATTCCCCGACATGAAGTCATTGCCTGTATTGCAACAGCTATTTGGCTGATTGCACAATCAGTTTATGTGAAAGATATAGTTCCTGCCACAGACTCGCTCTCGCTGTTCTGCTTTGGAGCCTCCTTCTCGTCGACAATGCGGCGGCGCAGCTCATTAAGCTGCTGCAATGTGCGCTTGTAGGTAGGTGTGGTCTCTACGGTGAGAATCACCTCTTCGTTGTCAAGGTCGTCGGCAGAGAAACGGAAGATATGCGGACGACGCTTGGTGATGGAGCCGCCCTTGTCGTCGCCATAGTAGTGGTTGCGGCGGATGGCATTCTTGATATTTATCTCCACCTGCTTGTCGTCCTCCTCCTGTGCGAGCTGACGCATGTGGTTGTTCATACCATCAACATTCTCGATACCGAAGCCTGTGGCAAGGATTGTAACCTTCACCTTGTTGCCAAGTTCCGGGTCGAGTCCTATACCCCACTTTATCTCGAAGTCGGAGCCAAACTGCTCCATGAAGTCGTTCACCTCGTTCATCTCCTCCATCATCAAGCCACCAGAGTTTGGCGAGTCGTTGTTGGAATCCTTTGAGAAGTTGATGCTAAGAAGAATCTTCTTGGCGTTAAACACATCGTTGTCGTTGAGCAACGGTGAGTTGAGCGCGTCGGAGATAGCCTGCTTCACACGACCCTCGCCCTCGCCATATCCGGTAGACATGATAGCCACGCCACCATCCTTGAGCACTGTCTTAACATCGTTGAAGTCGAGATTGATGAGTCCGTGATTGGTAATAATCTCTGCAATTGACTTGGCAGCTACAGAAAGAGTGTCGTCGGCCTTGCCAAAAGCGTCGAGCACTGTAAGCTCTGGATAAATCTTGCGCAGACGCTCGTTGTTGATAACAAGCAATGCGTCCACATGCTTTGCCATTTCCTCCACACCGTTGAGAGCCTGGTCGATCTTGCGCTTGCCCTCAAATCGGAAAGGAATGGTAACGATACCTACGGTAAGGATGCCAAGTTCCTTGCTCACACGAGCGATGACAGGAGCGGCACCAGTACCGGTACCACCACCCATACCAGCGGTGATAAAGGTCATTCGTGTACCGTCGCTGAGCATCTGCTTAATAGAGTCGATGCTTTCCTCGGCTGCCTGGCGAGCCTTGGCAGGTTTGTTGCCAGCACCCAAACCCTCGGTGCCAAGTTGCAGAAGCACTGGCACAGGCGAGTCGTTGAGAGCCTGGTTGTCGGTGTTGCAGAGCACGAACGAAACATCGTGGATACCCTCTCGGTACATGTGATTGACAGCGTTGCCGCCACCACCGCCGACACCGATTACCTTAATAATCGTATTGGTTTCTTTTTCAGGTGTACAGAAGTCCACCATAGGGTTGTTATTGTTGTCAGACATTTTAATTCAGTTTGTTTATGCGGTTGGGAATATGCTTGCCCGTTTCAGGCGGGCTGTATATATCACGCGTAGTGCATTTGAGAGAGAGATGGGTTAGTCACCATTTTCAGGTTCAACGAGTGACTTGCCGAATCTCTTTAATGATCCAAACAGGCGTCCGAACGGAGTGTTCTTCTTGCGCTCCTCCTCTTCCTTACGACGTCTTTCTTCTTCCTCGCGCTTGAGTCGTTCAGCCTCCTCACGCACGAGACGTTCTCTCTCCTCGCGCTTGATACGCTCCTCCTCTGTCTCATGTGGAGTTGTGTTGGCAGTCTGGGCTGTTGTAGTTGCGGTGGATGCAGTGGTTGTACCATTTTGCACAGAGGCTCCGCTGTTCACATGCTGATTGTCGAAGGGTGATTCGCCGAAGGCGTTGCCTGCACAATTCATGTCGCCACGAGCTACAAGACTCAATATGGTGTTCATTGTTCCGTCGTGGGGCAGAGTGAACTTCGAATCCTTGGTATTGATGTTGAGCGAGACAAACTTTGCCACGCGCACCTTGTCGACACCAGTATACTCGCGGAACGCCTTCTCGATGTTGGTCATGTTGCTACCACCACCAGTGAGCACAATACCGCTAAGCAGCTTGTCGGCATACTCAGTAGGGATGAAGCTCTTCACATTCTCGATAATCTCAAGAGTGCGTGCTTCCACCACCTCGATAAACTTGCGGCTCTCGATAGAGCGCTTGTTGTCGATAGGGAGAACTGCTGTCGGGTCGATGTCAGCCACATCGGTAAGGGCCGAAGCATACTTCAGCTTCATGCGCTCAGCATCCTTCTCCTCCATCTGCAACGACTCAAGGTCCTTGGTGATGTTGTCGCCACCAAGTGGGATAACAGCAATGCTGCGAAGTTTGTCGCGATAGTACACCGACACTGTGGTAGTTTCCGACCCAAGGTCAACAAGCACACATCCTGCACGTTTCTCGGCTTCGGTGAGCACGTTGTCGGCCATAACAAGTGGAGCGAGATAAGTCTCGGCAATGGCAATGCCAGCACTGTCGAAACTCTTGTTAAGGTTGCGATAGAACGAGCGACGCCACAGAATGTTGATGAAATTACCCTCCAGGCGGCTTGCCTGAATACCTACGGGATCGGTCTGATACTGAAGGTCGACCTTGTATTCCTCGGTTATAGCGTCCTGTATCTCGTAGTCGGGATAGGTCATATTGCGGTTGGTATCCATAAGCTCGTTCACCATTCCCTGCGACACTATGGCATCCACTGGCAAGTCCTTTATGACCATATTGCGCACACTGTGGATGCTCTGTCCGCCAATACCTACATATACCTGGGTAATATCAGCCTGAAGGCTGTTCTTAAGTTTTGTTATGATGTTGCTCAATCCTTGTGCTGTCTTGTCTATACTGTAGACAACACCCTTGCGTATGTACGAGGTGGAGTCTTCTGATGCGACAGCAAGTACGGTGATACTGCCATCGGGATTTTTCCTCCCTGCAATGCCGGTCAGTTTGGCTGACCCAAGCTCTATAGCTACTATAAAATCCTTTGCCATACGTTTGTTATATATCTATTGTTGTTTTTTTCTTGATTACTTATTATATTCTTGAGAGTTTGGGCGACGGAAAATATCGAAAGTCAAGAGGATTTCTTACCCTCCTTTGAGGATTTCTTACCCTCCTTTGAGGATTTCTTACCCTCCTTTGAGGCTTTCTTGCCTTCCTTTGGAGCTTTCTTACTTTCCTTCTCCTTTGGCGTAGCCTTGTTTTCCTTCGACGTAGCCTTGCTGTCGTTAGGCTTTGTCTTGGCTTCTTTCTGCGTTGCCTCCTCTGGCTTCACTGGTGAGTTATGTCCAGCTTCTCCCTCCGATGATCCTTCCTCAGCCATTGGTGTGACATCTGTCGGTGCAGGAACAACCGGAGCAACCTCATGCTTGACTGGAAGTGGAGCTTTTGCCCCCTTACGTTTGCATATTATCTGGTTGTCGAATTCGATGTTCACATACGAATACTTGTTCCAGCCCACCTGCGAGAGTCCATATTTATAGAACTTCTCAAGTCGGGTCATCTTCTTTTCGAAGAACTTGGCAATGTCCGCCTCGTGTTGCTCACGGTTGGAACCATCGGGCAGCTTACCTATATATATAATGTGGTCGCCGATGCGAGGCACCAGTTCCACACCTTGGTCAGGCAGAATGTGTATCTGCTCTATAAGGTTCTTCCACAAGTCGTTCTGCATGATAATCCTGCCAAGAGCCGACAGATAGCTTATCGCATAACGGCGGCTGATGGCTCCCGAGGCTATGATAAGGTCGCTCGTATAGTTGGTGCGCGGCATTATGCAGTCGTTGTCGTCAACATAGTAGTCGTCGCCATTGTCGGCCTTGATGCGTATCACCGGCATTCGCTGCGTCACCGAAATGTAGACATAGCCCCCCTCTGTCTTGTAGCATTCAGCAGTCTTGACAAACGGACTTTGCCTCAACATTTCCTCTATTCCACGCGCGTTTATCTTTTCGAGAGGTTTGCCTATAGGATAGTATCCAGTTTTCTGCAATCGCTCTTTTATCACCTTAGCGTCGAGAAATCCTCCATTGGCATTGTCGGCAATCTCGATATTCACCTTGGAGCACAGAGTCTTTGAGCTACCCTTCTTGTCGAAAGAGGTGAAAGCAAGCACAAGATACACGGCAATTACTACGTCGCACGCTATGAACAGTTTTTTGCTCCAGGATGTTTTCACTTTGTGTTTGTGTCTTTGTTAGTGAGAGTCAGCCGCAGCAAGCAACCGCGGCTGTCCCGTTATTTTTGTTGACTTATTCTTTAGCCTCAATAATTTTGGCAATCTGCGGCACATAGTTGTCGAGGTCGCCAGCTCCAAGAATGACAAGCACATCAAAGTCGCGGCTCTTCACGAGGTCGAGCACATCCTCCTTGTGTATCATGCTCTTCTCCACACCCTCGGCAAGGTTGTCGTAGATGAGTTTAGAGGTTACTCCCGGTATCGGTTGCTCACGTGCAGGATAGATGTCGCATAGAATCACCTCGTCAAGCTGTGAGAGGGCACTTGCAAATTCCTTATAGAAGTCGCGTGTGCGAGTGTAGAGGTGAGGCTGGAAGATTGCCGTGATGCGGCGGTTGCGATAGAGTTCGCGTATGCTCTTGGCACTCTGGTAAATCTCATTGGGATGATGAGCATAGTCGGAGAGCAACACATGACGGTCGTTCTTAATCTTGAAGTCGAAGCGGCGATTCACGCCACGATAGGTCTTCATGCCATATTTCAGTTCCTCGGCTGTGCAGCCATTGAGCTGAGCCATTGCCATGGCAGCAATGCCATTGTCGATGTTGATAGGCACTGGCTGTCCAAGTTCAACATTATACACACACTCGATAGGCGAGATGAAGTCGAAGGTGATGTTACCGTTGTCTATGCGTATGTTCTCAGCGTGGAAGTCGCCTTCGTCGCGGCTATACTCATAAACCTTAACTCCTTCCTGGCAATCCTGCTTCATCTCCAGTCCGCGATGTATGATAAGCGCACCGCCTGGCTGAATGAGTGTGGTGTAGTGGCGGAAGCTCTCAAGATAAGCCTCCTTTGTGCCATAGATGTCGAGATGGTCGGGATCGGTGGCTGTGATTACGCTCATCCACGGACGCAACCAATGGAAAGAGCGGTCGAACTCGTCGGCTTCTATCACTACATAGTCACTTTGATCGGAAAGGATGTAGTTTGTGCCATAGTTCTTGGATATTCCTCCTAGGAATGCGTTGCAGTCGAGATGACTCTGATGCATTATGTGGGCGCACATTGTTGATGTGCTAGTCTTGCCGTGGGTTCCTGCCACACAGAGTCCCTTATGTGTGCGTGTGAGGGTGCCAAGCACCTGTGCACGTTTCTCGATAGTGAAGCCATGCTCGCGGAAATAAACAAGTTCCTTATGGTCGGCAGGTATGGCTGGAGTGTAAATCACAAGACATGAGGCGGGTTTGCGACATGCGTGTGGTATCTCATCGGGATTCTCCTCATAGTGCAAGAGCATTCCCTCGCGTTCGAGCTGGTTGGTAAGTTCCGACGGCGTCTTGTCGTAGCCAGCCACGACAATACCCTTACGTATGAAATAGCGTGCTATCGCACTCATGCCAATGCCACCGGCACCGACAAAATATACGGATTTAATATCTTTGAGTTCCATTATTATACTTATTTTTTTGCTATTTTCAGCACCTCGTCGGCAATGATGTCGGCAGAGTTGGGCTTGCCAAGTTTCTTAATGTTTTCTGCGAGTTGCGCGAGTTGTTCATCATCCTTCACAGTGTCTACCGCAAGTTGCAGCAGAGAGTCAGGAGCCTCGGCATCCTTCACGTAGAGTGCGGCACTCTTGTTGACAAGAGCCATTGCATTCTTTGTCTGGTGGTCCTCAGCCACATTTGGCGATGGCACGAGGATAACAGGCTTGCCAATAAGGCAGAACTCGCTGATGGAGCTTGCTCCGGCACGGCTTATCACGAGGTCGGCAGCCTTGTAGGCGGCTCCCATATCGCTTATGAAGTCCATCACCTTGAGCATTGGCAGCGCGTGGTGATTCTTGAGTTGTTCGGCAACAGCAGCGCTGTAGTACTTGCCAGTCTGCCAAATGAACTGCACTCCACTTTTCTCCACGATGTCGAGATGCTGCAACATGCTCTCGTTGATGGTGCGTGCTCCGAGACTTCCTCCCACGAGCAGTATTGTCTTCTTCTCGGGGTCGAGTCCGAAGCTGCGCACAGCCTCCTCACGTGTGACGCTTGTCTCTATGAGGTTCTGTCGCACAGGATTGCCAGTGATGATGATTCTGTCGGCAGGGAAGAAGCGTTCCATTCCCTCGTAAGCCACGCAAATCTTGCGTGCCTTTGGCGCAAGGTGCTTGTTGGTGACTCCTGCATATGAGTTCTGCTCCTGAATGAGAGTAGGAATACCTATGGCGTTGGCAGCGTCGAGCGTTGCAGCACTGGCATATCCACCTACACCTACCGCCACATCAGGGGCGAAATCGCGTATGGTCTTGCGCACCATATGCTTGCTCTTGAAGAAGTCGAGAGCCACGCCTATATTAGCTGGCGACCATAAGGGTCGCTTGAATCCACGCACTGGCAGTCCCACTATCTCGTAGCCTGCCGCTGGCACACGCTGCATTTCCATTCTGCCTATAGCTCCAACGAAAAGTATCTTGGCGTTTGGGCGTTTTGACTTTATTGCGTTGGCGATTGACACTGCCGGGAAGATGTGTCCTCCGGTGCCTCCGCCACTGACGATGACTCTTAATTCCTTTTCCATTTGTTCATGGGTTTTGTTCGCATTACTTTCAACTCACAAAATTACTCATTTTTTCTGACAATGCCGATTATTGTGCTTTTTTTATTACTGTGGCAACGATTTTTCGGACTTCACATTGCAGTAGCATTGCTTTAAGCTTGCTGTGCAGAGGTAATGTTGGTTTCTTCGATTATCTCTGGCCGTTTCTGTGCAGAGCGGCTTATGCTGAGAATAATGCCTATGTAGATACAGTTGATTATAGTAGATGTTCCACCCTTACTGATAAGCGGCAGAGGCTGTCCGGTGACAGGAGCGAGACCCACAGCCACACACATGTTGAACAGAGCCTGTGTGACGAGCAGCAATGCCAAGCCCATAGCAAGTAGAGCAGGGAAATTATTCTCGCACCGGCTTGCTATTCGTCCCGTGCGGAACAGCAGGATGATGTAGAGCAAAGCCACAAAGAAGGCTCCCTCTATGCCCATCTCTTCGATGATGATAGCAAAGATGAAGTCGGAGTAGGCCTGTGGAATGAAGTTGCACTCTTCAGAGTTGCCCGGCCCCTTACCTGCCACATTCGACGAGGCAATGGCTATATTGGCGTGAGCCACCTGAGCATCCTTGTCGAGGTCTATTTCCTTAGGCGTAACCTCCTTGTGGGTGAGGAACTTGTCGATACGGGCTTTCCATGTGTCGAAACGGTGGAAAGCCTTCTCAAGGGCGTTCTTGTCCTTCTTTTCAGGAGTCTTCACCTGTTCGGTGAGTTGCTTGTTTGGAGCTTGCTCCTGGGTATCGTCGGTGCCGAAAGTCATGATAGCAGCCACAAGCAATGCCGCAGAAAGCACCGTGAGTCCAAGCAGCTTGCCAAGCTGGCGCATAGGAACACGTCCAAGCATCATCATCATGAATATGACGATGCACAGAAGCAAAGCTGTGGATAGATTCTCAAGCATGATGAGCGGTATGATGATGAGGCTGACAGTAATGATATACTTGAAAGCATTATTGTCGGCCCCGTTCTCGGTCTGCAACGCGCTCAATATCTGTGCAGTGGCAAGCACCATGGTACCTTTGGCTATTTCGGAAGGCTGAAACTGTATGCCAAATATAGGAATCCATCGTTGTGCTCCATTGGTAGAGGCACCAACAAAGTAGACCCATACAAGTGTGGCAAACGAGATTGCCAACATTGGTGTGGTGAGAGCCTTGAAATATCTGCATTTCACATTGAGCGTAAGCACGGTGAAGAATACTCCGGTACATAGCAGTCCGATGTGTTTTATCATCGGTGCTATGTAGCTGCCCGCCTTATATGTGAGCTGGGCAGAAGCCGAGTATACCTCAATCACGCTGATAAGGCAGAGGAAGAAGAACACCATCCATATAACCTTGTCGCCCTTGAATATGTTGCCTAATGTTTTGTTTATCATTTCTTTTAGTGGTAATTATGATAATTAACCCTACAGACTTCTGACAAGACTCTTGAACTGCTCACCACGGTCCTCCATGTTCTTGAAGAGGTCGAAGCTTGCACAGCACGGACTCAATAGAACAGTATCGCCTGGCTCGGCAAGTTCGTAGCAAGCAGCCACGCAGTCTTTCATAGAGTGAGTGTCGCGCACGGTAATGCCCATGCCGTCGAAGAAGTTGTGGAGCTTGGTGTTGTCGGCTCCGAGATAGACGAGAGCCTTGCACTTCTGCTTCACCAGTTCCTTTATCTCGTTGTAGTCGTTGCCCTTATCCTTGCCTCCAATGATGAGGATTGTAGGTGTACGCATGCTTTCGAGAGCATACCAGCAAGCGTCGACGTTGGTAGCTTTGGAATCGTTGACATATTGCACTCCACCTACCTTGCCCACCTTCTCCAAGCGGTGCTCCACACCAGGGAAGTCGCTAAGGCTCTGACGAATAATATCCTTCTTAATTCCAGAGATATTGCCAGCAATACCTGCCGCAAGCGAGTTGTAGATATTGTGCTTACCAGTGAGCGAGAGTTCCTCCTGCTCCATATTGAACGGAGTGGGTTTCTCTATCTTGTAGGTGCCCTCCTCGATATAGCCGATAGACCCCTTCTCCTTGAGTTCGGAGAATGGATATTGTATTGCCTTTATATCGTATTTCTCAAGCTCGCGCTTGATTACGGGGTCATCATTCCAGTAGATGAACGAGTCCTGCTGTGTCTGGTTCTGAATGATGCGCATCTTGGCGTCCACATAGTTCTGCATGCAGTAGTCGTAGCGGTCGAGATGGTCGGGAGTGATGTTGAGCAGGATAGCAATATTGGCATGGAATTCGTACATGTCGTCGAGCTGAAACGAGCTAAGCTCGATGATATAGTATTCGTGTGGATCCTCTGCCACCTGGAGCGCAAGCGAACGTCCGATGTTGCCGGCAAGCCCTGCATCGTAGCCAGCAGTCTTGAAGATGTGGTAGATGAGAGAAGTTGTTGTGGTCTTGCCATTTGAGCCTGTGATGCAAATCATCTTAGAGTTGGTGTAACGTCCGGCAAACTCAATCTCGCTGATGATGTGAATGCCTTTGTCTATGGCTTTCTTCACCATGGGAGCCTCCTTGGGAATACCAGGACTCTTGATGATTTCGTCGGCAGAGAGGATTTTCTCCTCGTTGTGCTGCTTCTCCTCCCACTCGATGCCGTGGTCATCAAGCAGTTTCTTATACTTGTCCTTGATAGCCGACATGTCGCTTACGAACACGTCGAATCCTTCTTTCTTTGCCAATACGGCGGCACCGGCTCCACTCTCACCGGCACCGAGAACTACTATGCGTTTCATATTATCTTATCTTCAAAGTTATTATTGTAAGTGCAGCCAATATAATGGTAGTAATCCAGAATCGAATTGTAATCTTCGACTCATGTATTGCGCCCTTTGGTCGCTTGATGAGGTATTTGCAATCAGGGTCGAGCTGCGACTGCTGTGTGCGGAAGTTGTCGTGGATAGGCGTGCGCTTGAAGATGCGTTGCTTCACACCATGGCGCTTGCCGAGTTTGTAGTAGTACACCTGCACAATGACGCTGAGACTCTCTACAAAGAAGATGCCGCAGAGAATAGGCAACATCAACTCCTTGTGGATGATGATTGCTGTCACGGCTATGATGCCACCGATTGTCAGCGAGCCTGTATCACCCATGAATACCTGGGCTGGATAGGCATTGTACCAAAGGAAACCTATCAGCGCACCTATGAATGCGCAAAGGAACACTACAAGCTCCTCGGAACCAGGAATGTACATAATATTGAGGTAGCTGGCATATTCGATGTGCGAACTCACATAAGCCAATATTCCTAATGCCACACCTATTATTGCAGAATTGCCTGCACACATGCCGTCCATACCGTCGTTGAGGTTGGCTCCGTTGCTGACAGCAGTCACTACGAAGATGGTCATGATTACAAACAGAATCCAACCTGCAGCCACACGGTGCTCGCCAAAGACGCTGGTGATGCGCGAATAGTCGAGGTTATGTCCCTTGACAAAGGGAATAGTGGTTTTCAGTGACTTGCTAGCCTCTGTGCGGTGTTTCACCACAAGTTCATGTCCCTGCTTCTCATAAGCAAGGTTCTCGTTCATCTTGACATCTGGCGAAGCCCATAGAACCAAACCAACGATGAGTCCGATACCTATCTGACCAACAATCTTGTATTTGCCCTTCAATCCCTCCTTGTTGCGGCGGAAGATCTTGATAAAGTCGTCCATGCCACCAAGGAATCCAAGCCACACCGTAGTGATAATCATCAGCAACAGATAAATATTACGCAGACGACCGAGCAACAGCACAGGCACGAGTATTGCCACAATAATGATGATGCCGCCCATCGACGGTACTCCTATTTTCTTTACGCCAAACGGGTCGATTGATGCGTCGCGCTGTGTCTCAGTAATTTGCTTACTCTTGAGATACTTTATGAATCGCTCGCCAAACCATGCCGAGATGACAAGCGAAAGAATGAGTGCCAACAACGAGCGGAACGAGATATAGCCCCACATATGGGAGCCACTTATGCCGTATTGCTCGAGGAAGCGGAAAAGATAATATAGCATTTTTTGAATGTTGAATGTTGATTGTTGGATGTTGAGTTTCGAATATTGAATGCATGAATTCTCAATTCAAAATTGAATAATTCAAAATCGGCAAAGCCGACAATTCAAAATTCAAAACTCAAAACTCCTAATTCATAAATTCTCTCACAACCTCGTGGTCGTCGAGGTGATGTTTCACTCCCTTTATCTCTTGATAGTCCTCATGTCCCTTGCCAGCGATGAGAATAACGTCGCCCTTATGAGCCATCATGCAGGCTGTACGTATAGCCTCGCGGCGGTCGACTATGGAGATAACCTTCTTCATCTGCTGTGGATTGAGTCCGGCGAGCATGTCGTTGATAATGTCTTGTGGCTCCTCGAAACGGGGATTGTCGCTTGTGATAATCACACGGTCGCTCTGCTTAACAGCCTCCTGAGCCATAAGCGGACGCTTGCCTTTGTCGCGGTTGCCACCGGCACCACATACTGTGATTACATGTCCCTTGCCATCGAGTACCTCGTGAATTGCATTGAGCACATTCTCCAAGGCATCAGGTGTGTGGGCATAATCCACAACTGCGGTATAGCCCTCGGGAGAGTGGATCGGTTCAAGTCGTCCGCTTACACTATGCAAGGTGCTCATTATCACAAGCACATCCTCCGACTTAACGCCAAGCATTACGGCGGCAGCATAAACGGCGAGCAAATTGCTTACATTGAACTTGCCGATAAACTGCACTCCTACCTCACGACCATCCATCTCAAGATACATTCCCTCAAAATGACACTCGATGATGCGAGCCTTGAAGTCGGCCACAGAACGTGTGGAATAAGTCTTTACAGTAGCCTTGGTGTTCTGTACCATCACCATTCCGTTCTTGTCGTCGGCATTGGTGATTGCGAAAGCTGTCTTGGGCAGAGAGTCGAAGAAAGCCTTCTTGGCATTGCGATAGTTCTCGAATGTCTTGTGGTAGTCGAGATGGTCGCGTGTGAGATTGGTGAATATTCCACCAGCAAAGGTCAGTCCACCAATACGCTTCTGGGCAATGGCATGCGACGAGCATTCCATGAAAGCATACTCGCATCCAGCCTTTACCATACGGTCGAGCAACTCATTGAGTGCTATCGGGTCAGGAGTAGTATGGTCGGCAGGTACGCGCTCGTCTACAATGTAGTTGCACACAGTAGAGAGCAAGCCGCACTTGTGGCCCAACTTCGTGAACATATTATATAATAATGTAGCGATAGTGGTTTTGCCATTAGTTCCAGTCACTCCCACAAGCTTGAGCTTGCTTGACGGATTGCCATGGAAAGTGGTTGCCACTTTGCCTACTGCGTCCTCGGTAGATTCAACCTGAACATAAGTCACACCTTCCTTCTTTTCCTCGGGCATGTCCTCGCAAAGCACAGCCTTTGCTCCAAGTTCCACGGCTTTGGGTATGAATTTATGGCCGTCTACCTGAGTTCCCTTCATAGCAATGAAGAGATGACCATCCTTGATACGGCGCGAGTCGATGTTCACGCCTGTGATTTCTACATCCTCATTGCCGGTTATGGCAACAACGGGGATGGCATTGAGCAATTCCTTGAGTTTCATGTTTCTATTTAGAATTATTGTTTTTATTTTTAAATTTAAAGAGTCAGCCTACTCCATTTTCAACACGCAGGTCATTCCCTTCTTCACAGTCGTTCCCGGACCAATGCTCTGAGCCACGACCTTTCCTCGTCCATTAATTTTCACCTTTATTCCACGGCTTTCTATCAGGAATACAGCGTCGCGTGCTCCCATACCATGAACGTCGGGCATTTGCGATTTGTCGCCAAGAGGCTCGCGCTGCAAGTCGATTGTCTTGCCTCCAGTCTCTGCGGCACGTCCCCATATAGGATTGCCGTCAGCATAACTGCCACTCCAATTGGTATTTGGCTCGAAACCAAGATGAGTGAGCACATAGTCGGCAGCGAGTATATTGCCATTCTTCACCTGAGGGATGAATATCGACAGAGAGTCGCGGGCATCAGCAGCCTCAAGCTTAAGGCTCTGCGCCATGATTCCCTCGGCAATGTCGTGGAACACCACGCCACTCATGCCGCCACCCGAAGCCGGAAGTCCGGATTTCTGTATGCACACAATGCAACTGTAGCGTGGCTCATAGGCAGGGAAGAATCCTGCAAACGAGAGGAGATAGTTCACTTGTCCACTCTTATATCCAGCCGCACCCTTTGAGATTTGCGCCGTACCGGTTTTTCCTGCCACAAGGAATGATGGCGAACCCGCTTTTTTGCCGAGTCCCACACTCACTACTTGCTCCAGTATTCGTGTGATTTTATTTATCGTTGTTGGTTTGGCTATCTGCTCGCGCACCACCTCTGGCGGGAATGTCATTATCACCTGACCGTTCTTCCTCACCTCCTTCACAAAGCGTGGGCGCATCATCTTGCCCCCATTGGCAATGGCATTGTAGAAGGTAAGCGTAGAGATTGGCGGCACCTGTGTCTCGTAGCCGATACTCATCCACGGCAATGTGGTCTTGCTCCAGTTGACATATTGTTTTCCGCGCGAGTCCTTGCGAGGCATTCGTATCTTGGCAGGCGAGTAGCCCGGGATAGGCAAATGCAGGTCGTCAGCAAGTCCCAGTCGGCGTATTCCCTGAACATATTTCTCAGGATTGTCCTTGTAGCGGTCGTCGATGATGCGGCTCACACCGATATTGGAGCTTACCCACAGCGTCTGCGGCAATTTCAACATGCCATAACCGCCACGTCGCCAGTTGTGGTCCTTCATCTCTCTGCCGTACATAGGCCACACACCACAACCAGTGTCCACAAAGGCAGTCGTGTCGACCAATCCATCGTCGAGAGCCACCATTATAGAGGCAGTCTTAAACACAGATCCAGGCTCAAGCAAGTCGCTCACAGCATGGTTCTTTATCTCATGGAATGTTCCGTCGGCACATTTCGTCATATTGACAATAGCTTTCACGTCGCCCGTCTTCACTTCCATCACTATAGCCACGCCCACGTTGGCGTCGATCTTGTAAAGCTCGTCGAGCAAGGCTCGCTCGGCAAGGTCTTGCATCGACACATCAATAGTGGTGACAATGTCGGCACCATCCACTGGCGGTTGGTCGGTGAGATACAGAAATTTGTTGAGCACCTTACGTCCGTGGCTCACTCCAGTCTCGCCGCGCAACAATGAGTCGTAGTGCAGCTCAAGTCCGCATTGCGCCGAGTCTATCTCGCCATACATCTTGCCAATGGTGCGCAGAGCAAGCGAGCCATACGACTGCTTGCGTGCATTATACTCCTCGGTATGGAATCCGCCACGGTTCTTGCCAAGATTGAATATCGGCAGACTCTTCACCTCGGCGTAGGTACTATAGTTCACACGTCGGTTCCATACAGCCCAGTGGGCTTTCTGTTTATGATAGCCCTCAAGCAGATGTGCCTTGAACTTAGCGGCAGAGCTGTCGGGGAATATTGCGTTGAGTCCTTCGGCTATAGAGTCGAGCTTCACCTCAAACAGCGAGTCCTTGCCCGCAGCATGTATAGCCCTGAAGTCCACAAACATCTTGTATTGCGGCAGCGACGAAGCCAAGAGTTGTCCGTCGCAGCTTAGAATATTGCCTCTCACGGGCGGAGTTACCACACTGTCCACCTTCACTCGGTCGGCCACCTTCATCCAAAAGTCGCGCTTGGCTGTCATAATATACAGGGTGCGTCCGAGCACCGCTGTAGCTATAAGCGTCATTATGATGGCAAGGAAGCTGTAGCGCGGCATCACTTTTTTACTGTCAAACTTGCTCATTTCTTCTCTGAATCATTTACATTAATAATGTATGGTGGCTGTGTGGCAATGTGCAGCGTACTGTCTTTCTCGAAACGCAGTTTTTCGAGCACCATACTCTCACGTGTCTGCTGTGTCAGGTCGCTGCTGCTCGACAGAGCGCGGTATTTTGCGTCCTTCAACTGTTCGGTGAGCTGACTTATGCGTATCAGGTTCTGCTGACATTTGTAGCGGTTGGAAATATACACCACAATGAAGAGCGAAATGAGCAGCACCAGCCATATCTGCTTGCGGATGACGTCGGCACTTAGGATGTCGCCGCCAAGAATCTTCTTCAATGTGATGTTCTTGGTGATGGGCATGTCCTCCTCGGTAGTCTCGCGTATGATGGTGCGCAGCGATGGCGGCTCATTGTCATCCTCACTCTCGTTGGGATTCACCTCAAGATGCTTGAGTATTTCGCGTGGGTCGGGCGAGGATGTATTTTCTTCTTTCATTTTGCTTACTCCTTTCCTTAATACTTAAATTTTAGCAGCCACACGCAGTTTCGCGCTTCTGCTTCGCGGGTTGCGCTCCTGCTCCTCCTTCGATGGGATGATGAGCTTGCCCACAATCTTGTAGGGCGTATTGATGCGTCCGAAGAAGTCTTGGTCGATTTTGCCCTCGGCGTTGCCAGCCTTCATGAAGTTCTTCACAATGCGGTCCTCAAGCGAGTGATAGGTTATCACCGAGAGTCTTCCACCAGGCGCAAGCAGCTCTGTTGCAGCAGCAAGCATCTCCTTTAGAGCATCCATCTCATGGTTCACCTCTATGCGCAGAGCCTGAAACAGTCGGGCCATGTCCTTCTTCTCGCGCTCGCGCTTGAACATTGGCTCCACCACAGCGAGAAAGTCCTTCGTGGTCTTTATCTCGGTCTGCTGTCGAGCCTTTGCGATGGCAGCAGCTATGCGGCGCGAGTTCTTCATCTCTCCGTATATATAGAAGAGGTCGGCAAGACGCTCCTCGTCGTATGTTGCGAGAATGTCGGCAGCAGTAAGTCCCGCCCTCTTGTTCATGCGCATGTCCAATGGAGCGTCGAAGCGGAATGAGAATCCTCGCTCGGCATCGTCGAAATGATGCGACGACACGCCAAGGTCGGCGAGGAGACCGTCTATCTGCTCCACGCCATAATAGCGCATCCAATTCTTAAGATATCGGAAATTACTCCTCACGAACGTGAACCGTTCGTCGGGCTCGCCTATGTTCTGTTCGGCATCGGCATCCTGGTCGAAACTGTAGAGATGAGCGTCAGCGGAAAGGCGCGAAAGAATCTCGCGTGAATGTCCACCGCCGCCAAAGGTAACATCGACATACACTCCACCCGGTTTAAGCTCAAGCCCACTGATGCTCTCGTCGAGCAACACGGGCACATGATAGCCCTCGCAAGTCTTTATGTCGGTTGTATGATTTATCGTGTCTTTGTACATTATATATATGCGTATTTGGGTGTAAAGGTACATAAAAATCCGCATACGAGTCTACATTTATATATCAAAATTATTAAAAAGGTATATTTCTTAAGCTAAATTGAATGTATCTGAAAAAGATGTGTTATTTTTGCAGAGAAATAGCATTTTGTGGAAAAATGAACGAGATTTCAGAACATACAATTGACATAGACAAGATACTCCAAAGCAAGATGGGAGCCAAGGCGCGATACGTGCCGGGCTTTGCCGTGGCGTGGCTAAAACGCATCATCCATCAGGACCAAGTGAACCAATTTATATGGAACTCGCGCCATCTTTCGGGCGTGGAGTGGCTTGAGGAATGCGTGCGCTACCTTCAGATGGACATAGAGATTGTTGGCAAGGATAATCTGCCTAAGCCAGACGACGGACGACTCTACACATTTGTCTCTAACCATCCGCTTGGCGGACAGGACGGTGTGGCACTCGGAGCCATCATCGGACGACACTACAATGGCAAATTCCGCTATCTGGTGAACGACCTGCTCATGAACCTTCCCGGACTTGCCCCCGTATGCATAGGCATCAATAAGACCGGACGCAACAGCCGCGACTTTCCGCGCATGGTGGAGGCAGGATTCAAGAGCGACAATCACATGCTCATGTTCCCGGCAGGACTCAACAGCCGACAACAACCCGACGGATCCATACACGACATCCCATGGACCAAGACATTCATAAAGAAGAGCGTGGAATGCCAGCGCGACGTGGTGCCTATACATTTCAGCGGAACCAACTCAAACCGCTTCTACCGCATAGCCAAATTCAGCGACCGATTCCTGCCGTTCAATCTTGCTATGATATTCCTCGTCGACGAGATGTACCGCAACGTGGGCAAGCACTTCACTATACACATCGGCAAGCCAATACCATGGCAGACCTTCGACCGCAGCCGCTCGCCACAACAATGGGCACAGTGGGTGGAGGACAGAGTATACGAACTTCCCGCGCAAGGAAAATAACATATTAAGAATCAAAAATTCAGAATGGAAGAGCCAATAATAGAACCAGTGAGTAAGGAACTGCTCAAGAGTGAGCTTACTCCCGAGCGACAACTCCGAATGACCAACAAAAGTCACAACGAGATTTATGTCATCACAGCACACAACGCACCCAACGTGATGCGCGAGATAGGACGTCTGCGCGAGATAGCATTCCGCGAGGCAGGAGGCGGCACGGGCAAGCCAATGGATATCGACGAGTTTGACACATGCCCCAACTGCTACAAACAGCTCATCGTGTGGAACCCTGAGGCTGAGGAGATTATCGGAGGCTACCGCTATCTGCTCGGCTCAGACTGGGAACTCGACGACAACGGACAGCCTAAGCTTGCAACAAGCCACATGTTCCATTTCTCCGACAAGTTCATAAAGGACTACATGCCCTACACCGTAGAGCTTGGACGCTCGTTCGTGACACTCGAATACCAGAGCACACGACGCGGCTCAAAGAGCCTCTTTGCCCTCGACAACCTGTGGGACGGACTTGGCGCGCTCACCGTAATCAAGCCCAACGTGAAGTATTTCTTCGGCAAGATGACAATGTACCCCTCCTACATCCGACGCGGCAGAGACATGATTCTCTACTTCCTCAAGAAGCACTTCGACGACAAGGACAATCTTATCATTCCGCTCAAGCCGCTCAAGATAGAGACTCCCGAGGAGGAGCTGCGCAAGCTTTTCTGCGAGGATGACTTCAAGAAGGACTACCTCATCCTCAACCGCGAGGTGAGAGCCTTGGGCTACAACATTCCGCCACTCGTGAATGCCTACATGTCGCTATCGCCCACAATGAAACTCTTCGGCACAGCCATCAACTATGGTTTTGGCGACGTGGAGGAGACAGGCATTCTCATTGCTGTCGATGAGATTCTCGAAAGCAAGCGCGTGCGCCACATCGACTCGTTCATCAAGGAGCATCCCGAGGCTCTCAAGATTACAAGCGGAGCCAACAACGTAATCTACAAAGAGCGTGAAACAACAGAAACAGATTAATTACCATATCAGTAAATAGATTTTTTAATAGTTAAACATTTATTTTGGGGAGGCCGGGCGGTGACGTTCGGCCTCTTTTTTTTATTCCCTTAAATTAGCAGACAATGTCTTTCCGTATATTCTTTATATTTTTATCGTGCGCACACGCATGTCCGCACGATG
>CAKQFF010000001.1 GCA_934230685.1 uncultured Prevotella sp. | reverse complement strand
ATGCAAGCATTGGGTAATTTATTGTTATCCAATGACTTGCTTTCTTGTAAAATTACAAGTCTGCTAATTTAAGGTGAAGTTTTAATTTGTAATTTAATATTTTGTAGATTTATAGCCGTATGTTTCAACGACCTACCACCAGTTCCTTGGTGTCTATTTCGCCAGAACCCTTGATGCTCTGCTTAAAAGAACCGAGAGAACCTTTAAGTTCAATATCGCCCGAACCTACTGTCGAGGCGCTGGCAGAGCCACAGTCGATGAATCTTACGTCGATGTCGCCCGAGCCGTAAGTGGCGATATTAGTAGTTCCTACATTTTTCAGCACAGCGTCGATGTCGCCCGAACCGCGCACCTGCATGTCGGTGTTGTCAGCCTTAATCGTTTTAACGTCGATGTCTCCCGAACCGTAAACGTCTATCTTAGCCGAGCGAGTGTCAATGCTTAGGGCTTTGATGTCGCCAGAGCCGCGGGTCTCAAAAGCCACCTTGTCGCACAGAATATTGCGGAAGAAGGCATCGCCCGAACCTTTAATCAGCACATTCAGGTTGTCGGTGTCAATATCGCTCTTGGCTGTGAACGTGCCCGAGCCATTGATGTTCACGCCTGTGAGGTCGGTTGACGTGATGTAGATAGTGAGGTTGTCGCTTTCCGTGTAGAAGAATTTTCCCGAATTTGGCTTGTTCTTGACAACAAGAACGTCGCCATTGCGCTCCAACACTACATTGTCTACGAGGCTCTTTGAGCCAACAATTCGTATAGGAGTTCTGGCATTGCTGCCCTGTATGAATTGTATGTCGGCAGAGCCGTTAATCTGTATCTGCGAGAAATATCCCATGTTGCGTATCACGGAAACATTCTTCTTCGACTCCTTGAGTTCCTTGCTCGAATAACAAGCCATGCACACTCCACCACAGGTTAAAGCAACAAGTGCTGTGATGATAAATTTGCCAATGTTCTTCATAATTTTATGTGTTATATTGTTTTGGTTTTATTATTATGACGCAAAGCTATAAAAAAAAGTTGCAAAAATCAAAAAAAGTTGCTCGGATAATACATTATTTGTAACTTTGCACTTTCAATCGTAGAAAAGATATCTGTAACCAACCCGATTGAACATTAATAATGAATATGAATATAGAACTGTTGACCGAGGCAGAAATTGCCACGCTAAGAGAAAACATCATCAACGCCAACCGAATTGTTATCTGTTGTCATAAGTCGCCCGACGGCGATGCATTAGGTTCGTCGCTCGCATGGGCTGAATATTTGCGCACGCAAGGTAAGGAACCAGAAATAATAGTGCCCGACGCCTATCCCGACTTCCTTCAGTGGTTGCCAGGCTCCGAACGCATCATACGCTACGACAAGCATGCCGCCGACAAGGCAGACGCATTGTTCAAGGAAGCCGAGCTAATATTCTGTCTCGACTTCAACGGTACCGACCGTGTGGATGAGATGTGCGATGCACTTGAGCAGTCGCCTGCCAGCAAGATAATGATTGACCATCATCTTGACCCACGCATGGATACCGTGCTTACAGTCTCCTTCCCGCATATCTCAAGCACATCCGAACTTGTGTTCCGCATCATCTGGCAGATGGGCGGATTCGATGAAATGTCGCGCAAGTGTGCAGCCTGCGTTTATTGCGGTATGATGACCGACACAGGCGGATTCACATTTAACAGCAACCAGCCAGAGGTGTTCTTTATCGTAAGCCAGTTGCTCACCAAAGGTATAGACAAGGACAAAATCTATCGCAACGTGTTCCACAACTTCAGTCCGTGGGCAATACGTCTGCGCGGATATCTCATGAGCCAGAAGCTCAATGTGTTCAACGACCTTCATGCCTCCTATTTCACCATCTCGCGCCGCGATATGCGCGACTTCCACTTCATTAAGGGCGATGCCGAAGGACTTGTCAACGAACCGTTGAAGATAAAGGGAATGCGCCTGTCTATATCATTGCGCGAGGACGACCGCCGTGACAATTTGATTTGGTTGTCGCTTCGCTCGGTGGATGATTTCCCATGTAACAAGATGGCAGCTGAGTTCTTCAATGGTGGAGGTCATCTTAACGCCAGTGGAGGCCGACTGCAATGCTCGCTTGCCGAGGCAGAACGTGTAGTGAGACGCGCGTTAGCCCAATATGAGGATTTGCTTACAAAATAAAGCAACAGGCTTGTGGTGCAAGAAAAAAAGTTAAATATCTCAACTTCAACGCCACATTATATATATATTAAATATAAAAATATTACTTTTGTAACTGCAAACGATAAATAAACAGAACAAAAGAATACAGATGAAGACATTTAAATTACTGATTTGCGCTCTGTTCGCTGTGCTTGCAATCGCATCATGCAGCGACTCCGAGACCTACGCCGACCAGAAGAAGAAGGAACGTGCGGCCATAAACCGCTACATCGCCAACCATAATATAAAGGTAATAAGCGAGGACCAGTTTAAGGCACAGGACTGCACCACCGACACCACAAAGAATGAGTTTGTGCTCTTCGAGAGCGATGGTGTGTATATGCAGATTCAGCGCAAGGGAAGTGGCGAGAAGTTGCAGGACGGCGAGACAGCCGACGTGTTGTGCCGTTTCAACGAGTACAATCTCTTGCAATCCGACTCGACATTGCAGAGCACCAACATCTATCAGTATTCATGGTGCTACGACAAGATGACCGTAAAGAACACTTCAGGCACATTCACCGGTGTGTTCGACAAGAACTTCTGCGTGATGTATATCAACTATGGCTCTACGGCTGTGCCCTCAGGTTGGCTCGTGCCGCTCAGCTATATCAACCTTGGACGCTACACAAGCAGCGACGCTGAACTTGCTAAGGTGCGCCTTATCGTGCCCCACTCGGCAGGACAGAGCAACGCTGTGCAGAGCGTGTATCCTTGTCTCTATGAGATCACATATCAACGTGGACGCTAACGTCGCGCGCTGATAAAGCGATATACTAAAAACATTATTAAAAGTCAATCTATTTAAAACTCAAAAACATTATTGTTATGACTTTGATTAAATCAATTTCAGGCATCCGCGGTACTATCGGCGGACACACGGGCGACACTCTCAATCCGCTCGACATCGTTAAGTTCACAACAGCCTACGCTACATTCATGAAGCGTAACGCCAAGACTGAGGGTCGCGGCAAGATTGTTGTAGGTCGCGACGCACGTATCTCTGGCGACATGGTGCGCAACATCGTTTGCGGCACACTCATGGGCATGGGACTCGACGTAATCGACATCGACCTCGCTACTACACCTACAACCGAGCTTGCTGTACGCTGGACTGGTGCCCTTGGAGGCATCATCATCACCGCAAGCCATAACCCACGCCAGTGGAACGCTCTTAAGTTGCTCAACGCTGAGGGCGAGTTCCTTACAAAGGAGAATGGCAACGAGGTGCTTGAAATTGCCGAGAAGGAAGACTTCGACTATGCTGATGTCGACAATCTCGGTCACTATACACGCGACGATTCTATGAACGCGCGCCACATCCAGAGCGTGCTCGACCTTAAGCTCGCTGATGTTGAGGCTATCCGCAACGCCCACTTCAAGGTGTGCGTAGACGCTATCAACAGCGTAGGTGGCATCATCCTGCCCGACCTTCTCAAGGCTCTCGGCGTGGAGTTCACCATCCTCAACAGCACAGCCAACGGCGACTTCGCCCACAACCCAGAGCCATTGGAAAAGAACCTCCAGGGCATCATGGACGAGATGAAGAGCGGCAAGTACGATCTTGGAATCGTTGTCGACCCAGACGTTGACCGTCTTGCTTTTATCTGCGAGAACGGAAAGATGTTCGGCGAGGAGTACACTCTCGTTAGCGTAGCCGACTATGTGCTCTCTCACACTCCGGGCAACACTGTGAGCAACCTCTCTTCTACACGCGCCCTTCGCGACGTGACAGAGAAGCACGGCGGCAAGTACGAGGCTGCGGCAGTAGGCGAGGTGAACGTAACTACCAAGATGAAGGCCGTTGGTGCCGTTATTGGCGGCGAGGGCAACGGTGGTGTCATCTATCCTGAGAGCCACTACGGACGCGACGCCCTCGTAGGTATCGCCCTCTTCCTCTCTTCACTTGCTCACAAGAAGTGCACAGCAAGCGAGCTTCGCGCCACATTCCCAAGCTATCAGATAGCCAAGAACCGCATCGACCTCACACCTTCTACCGACATCGACGCTATCCTTGCCAAGGTGAAGGATATGTTCGCAAGCGAGAAGATTACCGATATCGACGGTGTTAAGATTGACTTCCCCGACAAGTGGGTACACTTGCGCAAGTCAAACACCGAGCCGATTATCCGCGTCTACAGTGAGGCTGCCACTATGGAGGAGGCCGACGCTTTGGGCAAGAAGCTCATGCAGGTGGTTTACGACATGCAGTAATATCCGCATGTTTCGGAATTTGAAAAATCCGCAAATTTAAAGAATTGAAATAATAAAGCCGCAGCAATCTGTCAATAATGATTGCTGCGGCTTTTTATTTTGTGTCAAAGATTTCGGTTTCTCTAAAAAAATAACTACATTTGCATATATGAACCTTTAAAAGAAAAGAGTCATTATGAAACAGAAAGTTATAATATCAGAAAACCTGGAGCGCGACCTCGTGAACGCCATTTCAGAATGTGAGCACGACCGCATATTCATCCTTACCGACGAGACCACTCACGAGAAATGTATGCCTAAGATGCAGAGTTTCTTGTGCCTGAAAGGTGCTCAGCCGATAGTGATACGCCCCACCGACACACACAAGACCCTTGATACTCTTGCCGAAGTGTGGACAGCCCTGAGCCAGGGAGGAGCCACACGCCACTCGCTTATGATTAACCTTGGAGGCGGGATGGTTACCGACCTTGGAGGATTTGCAGCCTCCACATTCAAGCGTGGCATCGACTTCATTAATATTCCCACAACGTTGCTCGCCATGGTCGACGCATCGGTTGGAGGAAAGACGGGCATTAACTTCTGTGGACTAAAGAATGAGATAGGCGTTTTCTCGGACAGCCGTTTCGTGATAATCAACACCTCGTTCCTCGATACGCTCGACCACGAGAACATCTGCTCTGGCTACGCCGAAATGCTTAAGCACGGACTCATATCCAACGAGAACCATTGGGCAGAGCTTGTAGGCTTCGACCTTGACCTGCCCAACCTCGCACAGTTGCAGCGCATGGTGGCAGAGTCGATAAAGGTGAAGGAGCGTGTTGTGGAGGAAGACCCTCATGAGCATGGCATCCGCAAGGCTCTGAACCTTGGTCATACCATTGGTCACGCCTTCGAGTCGTTTGCAATGAAGCACGACCGTGCTGTTCTTCACGGATATGCTGTGGCTTATGGTTTGGTGTGCGAGTTGTATATGAGTGCTTGCAAGGCAGGATTCCCAACCGACAAAATGCGTCAAACCGTGCGGTTCATCATCGACAACTACGGACGCTTACCATTCACATGCGACGACTATCCTGAACTTCTTGAGCTTATGCGTCACGACAAGAAGAATACGGCTGGCACTATCAATTTCACTTTGCTTGGCGGCATTGGTGACATCCGCATCAATCAGACAGCAACAAAAGAGGAAATAGAGGAGGCTATGGATTTCTTGAGGGAAGGATAAAATGACAATGTAACCTTCCCACTTACAATAACGCCATTTTATAAGAATGTAGAAAAAGAAGGGATTGTACTATGAGTTTAACTGATGAAGAAACTTATAGATGAACGTTAAAAAATAGACTGATAAAAATATGGATATAGAAAGAGTAAAAGAGTTGAGACTGAAGCAGGACGGGCTTTCAAAGACTCTCGGCATGGAGTTCTTGTCGACAGATGATCCCGACACTTGCCAGGCTCGAATGAAGGTGGACGAGCGCAACCGCCAGGTGTTCGGATTCTTGAGTGGCGGTGCAACGCTTGCGCTTGCCGAGAATCTTGCAGGAGTAGGCTCTATGACGCTCTGTCCCGACAAGATATGTGTGGGCATAAATGTGAGCGGAAGCCATGTGAAGGCTGTGCTTGAGGGCGACACCGTTACGGCCACAGCCCGCATACTGCACAAGGGAAAGACCCTGCACCAGTGGCATGTGGAGATAAACAACGAGAAAGGCGAGCTTATCTCGTCGGTTGAGATTACCAACTTTGTAATGCACAATCCTAAATAAAAAAGGGGAGAGAGAGGTGAACTTATGAGTTTTGTTTATTTCCGTCTACCGCACACAACGCAGGTCTACCGCAACCGCATAACCGCAGAACCTGAAGAAATAGCGTCGCTCGCCGAACTCAACGGGCGGCGCGGTTTTGTGATAGCCCCGTTTGTCCCGTCGGCCGACTGCCCTATATTGTTGCTGCAAGCAGAATGGGAGCCAGTAGACGTTGCTGGTGACTGCTCGTTGGAGTCGCGGCTTGTGGATGCCGACTACGAGGCAGAGCGTAGCCGCTATGCAGTTGACTTCGAGAACTATCACGCCCAGTTGCGCGATGACACATTCTCGAAGATAGTGCTTGCGCGTAGTGCCCATCTTAGGGCCACGGAGCAAATACCAGCTTTGTCGCTCTTTGCGCGTGCTTGCCGCAAGTATCCGCGCATGTTTATAGCCCTGTTCTCAACCGAGCGCAGCGGCACATGGCTCATAGCCACTCCCGAGATTCTTGTAAGCGGCGAGCGAGGCAACATGACGACCATGGCGCTTGCTGGCACCAAAAGCAAGGACGACAACACGCCGTGGAGCACAAAGAACATACAGGAGCAACGTTATGTTGAGACCTACATCACCGAGTGTATAGAGCACTACACCTCCGACTTCTCCGTTGAGGGCCCCTATGCTACCCGTGCCGGCGATCTTGTGCATCTGCGTTCAGACATACGCTTCAACCTTGCCGACACTTCGCACATAGGCGACCTGCTCAATGCTCTTCATCCCACGCCAGCTGTATGTGGCATTCCTAAAGCTGCCACACGCGACTTTATTGTTGCCAATGAGTCGGCTCCGCGAAGTTATTATAGCGGTTTCTCGGGAATGCTCGACCCCGATGGCTGCACCAATCTCTTCGTCACTCTGCGTTGCATGAAGTTGAATGTAGGCAATGTCTACACTCTATATGCCGGAGGCGGACTCCTGAAGGACAGCACATGCCAGTCGGAGTGGGACGAGACTGAGGCTAAAATGAACACTATGCGGAAGACATTTGTAAAATAGAAATATAATTAGTAAAACAATTATATATATCTGTATAAAAAGAAACATATCTGTAAAACAAAAAAGAAAAATGTTCTCGAATAAAGAAAATATAAATATCCTCACGTCACTTCTGATGGAATATGGCGTAAGCGACGCAGTCGTGTGCCCAGGCAGCCGCAACGCTCCCATTGTTCACAATCTGAGCCAGTGTGGGTCGATACGTTGCCATCCAGTCACCGACGAGCGTTCGGCAGGTTTCTATGCCTTAGGCTTGGCACAGGCCACGGGTCGTCCTACGGTAGTGTGCGTAACGTCGGGCACAGCCCTTCTTAATCTTGCTCCTGCTGTGGCTGAGGCTTACTATCAGCATATTCCGCTTGTTGTGGTTTCTGCCGACCGCCCTGTTCAGTGGATAGGACAGCTCGACGGACAGACTCTTCCACAACCCGACGCTTTGGGACGCTTCGTGCGCAAGGCTGTATCCTTGCCCGAACTACATTCTTCTTCGGCTGAAGCCGACAAAAGTCTTGACGAGGAGCGTTGGTTTTGCCGCCGGCTTGTGAATGAGGCTCTGCATGCCTCCTGCTTCCGTCAGCCAGCTCCTGTGCATATTAATGTGCCAATATCCGAGCCACTCTTCACTTTTGACGTAGAAGAGCTGCCCAAAGTCAGCCGCTTCCGCCTTATGGAGCAAGTGAAGATAGTCGACGAGCAGAGTGAGTTTATGGAGACGGTATTGAATGCCGACCGTCCGCTCATCGTCATTGGTCAGATGGCAAAGAACGTCATTACCACAGCTACCCTGCAGTCGCTCTCGCAGCATTATGTGGTGTTTGTCGAGCCTCTTGCCAGCTCTTCCTACGAGACTGTGCACTTCGACGAGGTGGTGAGACGCATTTCCGCCTCCAACCTCGACACCTCTTCTTTCTTCCCCACATATATAATATATGTAGGCGACACGATAGTAAGCAAGTCAACGCGCCGCTGGTTGCGCGAGTCGAAGGCGCCTGCCTGTCTTATTGCTCCTGACGCTCTCGACCTTCACGACCCCACCATGACCCTTGAGAATATATTGGAAACCCCAATGGAGGACATCGACACGCTCCTTGCCTCGCTGTGCAACCTCTACGAATATCCCGAGGACTACGCCGACAACGAGGCTGTGATGGAGCATGAGCCAGAGCGCCGTGCCTTCTATGCCAAGTGGAAGAGTCTGCTCGACCATTGTACCGAGCACGCCGAAAGCTATGAGCCAAGCTATTCGCAGATGGCTGTGGTGAAGTATTTCGAGCAGCAGCTTGCCGACCTTGACATCGACATCTGCGTGCATTACGCCAACAGCTCTGCCGTGCGCCTTGCCTGCATCTACGCCCAGCATTATGTATGGTGCAACCGTGGAGTGAACGGCATTGAAGGCACATTGTCCACAGCAGCCGGATTCTCGCTTGCTGCCGAAGCCCTTACGGTCTGCGTGATAGGCGACCTTAGCTTCTTCTACGACCAGAATGCCCTTTGGAACACCAATATCAACGGCAATCTGCGCATAATACTCCTCAACAACCGTGGAGGTGGCATCTTCCGCCAGCTGCCAGGATTGCAGGAGAGTCCGGTGGCCGATAC
The DNA here is from genome assembly GCA_934230685.1 of uncultured Prevotella sp. Taxonomy (GTDB): domain Bacteria; phylum Bacteroidota; class Bacteroidia; order Bacteroidales; family Bacteroidaceae; genus Prevotella. The sequence continues at coordinate 54,278 of CAKQFF010000001.1, read as the reverse complement.
CTTTGTAGGCGCAGCCCACGACACCACAGCCCAAGGCATCTGCACCCAGAACGACATAGGCTATATGTCGGCAAAGAATATGGACGAGATGCAGATAGGCGTAGTGAGCCTGCTTACGCGCGACACCGACCGTCCGATGCTGCTTGAGGTGTTCACCGATGCCGAGACCGACTCAAAGGCAATGGCCGACTATCTCTCTTCATTATAGATACATTTGTCGATGTGTTCGCCAATGTCGTTGGCAATGCGTTGGTATTGATCCGAGGCGATGAATCCCGTATTGCGTCTGAGCATCAGGCCCACGTCGCCCACGCTCGAAGTGTAGCACGACAACTCATTATGGTATTGGGTTGAGTGTACACTTTGGCGCGATATTTCCCTCTCTCTCTCTCGCATCAGTTGGTTGCAGAGCTTCTTCATCAGCGGCATTACCACCTTGTCGAAGAGGTGGTGGCCCTGAATGTACATATAGGTCTCTTCGGGTTTCACGCCCAGCCGCTTCATGTCCTCCTTCACCTTCAGGTAGTCTTCCTTGGCATCGGGATGTTGGCGTTGCAGAATATTAATTCGGTGAGCCACCCTTCGGCGTAATGTGGCAAGCTGCGAGACGGCAGAATCAGGCGAGATATTGCCCAACTCTATCGCGTGGAGGAAGTCGGTGATTGAGAATTTCTGAGTAGTGGCCGTGCGGTACGACCATATATTCCATACAAACAGCGGGAATATCGTTGTGGAATATTCGCTGAGGAAAGCCTCGAAGTCGAATCGCACATTGTCGTTGAGTGTAGCCGCCACGCAAATCTCGTGCAGCGACGGAGCGTAGCATTGCATGTTTTCGATGGCGTAGGCGTAGGTATGGAATATGTACGGGCTTTCGAGAATGGTCTTCGACGTGGCTGTGGCTCCCTGCTGCATGTAGTCGTAGTCGGCATCCACGCAGGCAATCATGTTCTTGCCCACCGCTCCGTCGGCGATGAGGCTCATTATTGCCGCCTTTTTGCCGCGCTCCAAGTGTTCGAGGCGCGACGGCAGCATCACCTCGAAATAACGCTCCTTGTTCTCAAACCGCGATAGTATGGAACGCCAGAAGAAAATGTCGTCGTAGCTTTCCACATAAGCCACGATGCGGTGGCGAGCCTTCCTTGAGTTAAGACGGTTGGCCGCTTCGATGTATTGCGACGTGATATTGTCGCGAAGTCGTTTGCCCATAGTCTTTTCTTAAAAAGTGGATTTATACTTGGTCGGTAATGTCGCTCACTTCGGTCACTCTGTCTGCCCATCCGTTCATAATCACGGCAGGCGAGTGGGTGGTAAGAATTATCTGCACGTTGGGGTTAAGCGTGAGGATGAGGTCGATGAGCCGCTGTTGCCAGTCGATGTGCAGGCTCACCTCAGGCTCGTCCATGAACAGCACATAGGGGCGTTGGTCCTCCACAAGCACCGTGAGCAGTATCACAAGCATCTGTTTCTCGCCGCTCGACAGCTGGTAGGGAGTGAGCGTCTCGCCGATTTGCGAGAACCTGATTTCGTTCTCCGTGCGCACAATCTTCTTGCCCGTCTCCGAGAACAGGTCGTCGATGAGGTCCTGGAATGTCTTCTTTGGCGCGGAAATCTGCTGTGCGTGCAAGGCAGCGTCGGCATCTCCGCTTTGCAGGCAACTGATGATGCGGTTGCCGATGTTCACCTGATAGTCGAGATATTTTCTTTGCAGGAAGAACAGCTGCATGTCCAGCTCAGTGGTGAGGTCGGATAGGGCAGTATTCAGTTTGCCCACTGCGTCAAGATTAAGCAGCGGACGGTCGAACGAGCGTATCACGTCGTATCTTATCCATTTTGCCTCCTCTGGTTCCACCGATATGCGCACCCCCTTGAGCATGTGGCTTGGAAACTCACCTCCAGCCGACAGCCCCTTCACCACCTTATTAAGAATGGTGCTCTTGCCCACACCGTTGATACCGCTAAGTATGTTCACCTGTCGGTCGAGGTTCCACACCACGTGTCGTCGGCCGCTCCACAGCGAGTCGATCTCAATTTGTTTTATGTATTCGGCGTATTTCATAACGTATGCAGTTTTAGGTTTTCTGATTCAAAAAGATTCATCCACATGGATTCAAAAAGATATGTCCACACGAACTTTTTTTCATCCACAAATTTATGAAATAAATCCGTAAGTAGTACACGTGTGCGTCGTATTTTTTATAACTTTGCAGCCAATTATACAAAATTATAGGTAAAAAGTATGGATAACAAACGACCACTCATAGCCCATCTGTGCATCCTGATGGCTTGTGTTTTCTGGGGATTGATGTCGCCCATCGGCAAGATAGCCATGCAGAACGGCATCGACAACATCGACCTCGTTTATTTCCGTGCCTGTGGTGGTGCGGTGTTGTTTTGGCTCACGTCATTGTTTGTGAAGAAGGAGCACGTGCCGTTCAAGGACATCTTGGCGTTCAGCGGAGCCGGACTCTTAGGCCTTGTGGGCAACCAATGCTGCTTCACCATCGGCCTGAGCATCACCACCCCCTCCAACGCCAGCATCGTCACCACCTCGTTGCCGATATTCGCCATGATTCTCTCTGCCCTCATCCTCAAGGAGCCAATCACGGGCAAGAAAGCCTTGGGCGTGGGCATAGGTTGTGCCGGAGCCTTGATATTGATACTCAGCAGTGCGGCAGCCCACGACTCGCGTGTCGGCGACCTGCGTGGCGACCTGCTCTGCATTTTCGCCCAATTCTCCTTCGCCCTCTATCTTGCCCTCTACCGCGACTATATCCGCCGCTATTCGCCCATCACCGTGAGCAAATGGATGTTCACCTGGGCAGCCGTGCTGCTCACTCCGTTCATGGTAGGCCATGTGGCGTCTACCGATTGGAGCGCAGTAACCCAGGGAGCCTGGATGGGCACGGCGTTCGTGGTGTTCTTTGCCACCTATATATCCTATCTCCTCATGCAGATAGCCCAGAAGACGCTTCGCCCCACGGTAGTGAGCATCTACAACTATATGCAGCCAGTGGTGGCAGTAAGCGTGAGTCTTGCTATGGGCATGTGCGTGTTCACGTGGAAACAGGCTGTGGCTGTGGCTCTTGTGTTTGGCGGCGTGTGGCTTGTGATAAAGTCGAAGTCAAGAAACGACTTGAGCAAGGCTGAAAAATAATTAATTCTTTCCAAGCCCCATTTCCTCAGCCTTCTGCATAAGCAGCTGCATCAGCGGCTCTCGCTCGTTAGCCACCTTATTGTCGAGTACGGCATCCTTGAGATATTGTTTCAGGGTGCCCACCTCCCGGCACGGCTTAAGGTTGAAAATCTCCATAATCTCGTTGCCGTCGATTACGGGCTGCAGCAGTCGCTTGTAGTCGCGCTCCTTAAGGTCGGTAAGCTTCTCGCGCACCATGCGGAAATTCTCAAGAAACTGCTTCTTTCTCACCTCGTTCTTCGACGTGATGTCGGCCTCGCATAGCGTCATGAGGTCGTCGATGTCGTCGCCGGCATCGTTCATTAGTCGTCTCACGGCAGAGTCGGTCACCACCTCGTCGGCAATCACAATGGGTCGCATGTGCAGGTCGACCAGCTTCTCCACGTATTTCATCTTGGCATCCATAGGCAGCTTCATGCGTCGGAAAATGCCCGGAATCATCTTCGCCCCCAGATAGTTGTGGTTGTGGAATGTCCATCCGCAGGCCGGCTCCCAGCGTTTCGACTTCGGTTTGCCGATGTCGTGGAACAGGGCAGCCCATCTGAGCCACAGATTGTCGCTCTTTCGCGCCACGTTGTCCACCACCTCAAGCGTGTGGTAGAAGTTGTTCTTGTGCGCCCTTCCGTTTCTTGTCTCCACAATGTCGAGAGCCGCAAGCTCGGGTATGATGAGCTGCAGGAGTCCGCAACGTTGCAGTTCCACGAATCCGCGGCTCGGCTGCGGCGTCTTCATAATCTTGTTCAGCTCGTCGGCAATGCGCTCGCCGCTCACTATCTTTATGCGCTCGGCGTTGCGCGCGAGAGCCTCAAACGTCTCGTCGTCGATGTAGAACCTCAGCTGTGCCGAGAATCTCACGCATCTCATCATGCGCAGCGGGTCGTCGGAGAAGGTGATGTCGGGGTCGAGAGGTGTGCGTATTATTCCGTCCTCAAGGTCGTAGATGCCGTCGAAGGGGTCGACAAGCTCGCCGAAGCGTTCGTGGTTGAGGCAGATGGCCATAGCGTTGATGGTGAAGTCGCGTCGGTTCTGGTCGTCCTCCAGGGTGCCGTCCTCCACCACCGGCTTGCGTGAGTTGCGGTCGTAGCTCTCGCGTCGTGCCCCCACAAACTCCACCTCCGTGTCGTAGTATTTCACTTGTGCCGTGCCGAAATTGCGGTATACGGCAAGATGAGCGCGTGGCTTGCCCGTCTTGGGATTGATGCCAAGTCGGCGCTGCAGGGCCTTAGCCACCTCAATTCCGCTGCCCACCACCACCACGTCGATGTCGTTGGTGGGTCGCTCAAGGAAAATGTCGCGCACGTATCCTCCCACGAGATAGCACTCCACGCCCAGCTCGTCGGCAGTCTCGCCTATTTTATGGAAAATGTTCTTGTCAAGTATCTGTGCCAGTTCGGCATCGCTGTATATCTTCATAATTCGTAAAAAAGGTGTTTTCTACTTTATACTTTTAAAATGCAAAATTACAAAAAAAACGACAAACAACGGAGTTTGAACCGAAGTAATATCCAATCAACAGAAATCCCCTGAAAAATTTTGCTCTTCATTCTATTTATCGTACCTTTGCATATCACAGCAATGAAAAATAGCCTATCACGGCAACAAGAAATTGCGTGTCACAGTAAAGAAAAAAGTATCATATAAAAACATAGCACGAATATGCCAGAAATCTCAGTACGCGGACTTGAAATGCCCGAATCGCCAATCAGAAAATTGGCACCGTTGGCAGCCGACGCCAAGAAACGAGGCGTGAAAGTTTACCACCTCAATATCGGCCAGCCCGACCTGCCTACGCCGCAGGTGGGACTTGATGCGCTGAAGCACATCGACCGCACCGTACTCGAATACTCACCATCGCAGGGCATACAGTCCTACCGTGAGAAACTCACCAACTACTACAAGCGGTTTAAAATCGATGTCACCGCCGACGACATCATCATCACGTCGGGCGGCTCAGAGGCTGTGCTCTTCGCATTTATGTCGTGTCTTAACCCTGGCGACGAAATCATCATCCCAGAGCCTGCCTACGCCAACTATATGGCATTCGCTATATCAGCCGGAGCAAAAATCCGCACTATCGCCACAACGATAGAGGAGGGATTCTCGCTCCCAAAGGTAGAGAAGTTTGAGGAGCTTATCAACGAGCACACACGCGCCATACTCATCTGCAACCCCAACAACCCTACCGGCTACCTCTACACACGCCGCGAGATGAACCAGATACGCGACCTCGTGAAGAAATACGACCTCTATCTCTTCTCCGACGAGGTCTACCGCGAGTACATCTACACCGGCTCGCCCTACATCTCGGCTTGCCATCTTGAGGGCATTGAGCAGAACGTGATTCTCATCGACTCCGTGTCGAAACGCTACTCAGAGTGCGGCATCCGCATCGGAGCGTTGATAACTAAGAATCCCGAGGTGCGCGCCGCCGTGATGAAGCTCTGCCAGGCACGCCTCTCGCCGCCACTCTTAGGACAGATTGTGGCCGAAGCCTCGCTCGACGCTCCCGAGGAGTACTACCGCGACGTCTACGAGGAGTATGTGGAACGACGCAAATGTCTTATCGACGGACTCAACCGCATCCCCGGCGTCTACTCGCCAATACCCATGGGAGCCTTCTACACCGTGGCAAAGCTGCCTGTCGACGACAGCGAGAAGTTCTGCCGCTGGTGTCTTGAGGAGTTCTCCTACGAGGGCGAGACCGTGATGATGGCTCCTGCCGCCGGATTCTACACCACTCCGGGTGTGGGCTGCAACCAGGTGCGCATAGCCTACGTGCTGAAGAAGGAAGACCTCGCACGCGCCCTCCTCGTGCTGCGCAAGGCTCTTGAGGCTTACCCGGGACGAGTGGACAGCGTTGATTAATTTTCTAATGTTAAGTGTTAAATGTTAAATGTTAAGTTCCCCACAATTTAACACTTAACATTTAACACTTAACATTTAATACATAAACGATGAATTTTCCCCTTTTCATAGCCCGCCGCATTTATTCCGACCATACCGACGACCGCCAGAAGGTGTCGAAGCCTGCCATACGCATAGCCACGGCTGGAGTGGCTATAGGCTTGGCGGTGATGATTATAAGCGTGTGTGTGGTGTTCGGCTTCAAGCACACCATACGCGACAAGGTGGTGGGTTTTGGCAGCCACGTGCAGGTGGCCAACTTCTACACCCTGCAGTCGTCTGCCGCCGACCAGCCCGTGCAGATGAACGACTCCATGATGCAGGTGCTGCGCAAGACCTATGGCGTGAGCCACGTGCAGCGCTTCGCCATGAAGCAAGGCATATTGAAGACCGACAACGAATTCCTTGGAGTGATGTTCAAGGGCGTGGGCCCAGAGTTCGACTCCACGTTCATCCACCAGAACATGGTGAGCGGCTCAATACCCAAGTTCTCCGACTCGAGCAGCACCAACAAGATTCTTATCTCGCAGACCATGGCCGACAAGTTGCGGGTGAAGAGCGGCGACCGCATCTTTGCCTACTTCATAGGCGAGGGTGGGGTGCGTGCCCGCAAGTTCACCATTCAGGGCGTCTATCAGACCAATCTCTCGCAGTACGACAAAGTGACGTGCTTCTGCGACCTCTACACGGCCCGCAAGCTGAACGGGTGGACCGACGACCTTGCCACAGGAGCCGAGCTCACGGTTAAGGACTTCTCGCGCCTTGGCGAGACAGCCGAGGTGCTCGTCAACCGCGTCAACCGCACCAGCGACGCCTATGGCAACACTTATTCCACCAAGACCATACGCGACATCTCGCCGCAGATATTCTCGTGGCTCGACCTTCTCGACCTCAACGTGTGGATTATCCTTGCCATCATGACAGCCGTGGCTGTGGTGACAATGATCAGCGGTCTGCTCATCATCATCCTCGAGCGCACCACCATGATAGGCATCCTCAAGGCTCTCGGAGCGCGCAACTCCACCGTGCGCCACACCTTCCTGTGGTTTGCCGCCTTCATCATAGGCAAGGGTCTCGTCATAGGCGACATTCTCGCCCTCGCCCTCATCTTCCTGCAGAAGACCACGGGCATCGTGAAGCTCGACCCAGCCACGTATTATGTGGATACAGTGCCCGTAGAGGTGAATTGGCTCTTCATCCTCGCCCTCAACGTCGCCACTCTGCTCATAGCCATGTTTGTGCTGATAGCCCCGAGCTACCTCATCTCGCATATACATCCTGCCAAGTCGATGAGATACGAGTAGAAAAGGCCCATGGGCAGAAAGTGCCAAAAACGTGCGAGTAATTGATAATAAAACCACAGTAGGTCGAACGGTCTCCGTTCGGCCTATTTTTTACTCTCTGCCGAGGAAAAATTTTTTTCCTGCCGAGAGAGTTCTTTTTCTCTGCCGAGAGAGTAAAATATAGCTTTTGTTGAAGGCTCGTTCGGTAGGCCCTAAATTCAACCATAATGCAGGCTTTAGCGTAAAGCATTCAACCATAATCTGGCTTTAGGCATTCCCAATTTCTTAATGACTTAATGACTAATGACTTTTTGACAATCTCCAGAACAAAGGCACACGTTAACACAAAACACAGGGGTGCTTATGTATATTAATAATGTCAAAATGTCATTAGTCATTAAGTCATTAAGAAAAGAGTGAAGAACGAAGAATCCATGTGTATAGGAGGGTGGGCGAGGGATTGCCCGCCCTTCTGCACTTATAAAAACACATAAATATACACTTGAAAAACCAATTACCGCACAAAAGTTTTGGAAATGTGCAAAGAATGATGTATCTTTGCACAAAATTTTGAAGATTGTGCAATGGAGCAAATACCCAGTTTCAATTCATATATTGAAGATAGTATTATAAAGTTTTGGGATAAGGACGCATTTACCGACTACAAGGGAGCGACCTTGCAATACCACGATGTGGCCCGCAAGATTGAGAAGCTACACATCATGTTTGAGAACTGTGGCGTGAAGCGCGGCGACAAGATAGCCTTGTGCGGACGCAACAGCAGCCATTGGGCTGTGGCTTTCCTTGCCACGCTCACATTCGGAGCTGTGGCTGTGCCAATACAGAATGAGTTCACGGCCGACCAAATTCACAATATAGTGAATCATAGCGAGTCGAAGCTGCTGTTTGTGGGCGACGTGGTGAAGACGCAGATAAATCCCGACGAGATGCCTCATCTTGAAGGCATTATGTACCTGCCCGACTTCTCCATTGTAGTGGCACGCACCGAACAGCTCACGTTCGCACGCGAACACCTCAACGAGATTTTCGGCAAGCGCTACCCCAAGTTCTTCCGCAAGGAACATATACATTATTATATAGAGCAGAGTCCTGAGGAGCTGGCGATGATCAACTACACCAGCGGCACCACAGGATTCTCAAAGGGCGTGATGCTGCCCTACCGCGCTCTGTGGGGCAACCTCGACCACATACTCAAGTGCCTGTCGCCCAACGTCAAGCCGGGAAGCAATCTGGTGAGCATACTGCCCATGGCCCACATGTATGGACTTGCCGTGGAGTTCCTCTTCGGATTCATCAACGGCTGCCACATATATTTCCTCAACCGTCTGCCTTCACCTTCGCTCATAGCCGAGGCGTTTGCAGAGGTTAAGCCACGCCTGATAGTTGCCGTGCCGCTTGTGGTTGAGAAGATCATACGCCGCAAGGTGCTTGCGCAGGTGCAGACCAACCGCATGAAGCTGCTCATGAACATGCCGGTGATAAGCAAGAAAATAAAGCAACACATCTGCCAGCGCATCATGGACGCCTTCGGAGGCAACGCCTACGAGATAATAGTGGGAGGAGCACCGCTCAACCAGGGCATAGAGGAGTTCCTCAACAGCGTGGGAGTGCCTGTCACCATTGGCTACGGCACTACGGAGACGGCTCCGCTCATCACCTTCGTCAACTACGACAATTACAAGGTAGGCTCGTGCGGACCGGTTGTGGCTCACATGGAGGCAAAGGTGCTCAGTCCCGACCCCGAGCACATCCCTGGCGAACTTGTGGCGCGAGGCTTGAACGTGATGCTTGGCTACTACAAGAACGAGGAGGCCACACGCGCCGTAATCGACGAGGACGGATGGTTCCACACAGGCGACCTCGCCACCATGGCTTCCTCTGGCCACTTCTACATCAAGGGACGAATAAAGAACATGCTGCTTGGAGCCAACGGACAGAACGTCTATCCCGAGGAGATTGAGGACAAGCTCAACAACATGCCGCTCGTGGGCGAGAGCATCATCATACAGCGTGGCAACAAGCTCGTGGCGCTCGTTCACCCCGAAATCGAGGACAAGGAGGACATGAACTTCGACGACGACGACGTGAAGGGAATCATGGACGAGAACCTCAAGACTCTTAACTCTCAGCTGCCGCCTTTCTGCAAAATCGCTGCCATCGAGATACAGAAGGAGGAGTTCCAGAAGACGGCAAAGAAGAGCATCAAGAGATATCTTTACAAATAAACAAAAAACACCTCACATCAAAAACGACTACAATGAAGGAGATACCGAGTTTTATTTCTCTTATAGAGAAGAGCATCATCGACAATTGGGACAAGGATGCTCTCACCGATTTCAAGGGTGCTACCTTGCAATACCACGACGTGGCGCGCAAGATAGAGAAGCTGCACATCATGTTTGAGAGCAGCGGGGTGGAGAAGGGCGACAAGATTGCCCTCTGCGGACGCAACAGCGCAAGCTGGGCTGTGGCTTTCCTTGCCACTCTCACCTATGGTGCCGTGGCTGTGCCTATACTGCACGAGTTCACCGCCGACCAGATACACAACATCGTCAACCACAGCGAGGCCAAGCTGCTCTTCGTGGGCGACTATGTTGCCACTATCATCGACCAGACCAAGATGCCCGACCTTGAGGGCATAATCTACATTCCCGACTACTCGCTCGTGGTGTCGCGCACCGACAAGCTGACTTATGCCCGCGAGCACCTCAACGAGATGTTCGGCAAGAAATATCCCAAGTATTTCCGCAAGGAGCACGTTAGCTATTGCAAGGAGCAGGGTCCTGAGGAGCTTGCCCTCATCAACTACACCAGCGGCACAACCGGATTCTCCAAGGGCGTGATGATTCCCTACCGCGCCATGTGGAGCAACTACGACTTCGCCATGACTGTAATCGGCAAGAAGGTGAAGAAGGGCGACAACGTCATCAGCATCCTGCCTATGGCCCATATGTACGGCATGGCGTTTGAGTTCCTGTTCGAGTTCCTCTACGGTTGCCACGTCTTCTACCTTACACGTGTGCCGTCGCCAGCCATCATCGCTGCCGCATTCGCCGAGGTGAAGCCCGCCATCATCATCGCCGTGCCTCTCGTCATCGAGAAGATCATCCGCAAGAAGGTGTTCCCAAAGATTCAGAACAACCGCATGCGCCTGCTCCTGAACATGCCTATCGTGAGCAGGAAAGTGAACGAGAAGATACGCGAGCAGGTGGTGAACGCATTCGGTGGCAACTTCTACGAGATTATCGTTGGCGGAGCTGCCTTCAACCAGGAGGTGGAGCAGTTCCTCAAGCGCATTGAGTTCCCCTATACCGTGGGCTACGGAGCCACGGAGTGTGCCCCTATCATCTGCTACGCCGACTACCAGGAGTTTGTGGCTGGCTCATGTGGCAAGCCTGTGGTTCATATGGAGGTGAAAATCGACTCTCCCGACCCCGAGAATGTGCCAGGCGAGATTCTTGCGCGTGGCCTGAACGTGATGCTCGGTTACTACAAGAACGAGGAGGCTACCGCACAGACGCTCGACGCCGAGGGATGGTACCATACGGGCGACCTCGGACTCATGGACAGCGAGGGCAACGTCTTCATCAAGGGACGCTCTAAGAACATGCTCTTGGGCGCGTCGGGACAGAACATCTATCCCGAGGAGATTGAGGACAAGCTCAACTCGCTCGCCATGGTCAACGAGTGTGTGGTTGTGCAGCGCGGCGAGAAGCTCGTGGGCTTGGTTTATCCCGACTTCGACGAGGCTGCCACAATGCGCCTTAACGACTCCGACCTGGAGAAGATAATGGAGGAGAACCGCCAGGAGCTCAACGCCACTCAGCCGCCCTACTGCCGTCTGTCGGCAATAGAAATCGTGCACGAGGAGTTTGAGAAGACTCCTAAGAAGAGCATCAAGAGATACTTGTACAAGTAACAGCCCCCACCGAAAAGTAGGAACAAGCAGGAAGCTTGTACGAAGAACGAGAAACTTACTACTACACAATACTTTTTAATGTCGCAGTCTCTATATTTATAAATATACGAGATTGCGGCGTTTTTTTATGCCCTCTATCCAAGTGGAGGGTCTTTTGTTCACCCTTCAACCGCTCACAATCCAGATAATTATTGTAATTTTGCATTTGGATAGATTAAAAACAAAAATCAAACAGATATGTCAGAAGTACCCACACTAATAAACGACCTTGCCCTGATACTTATCGTGGCAGGCGTCGTCACGCTGCTGTTCAAGCGACTCAAGCAGCCACTCGTCTTGGGCTACATCATGGCGGGATTCATCGTGAGTCCGCACATGCCCTACACAATGTCGGTAATCGACAACACCGACATAAAGACGTGGGCAGACATCGGAGTGATGTTCTTGCTCTTCTCCTTAGGCTTGGATTTCTCGTTCAAGAAAATCATAAAGATGGGCGTTGCGCCCGTCATCACCACGCTCACAATCATCTTCGCAATGATGACGCTCGGCATAATCGTGGGGCACGGGTTCGGATGGAACCGCATGGACTGCATCTTCCTCGGCGGTATGCTCGCCATGAGCTCCACCACCATTATATATAAGGCGTTCACCGACATGGGTCTGCGCCAACAGCAGTTTGCCCAACCCGTCATGAGCGTGCTCATACTTGAGGACGTGCTTGCCATTGTGATGATGGTGATGCTGTCGGCATTGGCGAGCGGCTCCAGTCCCGACGGTGGCGAGATGATAGGTTCGGTGCTTAAGATATGCTTCTTCCTCGTGCTGTGGTTTGTGGTGGGCATATTCGCCGTGCCCTTGATTCTGCGTCTCAACCGCAAGCTCATCAACAACGAGACCCTTCTCATCGTGTCGCTCGGACTCTGCTGCCTTATGGCTGTGGTGTCCACCAAGGTGGGCTTCAGCTCGGCCTTCGGAGCCTTTGTCATGGGCAGCATACTCGCCGAAACCATTGAGGCAGGCAAGATAGAGAAGCTTGTAGCCCCGGTGAAAGACCTCTTCGGAGCCATCTTCTTCGTGTCGGTGGGCATGTTGGTAGACCCTAAAATCATCATCGAGTATGCCGTGCCTATAGCTGCCCTCGTGCTTACGATACTTGTGGGGCAGGCCGTGTTCGGCACGTTCGGATTCCTCATAGGCGGACAGTCGCTTAAGTCGGCCATGCGATGCGGATTCTCCATGGCACAGATAGGCGAATTCTCGTTCATCATAGCTTCGTTGGGACTTTCGCTCAAGGTTACGGGCGAATTTCTCTATCCTGTTGTGGTGGCGGTATCTGTAATAACCACCTTCCTCACCCCCTATATGATACGCTTCTCCGTGCCTTGCTACGGAGTGCTCGAGCACCGGTTGCCCAAGACGTGGATCAGGGCTTTGAACAACGTCACCCTCTCGCATCCATCCTCCGCACCCAAAGGCAACTGGCACAGTCTGATAGCCCAGATGGCACGCATCACCGTGGTCTACTCGATACTCTCGATAGCCACAATAGCCATAATGTTCTCGTTCTTCCTGCCGTTCATACGCAGCATGATGCCCCATATGCTGTGGTGGGCAAACGGAATATGCGGATTGCTCACCGTGATGTTCATATCCCCCTTCCTCCGCGCCATGGTGATGAAGAAGAACCACAGCGAGGAGTTCAAGGCATTGTGGGGCGAGAGCCGCTCCAACCGCTTGCCGCTGCTTGTGACAATCCTTGTCCGTCTTGTCATAGCTTCTGCCTTCGTGTTCTACATCGGCAACTACATGACACGCTTCACAAATGCCCTGATAATTGCCCTCACGGCTGCCCTCGTGTTCATAATGCTTGTGTCGAAACGCCTTAAGAAGCAGAGCATCATGATGGAGCGAATGTTTGTGCAGAACCTCCGCTCGCGCGACATCGAGCAGCAGGTGTTGGGACTGAAGAAACCCCTCTACGAGGGACATCTGCTCGACCGCGACATCCATATCTCCGACATCGACGTGCCCGAGAACTCCACATGGGCAGGACTGTGTCTTGCCGACTTGAGGTTGAGCAACCGTTTCGGAGTGCACATCAGCAGCATCCTGCGCGGACACCAACGCATCAACATCCCCGGTGGCGACAGCATCATCTTCCCGGGCGACCGGCTCCAGGTGATTGGAAGCGACTCGCAGCTTGCCTCCATGCACGCTGCCATCGACGGCGACATTGTGCCCGAAGACCCCGACATCGAGAAACGCGAAATGCGACTCTCGCAGATTGTCATCGATAAACGCTCGCCCTTCGTGGGCAAGACTCTGCCAGAGACGGGCATTCGCGACCGTTTCAACTGTATGGTGGTGGGCAGAGAGGAAGGCAAGGAAAACCTCTCGATGGTAAACACTTCCTACAAGCTGCATCTGGGCGACATTCTATGGATAGTGGGCGAGGAGGAAGCTCTCGCCAATCTGCAGGAAGCAAACAACGGAAATAACAAATAAAAAAAACAAACTAATAAAACCATTCCAACTATGACCAACAAATCATTGTCTATGCTTGCAGCCGCAGCATTGTTGCTCACCCCAGCTGCCAAAGCTCAAAACTTGATTCCGCAGCCACAGTCGTTCACTGCCGGCAAGGGATTCTTCGTGGCCAAGGACAAAGGCTACAAACTCGTGAACAAGGCAGGCTCCGTTGCCGACAATATCTACTCAGCCAACTGGGCTGCCAAGGCTGCTGCCGACGCTAAGCCGACTGTTCTCATGCAGAAGCTCGACAACGCCTCGTCGCCCGAAGCCTATCGCCTGCATGTCACCACCGACTCCATCGTGATAAGCGCAGCTTCAGCCGACGCTTTCCGCTATGCGTGGCAGACCGTAGAGCAGCTCAACACACGCAAGGGCATCATGGCTTGCGATGTCGACGACGCTCCTGCCTACAAGTGGCGCTCGCTGATGATTGACGTGTCGCGCCATTTCTTCCCCATCGATTTCCTGAAGAAGCAGATCGACGTGATGGCTCAGTACAAGTTCAACCGCCTGCACATCCACCTCACCGATGCAGCAGGATGGCGCATAGAAATCAAGCGTTATCCGCGACTCACCAATTTTGCGGCCTGGCGTCCGGAGGCTCTGTGGAAGGACTGGAGCAACAATGGAGCCAAATACACACAGGAGGGAACCGACGGAGCCTACGGCGGCTACTACACCCAGGACCAGCTTCGCGACCTCGTGGCTTACGCCTCGCAGCGAGGCATTACTATCGTGCCTGAGATAGAGATGCCCGGACATTCGGAGGAGGTGCTCACGGCCTATCCTGAGCTCTCTTGCACACATGAGCCTTACAAGCAGTCGGACTTCTGCCCCGGAAGCATCGCCACATATGATTTCCTTGAGAATGTGCTCAAGGAGGTTATGGACATATTCCCCTCGGAATACATCCACGTGGGCGGCGACGAGGCTGCCAAGAAGTCGTGGGACGACTGTCCGCTCTGCCAGAAGAAGATGAAGGAGCTTGGCTGCGACAAGAACGGATTGCAGGCCCACCTCATCACACACATGGGCAAATTCCTCAGTCAGCACGGTCGCCAGCTCGTGGGCTGGGACGAGGTGATTGCCGGAAACCTTGTCCAGAACACCACCGTGATGGTGTGGCGCGGCGTGGAATACGCCCACAAGGCCATTGAGCATGGATATAATGTGGTGCTCTCGCCGGGTGCCTACTGCTATTTCGACGGCTATCAGGACGCTCCCTTCACCCAGCCCGAGGCCATTGGAGGCTATCTGCCCCTGTCGAAGGTCTACAGCTACGTGCCTGGCGAAGACCTTCCTGCCGACGAGCGCAAGAAGATTACTGGTGTGCAGGGCAATCTCTGGTGTGAGTATGTGCCCACAGAGCAACATGCCGAATACATGCTCTATCCGCGTGCACTCGCCATTGCCGAGATAGGATGGAACGGAACTCAGCGCAAGGACTACAATGATTTCCGCCGTCGTGCCATTGCCCACTCTGAACTCTTGCAGAAGCAGGGTGTCAACACATTCGACCTGAAGAAGGAATATGGCGAGCGCAAGGAGTCGGTGGCTCCGCTCAAGCACAAGGCTGTGGGCTGCAAGGTGATTTACAACCGTCCGTACAACGACTCCTATAAGGCTCAAGGCGAAACTACCCTCACCGACGGCAATTTTGGCGGATGGACCTTCGGCGACAAGCGTTGGCAGGGATTCATCGGCAAGGACTACTGCATGGACGTGACCATCGACCTCGGTTCGAAGCAGAAGATTTCGCAGGTGGCTACCGATTTTATGCAGAGCTGCGGTCCTGAGATTTACTTCCCGGGAGAATACAAGGTTTCGGTAAGCGACAACGGAACCGACTTTACCGAAGTCTACAAGCAGACATACGAGCTGAAGAAGACCGAGACCACAGAGTTCAAGCAGCTCACATGGAAGGGTTCGCGTCAGACTCGCTACGTGCGTGTGCAGGCTAAGGCAGGCTACGGATGGGTGTTCGCTGATGAGATTATAGTGAAATAATGATTGTTTTATAGTGAAATAAAGATAATTCTGTTGTGAAATAATTATGGTTCAACCCGAAATTATCACAATCGGCTCTACACAATGCAAACTCTTCGCCACTCCACACCCCGAATTTCTCCTCGTCCAGCCATCGGCCCGGCATGAGGAGAAGGGCGATGGGGTGGCGCGCGAGATGCAGATGCTACGGCAGTTAAGTCCCTGCGGATTTGTCATGGCTACGTTCGACACCAACGAATGGGCACGCGCCCTTATGCCGTGGCACGACGATGCCGTGTCGCGCGACGAGGAAGTGGGCCTGCATTCCCGCGACACGCTGTGCTTCATTCTCAACGAACTGCTGCCCATCCTGCGCAGCCGCTACGGCAATCTGCCTTGCATCATCGGCGGCTATTCGCTTGGTGGACTCTTCGCTTTGTGGGCTGCAAGGGAGACTGACGCCTTCTGTGCTGTTGCTGCCGCCTCGCCATCGTTATGGATTGAGGGATGGACGCTCTATGCCCAAGCCCATCCCATGCTTGCTAAATGCGCTTATCTGAGTCTTGGCGACCGCGAGGAGCATTGCCGCAACCAGCGAATGTGCCGCATAGGCGACTGCGTGAGACTTGAACACGAACTTCTGCGAATGCAGCTTGTCGAGAGCAACACCACGCTGCAATGGAACCCTGGCGGACACTTTGGCGAGGAGGCAGAGCGCACGGCAAAGGCTTTCGCATGGTGCATGAATAGAATTAAAGGTTAAGGATAAAAAACGAAAATTTATGATTTGTAATATAAGACAACTGAGAATATTTTTTGCCGCATTGGTTATGCTCACTCTTTCTTTGTCGGCTTCGGCACAGAAGGCTTCCTCTACGTCAGCTTCGGCACAGGATGCTTCGCGCCCCGAAGTGCTTATCGAGACAACAATGGGCAACATTCGTGTGCAACTCTACAACGAGACTCCGCTTCACCGCGACAACTTCCTCAAGCTCATACGTGAGTTCCATTACTACGACTCGCTGCTGTTCCATCGTGTCATTCCCGACTTCATGGTTCAGGCTGGCGATCCCTACAGCAAGAATGCCAAACCCGGCGAACTGCTTGGCGACCACTCGCTCGACTATAACATTCCTGCCGAGATTCGCTTGCCCAAGCTCTATCACAAGTATGGAGCTCTTGCCGCCGCACGCGAGCCCGACGAGGTGAACCCCAACCGTGAGTCGAGCAGTTCGCAGTTTTACATCGTATATGGCAAGAAACAAACCGACGAAAAGATAGCCAAACAGCAGCATCGCCTCGACTCCGCCTTCAACGACAGCATAAAATACACTCCCGAAATAATCAACCAGTACAAAACCATCGGTGGCACTCCTCATCTCGACGGCTTCTACACCGTGTTCGGCGAGGTGATGGAAGGCATGGACGTTGTCGACCGCATTCAGCGTGTGAAGCGCGACGAGAACGACCGCCCGCTTGAGGACGTAAGAATTATCAAGGCCATAATCATAAAGGATTTGCCTGGCATGGAGAAACCGAAAAAGAAGGTTGTGAGGAAGAAAGTGGTTAGGAGGAAGTAAATTCCAATTATTTATGCTAACTTTGTAACATAATGTAAATCTCTTCATCGATGAGTACGACCATTTCACCAATACCATCTTGGCGGAGCCTGATTGTCTCAACAGTTATCAGGCAGAAACTCATGGCACAGGTTATCTCCGAAAATTCTTCGACACCATCAAGTCGGCTACCGATTCCACCTTGGAGCGAGTCTTCGTGACGGGCGTTAGTCCTGTTACTATGGACGACCTGACCAGTGGCTTCAACATTGGTACCAACTACTCCTTGTCCTATGAGTTCAACGAAATGACGGGCTTCACGGAGGAGGAAGTGCGCGACATGCTCACTTACTATACCGATACTCTTAATCTCCACAACTACACCGTGGATGAATTGATAGAACTGATGAAGCCATGGTACGACAACTACTGCTTTGCAAAGGCTTCTTACGGCGAAACCACCATGTACAATTCTAACATGGTGCTCTATTTCATCGATAATTACATCAGAAATAGAGGAAGATTGCCAGAAAATATGATTGAGGAAAACATTCGACTGGACTACAACAAGCTCCGTATGCTCATACGCAAGGACAAGGAGTTTGCCCATGATGCCTCTATCATCCAGCAACTGGTAGAAAATGGTTTTGTAGCTGGTGAACTCAAGACCGGTTTCCCTGCCGAGCAGATAGGCGACCCGGATAATTTCGTAAGTCTTCTCTACTACTTTGGTATGGTTACCATCGCCGGGAATCACCAGGGAAAGACCAAGTTCGTCATTCCAAACGAGGTTGTGCGAGAGCAGCTATACAGATACCTCCTTGACACTTACAAGGAGAACGACCTGAAATACGACTCCTACGAAAAGGGCAACTTGGAAAGTGCCTTGGCTTATTGTGGAGAGTGGAAGCCATACTTCGAGTATATCGCTGACAGTTTGCATAAGTATTCCTCACAAAGAGACCATCAGAAGGGAGAGTGTTTCGTGCATGGATTCACGCTTGCCATGACTTGTGACAACAAGTTCTATCGCCCTATATCCGAAAAGGACACCCAGGAAGGATACGCCGACATCTTCCTCTGTCCATTGGTCGACAACTTCAGCGACATGCTGCATTCCTACATCGTAGAACTAAAGTATGCCAAGTCGAAGGATACCGATGCGCATGTAGAGCAACTAAGGCAGGAGGCCATCAGCCAAGTGAACAGATATGCGGAAAGCGAAGTGGTGACTTCTGCCATCAAGACCACGCAATTGCATAAGATAGTCGTGGTGTATAAAGGCACAGAAATGGTGGTTTGCGAGGAAGTGTAAATCCTGTACAACTATAGTAACTTGTAGCACAACGTTATGGGATTGACATTTTATTGATCGTCTGCAGTAGTATGTGGAATGCAGGGTGACACATGTCTCCATGATTGTGACCGTCAAGCTTGTAGAGGCTTGTTGCTTTGTGTCCACATAGTTTCATCATGCGCCACATATAAGCGTTCTCTTCATAACGACCGAACAGTTCTGTTTCGGCATCGCCTGTGATAAGCACGAGCGGCGGACAGTTGGGGCGCACATGAAATAGTGGGGCATAGCGGTCGACGAGTGGTTGGAGATTGCCGATTCTGTTCATGTTGCGATAGGCAAAATGACTTATCATCTGTCCACTGAATGAAATGAGGGCTTTTATGCTGTCGGCATCTACCCCGTTGCGTGTGAGCCATTGTTTATCAAGTCCAAGCATAGCCGTAATATAGCCTCCTGCAGAATGTCCTGATACGTATATATTATGTGTGTTGCCTCCATAGCGCATGACATTGCTGAACACCCATGCCACGGCAGCCGCACAGTCATCGAGACATTCGTCTATATTGACGTGTGGTAGCAGACGATAATTAACGGCAATCACAGTCAGTCCTTTTCCCTTTAGTTCATTTGGAATCTGTTTAGAACCTCCGGTGAGTCCACCACCATGAAACCATATAACGACAGGAGCCATATGTACGGTGTCGTTGTAGTAGACATCCAAACGGCAACGCTCTGTTACGTATTTGTCTGTTGATGTTTTATAGGCAATGTTTTCTATCGTTTTGTAGTGGGATTTATTGTCTGCCGATACCTGCAAGACAAATAAGAGAAGGACGAGGAAAATGGTGTTGATAGTTTTCATTATTATAAAAATGTATAATGAGGGTGTGTCAAACTCATGCTTGTGAGTATTGGCACACCCTTATGTTTTATTAATAGTTGGGATTGTTATGTTTGGGCGACAATCTTTTTAACTAAAGTAGTGTTGTCGTCGAATACGGCTTTGACGAGCATTGTGCCTTTGTGTGCAAAAGGTACGTGTAGCACTGGAGAGTTGGATACGAAGTTTGCTATCAGATTTCCAGCTATAGTAAACACGTCAACATTCTTAACTTTTTTACTTGCGTTTACTGCCAGAATACAGTTGTTGATGCTAACATGGATTTCGTTTACATTTTTAGCATTCTGTATGTCTGCTGTCTGTCCGTCTGTTTGCAAGTATAATCGCATCCATGTAGAAGGAATTGTCTGACGTGCATCTGGGATACGCTCAGTGACGGTGGTAGACTCTTGTCGGTCTTGTATCTCGATGTTAGTGCCTATCAGATTGCCCTCTAGTGCAGCGTCAATGCCGAGAACACTCCATGGCACAGCAACCTCGACGGTGTATGATGAGTTGTTGGTTGACGTCTTCATGTTAATAGCGTCGGTGTTGAGTGTCTTCCATTGCCCGTTCTTGCCTCGCCAGGCTTGCATCACTCCGTCACGTCGCAAGAATAACATATAACAGGTTTCGCTTATGCGGTCGGATGGGTTATTGTTGGTATCGATGAGTAGTCGTATGCCGTCGCCTTGTGCCCCTGTTTGTGTGGAACGGTCAATGGCTTTGGCTACGAAGTAAAGATTGTCGCTGTCGTAAGCAAAGTCGGCAGCAGTGCGAGTACCGGTCTGTGCGCCCATCATCACCTGGCTTGCGTTGCTGCGTGTGTAACCCTCTTTGACTGCGATTTTTCCGTCCACAGATGGCGTGCCCTTTGCTGCCTCAAACTGTTTCATCGGATAGCCTTTTATCATTTCTATACCATTGTCGATACTTGCCACAGCTACAACTACGCCAGTGTCAACTACGGCGAGCGAATTCCACATGGCACTCTTGTCTGCTGTGATGTTGAATGGATTGCTCAATGCCTTGAAGTTCTCGGCGTTGGCATCGCCCACTGCCGTCATCATGTTGTAGTTGTCGCCGTGTCCGTATTTCGACTGCCACGACAGCACCGTTTCGCCCCATGGCAGTACACGCATATAGGGAGCTCCGCCCTTTGCCTGATTATTGGAGTGAGTCTTCTTGCGGTTGTTGCTTGAAGCGTCTACATAGTAGTTGTTGCCCCAATTGTCGGCAAGCGGACAGCGCACCGTCGTAGGAAAGAAGTCGCCAATGCCTGGCCAACCGTTGTCCTCTATAGCCACCACTATACTACTCTTGTCTTTTAGTAAAACTGGTGAAGGCATACCGTCGCGGTAGCCAGCACGGAATGATATGCTTTGCGGAGCCGCCCATGTCAGTCCACCGTCAAACGAGCGGCTTAATGATATCTGCTGCTCGCTGGATGTTGTATATGGTCCCTCGTCGGCAAAGTATAGTTGTAGCTCGCCGGATGGCAATTCGAGCATTGATGGCTCCCAGCATCCGTCGTCAAATGTGTGCTGTGCGTCGTTGACGAATATCTCATCGCTCCACGATATGCCGTTGTCGGTACTTCGTTTACATCTTATACCAAACTTGCGGTCTTCGGTGTACGGCTTGGATGGACGTGGATTGTAGGCAACAATTATTGTGCCGTCCTTGAGTTGTATTAGGTCGGGCACACAGTTGGGAACATTGTTTGTATTGTTGACAATTCGTACTGGTGTACTCCATGTAGCTCCCAAATCACTTGAAAAGGATATCTGTATGCCTCCATTCTCACAAGTGGCCATAAGCCGTCCGTCTTGCAGTTGGATGATGCGTGCGTAAATGCCGTTGGTGAAGATATTGCGCCGAGATGTTAAATCCCAAAATATGCGTGATCCTTGGTATGGCGCTGCTTGTGTTGGTTGGAACATAGTCGGCAGCACAGCTGCGAAAAGAAGTGAGAGGAATGTCTTTTTCATCATCTTTTATTTAATGGTGAAATATACACGTGTGGTGGCAGTGGCATTGGCGTAGTCTGGCGAAGTGCGCACAAGTGTGTATGTCTTGCTTGAGTCTGTAAGGTCCACCTTGTCGCCGTTCTTCAACTCTTTGCCATCAACATATGCCTTTACATTGTTGTCGATTGTGAAGTTGAGTGTGGCGTTCTTCGGGTCGGTTGTGTCGGCGAGTGTCAGCTCGTATGTCAGCATGTCCTGATAGAAAGCGTCGCGGTGTAGTATGCCTTTTGTGCCATCTATGCTTATAGTGTTCATTTCAGGATATATGAGAGTGAAGAGACGGTAGGAGCGTGTCGTGCCGAAGTTGGATACAGCCTTAAATGAGTGTGGTTGTGTCAAGTCGTAATAGGTGCGGGTGTTGTATGGCTCGTCATCGACATATATTTTTGTGGAGTCGGAAGCAATGTCGAAGGTGAGTCGTTGCCGTTTGGCGTTCAGTGCCACCTCCTTGTTGTTGTAAACTTGCTTTGACGGGAGTCGCATCACCCAGTTAGTATCGTCCATGGCTTCGGCATAGTATGTGTTGGGATTGATGTAAGACGAGACTTTGGTAATTTCGGTCACATCGTCAATCACGGTCACGTCGAATGAAGTGGAGTCCTGTCGTAATCCTCCTGCCATGTAGGTGTCGTATGTAGTAGCTATGCACACCACATGGAATTTACCGGGTTGCGAATAAGAATATGTGAACTCGCCCTTGTTGACCACGAATCCTGTGTTACTTGAGTCGCGCAGGGCATAATTGTGGTCCTTGTCACCGGTATATACCACCACTTGGTCGGCTACACCGCTGAAATCTATTTTCATTGTCTGGTTGATGGCAAGCTCATTGGCGCTTACGGCGAATGATGCCACTGGGGTGCGAGCTTTCAGGTTGTCGTCGGCACATGCTGTCATGAGTAATGTCACGAGCGCCATAACCATTGTATAGACTGTTTTTTTCATTGTTTTCTTGTTTTTAAAAAGTAAAAAAGGTTTTTACATCAAGCATTTGCAGTGGAGAGCCCCGGGATTAGTAACCCGGGTTCTGCTCTACTTTTCCGTTGGACACGTCGACTTCGGTCTGTGGTATAGGGAATAGCTCGTTCACTCCTTTGCGGAAGTACAAGCCTCGGCTGTTGGGACGTGTGCGTCCGAAGTCATGCAGTACTTCGGCTGCTCGTCCTTGACGTACTATGTCGAAATAGCGGTCCCACTCAAAGGCAAGTTCCATGCGGCGCTCCTGCCATATTTGGTCGCGAATGAAACCGTAACCACCTGCACGATATAGTTGTGTGCCGTTGTTTATGGTGTTCACTTGAGCTTTGCATTTATTGAGCCAATTGAGAGCCTCCTCGCGGTAGCCACACTCGTTGAGAGCTTCGGCGTAGGTGAGCACCACCTCCACGAAGCGTATTACCCGACGATTGCGTCCGTTGTCTCCAGGAAATTTAGGATTGTCCTTCTTCGGTGTATACCATTTTAGCGAAACATATCTGCCTTCGCCTCCTTGCCAAATTTCGCCGTCGGGAGTGTTGCTTTGGTGGTGGATGAGGTAGTCGGAGCGTACATCGGAGTTGACGAAGATGTTGGATATGATGCTGGATGTTGCATACATCTTTACATTGTCTGCATTGAAGAATTCAATGCCTGCACCTTCGTTGGTGTCACCGTCTGTGCCGTCTGCACTCTCCTTAAAAACTACTTCGAAGACAGAGCCTCGACAGAATTCGCCATCGCTGTACCACTGGTAGACATACGACCACTTGTCGCCGTTATGGAGCGAAGCTCCGTAATAGTCTTGGTAGGCGAGTGAGTATACCGAACTGAGAGCCTCAAGCTTTGTGTCGGCTGTCTCGTATGGTTCGCCGCCTTGGTTGAGTTCCTTAGGCTTGAACCATAGACGTTTGCGCAAAGCCTCCCAGTCTTCGCTGCCGTCGTATTTGAGCATCTCGCCGTATGTAAAGGCGTCGCCCTTGACGAAATAGTCCCCTAAGCGTTTAACCTCTTCCCATTTCTCTGACTTTACTCCTGGTTTTGCCTCATACATGAGCACTTTCATCAGCAGAGCCACAGCAGCTCCCTTTGTAGCTTTTCCCGTCTCTGCCGTGGTGTATACAGCAGGTAGCATGATGGCTGCTTCACGCAGGTCTTTCTCGATGTAGGCATAGCATTCGGCAAGTGAGCTTCGTGGTATGACGAGCGAGTCGACACCCTCCTTCTCTGGGCGTATGGGCACACCGCCAAATGTCTTCACAAGATTGAAGTAGTAGAAGGCGCGCAGAAATTTAGCCTGACCGTAAATGCGGCGTATTTCGGAGTAGGCATTATAGGAGTCGGTGGATATTTTCACACGGTTGATGTTGTGTATCACTTGGTTGGCTCGGTTGATGCCGTAGTAGTTGACGCGCCAGCGTTGTTTAATCCAATTGTTGGATGTGTTGAATCTGAAGTTTACCAACTGTCCCATGTGTGAGCTGAGTCCCTCGTCTGTGTTAAGGACGTTGTCACTGCATGCTTCGCCGAATCGCCATTCCTGGTCGTTGTAGGCGTCGCTTTGTAGCTCGTCGTACACAGCATCGAGTGCCGACTGCATCTTATATTGTGTGTTGTAGTAGTTCTCGTCTGTGGCGTATCCTTTGACGTCCTTGTCGAGGAAGTCGCTACAGCTGCCCATTGTGAGCATTGTAAGTCCTGCTACTGCAAACTTAATGATATTTCTGTTCATATACAAAGTAAATTGAAGTTGAATATTTTCTTAAAGTCCAAGTTTCACGCCAAGTGTAAATGAACGTGATTGTGGATAGTTACCGTGGTCGACGCCCATGCTGAGATTGTCGCTCTCAGAGCCTATCACCTTGCCTACTTCTGGGTCGAAACCGTTGTATGAAGTGAAGGTCAGCAGGTTGTATCCGGTGAGAGATATTGCGAGGTTGCTGAGCTTGAGTTTCTGCAAGATGCTTTGGGGGAATGTGTATGTCAGTCGCAGTTCCTTGAGTCGCAGATACGAGCCGTCGTGAATAAAGAAGTCGCTTGCACGGAAGTTGCGTGCCGCATCGTTGTTGTGCAGATCGGGGATGTTGGTGTCGGTGTTCAGACCGAGGAACTTACGATTCTCAGCAAACTGTCCCGACCAATGTTTGTCGGCGAGGTCGGCATACATGTTGCCGTTGGCAGCATTGTAGAGATAGTAGTCCATCACGTTGAAAATCTTATTACCTGTCTGTCCCTGGAAGAACATGTTAAGGTCCAAGTTCTTGTAGCCTACAGATACTGGTAGGCCGAACACAAACTTAGGCAGTGGTGATCCAAGGAATGTGCGGTCTTCGGCTGTGATGCGGTGGTCGCCGTTAAGGTCCTTGAAACGTATGTCGCCTGGAAGTGTGGTTTGTTCCCAATAGTTCTTGCCAAAGTCATACTGTGCACTGTTGCGTACGTCTTGATAGCTTTGGAATATACCGTCGGTGACGTATCCGTAGAAACTGCCTATAGGTTGTCCTACTACTGTCTTGGTAACGTAGTCGACAATGCTTCCCTCGCCGAGGTAAGATCCATATACAGGTTCATTGCCAGTGCCGAGACTGAGCACCTTGTTCTTGACCCACGAGAGGTTGAATCCCACTTCGTAGTGCCAATCCTTTCCAATTTCATCACGCCATTTTGCTTCGTACTCCCAACCACAGTTGCGTACGCTTCCTGCATTGGTCATAGGTGATGTCACGAGTCCTGACGACTCTACTGTAGGCACACGCAGCAACATGTCTGTAGTCTTGCGGTTGAAGTATTCTATTGTCAATGTGAGTCGGTTGTTGAAGAGTCCGAGATCGAGTGCTGCGTTGAAGCTCTCGCTCTTCTCCCACTTGATATTGTCGTTGCCGAGCACTGTGGCTGTTGAGCCTTCCCATATAGTATGATTGCCTAATCCGTATGGATAGTTGAATCCTGATGTCAGATAGGTGTAGCGTGCCCATTCGTTGATGCGGTTGTTGCCAAGTATACCCCAGCCAATGCGCAGTTTACCCATAGAGATGGGCTTGATATTCTTCATAAACTTCTCGTTAGAGAATTTCCATCCTAACGACACTGACGGGAATACACCCCAGCGGTTGCCTTTGGCAAATTTTGAAGAGCCGTCGGCACGTACGTTAGCCTGTAGCAGGTAGGTGTCGTTAAGGCTGTAGTTCAATCGTCCGATGAAGCCCATTGCGGTCCATTCGGTAGGCATTCCGTATGTCTTGTCGCCAGTGTAGGCACTTGACAGATACTGGAAGTAAGACTCGTTACTCGGTGTGCCGCGTCGTGTTGATTCTTGAAAGTCGTATTTGTAGCCCTCGGCGGTCTGTCCAGCGAGAATGGTTATATTGTTGTGGTTGTCACTCCAAAGGAAAGTGAGGAGGTTGTTCATCTCCCATTTGTTGGTGCGTCCCTGTTTCTTGTATACACTAGAGAGTGAACCTGGCATGCTGAAGTCTTCGTTGAGCGCGTTCACTTCTGTGTATCTGTCGTCGGTCTGTGGAGTGGTGTAGTAAGAGGCCTTGAACTGATAAGTGAGCAGTTTACACAGGCGTGCGTCGAGGCTCAGGTTCATGTCAAGACGGTCGCGGCTGGTGACATCGTGGTTGCGGGCCAGACGAGCCACGGGATGATCGGCCGACCAATATCCCTTTGAATCGTATAGATATGTCATAGGGGTTTGGTACAGTGCTTGCTTGAGGATGCTGTTGCTGCCCTCAGGCACATTGTTTCTTTTCTCGTAGGTGTAGGCGAGGTTGGCTGTCATTGTAAGCCACTTGGTGATGTCGGTTTTCACGTTGATACGTGTGTTGAAACGCTGATAGGCTGAAGTGTTGACAATGCCTTTCTCGTTGTAGTAGCTACCGCTTGCCATATATTGTGTCTTGTCAGAACCTCCAGACACAGATACGCCGTGCGACTGCTTTATGCCAGTGCGTGTAATGGCGTCCCACCAGTTGCGTGGCGAATTGTTGCGTATGGTGTCTATAAGGTAAGCTTTGCGATTGTCATATATAAGATTGCCAGAAGCATCTTTGCTCATATATAGTTGTCCGTCTGCCGAATAGTTTGATGTGCCGTTGACATAATCCTGCACAAGAGCATACTGTTCGGTGTTCATCACGTCTATAGTTTTCCAAGGATTGGAGAATCCAACGTATCCGTCGTATGTAACTTTGGTCTTGCCCGATTTGCCGCTTTTTGTGGTGATGGCTACAACACCGTTAGCAGCACGTGAGCCATAAACAGCACTTGATGCAGCGTCTTTGAATATCTCTACGTTGGCAATGTCGTTAGGGTTGATGTAGTCAATGTTGTCGACAATGAATCCATCTACCACGTATAGAGGGTCGGCATCATTGATGGTGCCTGTGCCTCTAATTTTTATTGTGGAACCGCTACCAGGTGCACCCGTGTTCTGGACAATATTAACACCTGCAGCACGTCCCTGAAGTGCCTGTAATGTTGATGCCACCGGTTGGCTGTTAAGATCCTTACCATTGATAGACGAGATTGAACCAGTCACGTCGCTTTTCTTTTGTATGCCGTATCCGATAACTACAAATTCGTCTAACATTTTTGTGTTGGGCGATAGCTCAACCTTGATTTTTGTGCGTCCGCCTACGTTCACGTCCTGTTTGGTGTAGCCCATGTATGTGAACGAGAGTGTTGATGAGGAGGGAACGGAAATAGTGAAATTGCCGTCAATATCGGTAATAACTCCATTGGTGGTGCCTTTCTGGATGACAGTGACACCAAGCAATGGCTCTTTGGTCTGGGTGTCAATAACGTTGCCCGTGACCTTTATGCTCTGCGCAAATGCTGAAAAGGCAACAAGAAGCATTGCCAGGAGCATTGTCATTTTCTTTAATTCGTGCTTAATCATAGAATAATTGTTGACTTGTTTAATGGAGTTAAAGTTATTTGCAGCTGACAGTTGGCAATATTCTGTTATTGTCAACTGCCAGTTGTCAATTATCAGTTGTCTGTCTTACTTTACCACTATTTTTTTGCCGCCTACAACGTATACACCCTTAACGAGTCCGTTGGTGGCATTGTCTATATTGACATTCTTGCGTACAAGAGTACCCTCAAGTGTGTAGACATCGGTCGAGGCATTTGTTGTGGTTGCTATGTTGTTGATGCCTGTTCCAATTTCTTCTGGCGTGCGATATTCTGGTTCGAGATAGCCCTTGTCTGTCTTGCCGTCCCATCCTGCCTTGGTGTATTTGTAGACATACACTTTCTTTGTGGCGTCAGAGGCGAAGCAAATAGTTCCATCGAGGTTGCGCAGAGAGTGGACAAAGTCACCGGTGGGAACGATGTGTGTACATACTACTGGTACCTCGTCTTTGCTGTCAAGACGGTAGAGTCCGGTGCCGAAACCGTTGTCTACATCGTTTGCCTCGTTCATCCAATAGAGCGAGCCGCCTGCAACGGTCAGCTCCTTTGCCCAATCGCACTTGATGCCAGGGCAGAAGTCGTACTGCAATTTCACCTTCTCGCCGTCGAAATAGTGGAGTTCGCCACCTGTCTGTCCGAGAGTCTCATCAAATCCTTCTGCTGCACAGAACATATACACATCGTCGAATACGCAACCAGGGTCGGCAAACGACTCGTTGTTGAGTGATGGCTCACGTGTGAAAATATCGTAGTACTGATAGTCCCCCTTTTGCATGTTGGTGCCTGCAAATTCGTATCCGCCTTCTGGACTCCATCCGCGGAACCACATGCGGTCCTTATAGACTTCCCAACTTGTGCCAAATGTTCCGGTACCGATGCCAATACCCGTCTCGTTCTTGTTAGTGTTGACGTC
The DNA here is from genome assembly GCA_934230685.1 of uncultured Prevotella sp. Classification (GTDB taxonomy): domain Bacteria; phylum Bacteroidota; class Bacteroidia; order Bacteroidales; family Bacteroidaceae; genus Prevotella. Next base: position 25,857 of record CAKQFF010000001.1, on the reverse strand, counting down.
TTTTATCATATAGGTATGCTCATCGCCCGATTCACCAGGTCCGTTTGGCTTTAGTGCCTGAGTGCCGTCTGATGTCCAAGGTTCTGCCCCAAAGTCGGGTGTCCAGGCCTGGAAGAACACTCGTTCATTGCGATAGTTGACAAGGTTGTCGAGTCCACAGTTGCGAGTCCAGCCTTCTGCAAATCCTGTTTGTCCTTCGCCATATTTCTCCCAATTGATGTCCATCACGCAGTAGGTGCCGTCAGGAGTACCATCTGTCACCCATAGTTCCTCGCCTGTGGTGCCATCAATGTTGTCTGCTTTGAAGAACACACGTCTGCCTACACGTACGTAAGTAGTATACATTGTGGTCTTGTCCTGTCCTGGGAATCTCATATCCACTTCCTTCAGTCGGTAAGTTCCATCTGGTGTTCCGTCGGTTATCCATAGCCACTGCTGTATATTTGCAGGATTGTATTCGGCACTTTCGTCATCGGTAGCGGCAAAAACAACGTGTTTCTCGTCCATCTGGATGAAAGCCTTAGGGTCGCCGTCGCCCATTACATAGGTGTCGGCAAGCAGGAATGTTCCTTCTTCTGTACCGTCCGAAATCCATGTCTCACGTCCTTCATCTTCGGTGATAGCCGAGAACACTATTTTGTCGTTGAATCGTGAGATGTAGCTTGGAGCGCTAGAACCAGAACCTGGTATGATGTCTTTCACCATGTGTGTGCCTTCCTTTGTTCCGTCAGTCACCCACAACTCTTCACCGTGTTCGGCGTCTGTGGCTGCGAAGAACGCGCGGTAGCCTTTTTCGGATGAGCCAGCCACCACAAGGTTTTTCTGTTTGTCCTGCTTGCGTTCAGGATTGATGTTCACCTGAACTCCGTCTGGCAATAAGTCGATGAGTTCGCCTTCGGTCTGTGCCATAGCGCCAGTAGCGCTAAGAATCATGCTTGCAATGAGTAAAACTTTGTTATGTCTCATATTGTTTAAATATATAGTTATTAAATAAGGTATTTATAGAAAATGTTTTCAATACATTTTGGGTTTGCGATGCAAAGTTAGTAAATATTAAATATATCGCTTTTGCATAATCGAACCAAAAACTTTGCAATTAGTTTCATTTGTCTGTTGTTGTTATAAAATGGTTCGTTTCTTTCATTTTTTTTGTTAATGATGGGTTAATTCATAAGAAATACTGCTATATATGCATAATTGTATTATGTATATTCGTGATAATGAAAGAATCAGACCATATCTGGAAATATCTGTCCAATCTTGAAATGTAAATGTAAATAGGGTGGATATTTACATATTTTGGTTTGTGTGTATCAGTTGTCGTTACCTATTATATATACTTTTGCACAAGCATAATGCAAGTAACACATTCAATATGTATAACCAATAACAAAAAATCAAGCATGAAAAAATCTTTCTCCCATTCAGCCAATAAGCAACAGACTGTGCGCGTTGTGACTATGGGTTTTCTCAGCATGTTTACATTTCTTGCGCACGCCCAGGACATAGAGGCAACGCTTAAGCTAATGCAGCCTGGCAACAAGGCTGTGGATTATCAACTTGAATTGCAGGGCGACCGCTATGTGGGCAAGCAGAAACTACCACTTGTAATCACACGTACAGTCTCTAAAGATGGCAACGACGATGTAGTGACGATTCGAGTCAAGGCTGATAAAACCGTTTATTTCAATTTCGGAGCCAAGATGAAGACAGGGCTTTCTGCTGCTGACAACGAGTATTATCTTCCTGGATTTTGGTATCATAAGAATTTGCGCTCGCCGAAAGAAGCGCCGTCGTTTGCAACGAGTCAGAGTTGGAATTTTCGCGATGACCGTTTGTCTACCCCGCTTACAAGTGTGTACAATGCCAAGTTGCAACAGGCTGTGAGTGTACTCCATATACCGACAGGTAGTGCAGATGTGCAGATGCAACTACTTGAGGGAGACGTAATACTTGGTGGTGAGACATCGGTTGGCTATCTTGGATTTGATAACTCTACTGGTGAGACATCACTTACTTTCGGATATCCCTACGATGAGTCACCGCGTCGTTATATACGCAAACTCACTCTCGCTCCAGCAGTGACAGCATATGCCATGCTCAAACAGGGCGAGGAGAAAACTCTTACATGGCGCATACACCGTGACCGTGCCACTTCGTATGGTGACTTTGTGACAAGGATGTGGCAGTATAGTTTTGACATGATGAAGCCACAACCACTCGCCAATACCTATTCTGCCGATGAAGTGAAGGCACAGTTGTGTGGCTATTTTCGCGATTCATATGTTGATAAATATGCCTTGAAGTACAATTCTGGGCATACAATTCTCACATATGATTGCACTCCGTCGTCTGTTGTTCAGATTGGATTCTGTGGTAGAGTGTTGCTTAATGCCTTCAATGAGATAGAGTGGGGTGAGACTCATGGCGACACTCAACTTGTCAAGATGGGCGAGAGCATAATAGAAAGCTATTTGCATAATGGGTTCACACCGGCTGGGTATTTCTATGACGATGTGAATTTTGCCCATGGAATGCCACGTCCGCAAGATGTAGTACATTCCATTCGCCAGCAGAGCGAGGCAATATATGCCATTCTGCACTGGCTTAAATATGAACGTGGACACAAACGTCAGCACAAGGAGTGGGAACAGAAGGTTCGTCATATTTTAGACAACTTCCTATTGCTGCAGAAGCAGGACGGAAGTTTCGCACGTAAGTATAAGGACGACGGTACAGACGTTGATGCTTCAGGTGGTAGCACACCGTCGGCTACATCTACTCTTGTCATGGGGTGGAAGTATTTCGGCGACAAGCGTTATCTTGTTGCTGCCAAGCGCACTGTTGACTATGTGGAGCGTAACATAATATCACCAAGCGACTATTTCTCGTCTACACTTGATGCTAACTGCGAAGACAAGGAAGCTGCTATAGCTGCCGTTACTTCGACCTATTATCTTGCTATGATAACTAAAGGCAAGGAACGTGCCCATTATGTAGATCTTTGTCGCAAGGCTGCTTATTTCGCAGCTTCATGGTATTATACGTGGGATGTGCCGTTTGCTCAGGGGCAGATGCTTGGTGACGTAGATTTTCATTCGCGCGGATGGGGTAACGTGTCGGTGGAGAATAACCATGTAGATGTGTTTGTGTTTGAGTTGCCTCACATTCTCAAGTGGCTTGCCGATGAGACAGGCGAGAGTCGTTTTGAGCATTTGTATGATGTGATGCGTTCGTCACTATGCCAACTCATGCCTTCAAAGGAGCATCAGTACAATGTGGAACGTCCTGGCTATTATCCCGAGGTGGTGCAGCATACTACATGGGACTATGGACGAAATGGCAAAGGATTCTATAATAATTATTTTGCTCCAGGATGGACAGTAGCTTCGCTTTGGGAACTTTATTCGCCTGAACGTACGGTGAACTTTTTGAAATAAGAAAAGTAAAATTGATAAAAAACTGTCGAATGGTAATACCGATATTGTAATTTCTTAGTAAATTTGAACACTAAAAATCGTAATATTCAACTTATGAAAAAAAACAATATCATATCTCTTCTGTTTATAGTCTTTGCGCTGCTCTGCTCCGTGCCGAGTAGCGCGAGCTATATGTTCAAGCATTATGGTGTGGAGTCTGGTTTGTCGCAGAGTACGGTATTTGCATTGCTACAGGACCGCACTGGCTTTATATGGGTAGGTACAAAGTCGGGTTTAAACCGTTTTGATGGTATTATGTTCAAGGTTTATCATGCCTCGTCGGCACCATACTCGTTGGGAAGCGACATTGTTACTTCGCTCTATGAGGACGGAGACGGCAAGATATGGGTAGGTACTGATGCCGGTATATGGATATATAACCCAATGAATGATGCTTTTGTGCCATTCTCAGCGCAGACATCGAATGGTGTAAGTGTGCGCAATACAATTAGTGCTATTGTCGGAAACGGTGATAACATATATATTGCTTCACATGAGCAAGGTGTATTCCGATATAATGTAAAGACTCGCCAATTGTTTAACAATCGGCTACAAGGAAAGCCTAATGCTGAGGGCATAAGCATATCGTCAGATGGACGTGTGTGGATAGGCTTTTATGGTGGTGGACTTTATTATGCAGATGCAAATCTGCGTGTGCTCAAGCCATTTACTCTTGTTGACGGCACTCTACCGTTTGAGCATGATATAGTGTCGTCGGTGGTAGAGTATGCTCCAGGTAGACTATTTGTGGGGTCGGCGCATCATGGTCTCTCGGAGATAGACACTCAGCATAATACTATAACCGAACTTGTCACAAAATACAGCGGCAATGACATATTTGTGCGACAACTATCACGCAAGGGTGACGAGATATGGGCAGCTACAGAGATGGGACTTTATGTGTATGATGTGAAGACGCGCGGCATGCAGCATTTCATGTATAATCCAGCTAATCCTTTCTCTTTATCAGACAATCCGCTCTATTGTCTGTATCAAGATCGTGAGGGAGGAATGTGGATAGGTTCTTATTTTGGTGGTATCAATTATCTGCCTGACACCAGTCAGCTTTTCGATCGGTATGTTCCTCAGGATGCTACTGGTAGGGCTATCTGTGGCCGTCGTGTACGAGAGATAGTGCAAGCGGATGATGGAAATCTGTGGATAGGTACTGAGGATGCAGGACTTGCTTGTTTCAATCCGGTGACAGGTGACTTTGAACGAATTGAGGCGAGTGCCTATTTCCCCAATGTCCATGGGTTAATGGCTGATGGTGACAAACTATGGGTAGGCACTTTCTCATATGGATTGAAGATAATAGACATACATTCTCGTAAGGTTGTAAAGTCGTTTGTGGCAGGCCGTGCACAAGGGGAATTGCGTGACAATGCAATATTTGGTATAAGCAAGTCACCCGACGGTGTAGTGTATATAGCCACTGTGCGTGGTCTGTGTTGGTATGATGACACTAACGGTAAGTTTGAGTATGTCAAGGAAGTGCCTGCAATACTTATCAATCAGGTGAAGTTTGATAGTAGTGGTAATCTGTGGGTTGCCACGCAAGCAGATGGAGTGTATCTATATCGTCGTCGTGAGCGTCGTTGGCATCATTATTCCAAGAGTGCGAAGTGTCATATTACGTCAAACACTGTGCTTGCAATTTATGAAGACAATGAGCATCGTATATGGTTTCCAACACAGGGGGGTGGTGTGTGTCGCTATGATCCTTCTACAGATGACATTGAACAATTTACAGTTGGTACAAATACTATCGGTTCTTCGGTGTTTGAAGTATTAGAGGATCATCAGGGTATGTTTTGGTTTACTACCTATCGTGGACTTGTATGTTTCAACCCCGACAATAAGACTCTGCGCTATTTTGCCAATACGAGTTTGATGATGGACAACCAGTTCAACAATAGTTCGGCACTTGTTGCGGATGATGGTAGCATATATCTTGGTTGTCTTAGTGGAATGTTACGCTTCATGCCGAGTCGACTTGCCAAGTCGCGCTCATTGCCAAAGCTTGTTGCCACGCAGCTTAGCATTGGCAACGAAATTGTAAATAATTTCACAGAAGACTCACCGCTCAACCAAAATATAGTGTATGCACACGAATTGTCGCTGTCACATTCGCAGAATTCATTCAGCCTAAATGTAGTGCCGCTTGACTACAGCAACACTCTTGGTATAGAGATAGAGTATATACTTGAAGGTTATGACCGTGAATGGCAGTCGATTCGTGCTGATCATATTATAGCCTACAGTAATTTGCCTGCCGGTGACTACCGTCTGCGGGTGCGCATGAAGGATAATGGCAATCAATGGAGTAAGAACGAGTATGAGCTTGAGGTGACAATACATCCCCATTTTCTATTGTCGGTTTGGGCAAAAGTTGTGTATCTAATATTGTTGTGTGGTGCAGCGTGGATGATGTGGATCCGTCTGCAACGGCGTGCGCTGAGCAAGCGTGAGAAAGCATTGGAGCAGTTTGAACACGAGAAGGAACAGGAACTCTACGAGAGCAAGATTCATTTCTTCACAAATGTCGCTCACGAGATACGCACACCTCTCACTCTCATTAAGGCTCCGCTTGAAAATATCATTAATAGGGGCAAGGTGGAGAATCCTGAAGTGAATGAAGATTTGGAGATAATGTATCAAAACACTAATCGTTTGAGTGACCTTATCAACCAACTTCTTGATTTCCGTAAAACAGAGCGCGATGGATTGAAACTCAACTTTGAGCAGTGCAACATACAGAAACTTGTCAGTGACATATATGAACGCTTCCGTTCTATAATGCGTGAGCGTGGCATTGATTCGTCGATGTCTATACTATGTGGTGGACTTAATGCCTGTGTCGATCATGAGGGATTTATCAAGATAGTGAGTAATCTTGTCAACAATGCAGTGAAATATTGTGCTTCAACTGTGCAGGTAGTACTCGATGCAGATGATGTAAACTTCACGCTAATAATTAAGAACGACGGCAATATCATACCAACCGACATGCGCGAGAAGATTTTTCAACCATTCTTCAGACTTGAGTCTGCAAGCAACACTGTGTCGACCACTGGCACAGGCATTGGACTTGCAATGGCTAAGTCGCTTGCTGAGCTTCATGGAGGTACCCTCATGATGGACGACGATGCGGAAATGAACGTATTTCGACTTACTTTGCCAATAAAACAAGAGACAATGCTAAGTATATCTGTCGACACAACGTTGGCTTCAACCATCAAGGATGGTGGTATGGAGACGAATACAATTGTTGATCCAACAAAGCCAACTCTTCTGCTTGTTGAGGATAACGTTCAGATGCGCGATTATGAGAAATTGCGTTTGCAGAACGATTATAATATCCTTACAGCCGGTGATGGAGAAGAGGCTTTGCGTGTGTTGGGTAGCAATGTCGTAAATCTTATAGTCTCGGATATAATGATGGAGCCAATGAATGGACTTACTCTTCTGAGTCGAGTGAAGCATGATGCCACCATGTCGCACATACCAGTTGTTTTGCTAACGGCTGTGACTTCAGACTGTGCGAAACTTGAGAGTATGGAGAATGGAGCAGATGCCTATATTGTTAAGCCATTCTCAATAACTTATCTTGCTGAGACAGTTGCAAATCTTCTTCGTCAACGTGAGGAGATAAAGAAGGCTTATGCGCAGTCGCCGTTCGTCGGTTCCGAGACAGTGTCTATAAGTACTACTGACACCGATTTCTTGCAGCGTCTCAAGGATGTTGTGACACGCAATATAGACAATAGTGACTTCAACGTGGACCAACTTGCTGCTGAACTTAACATGAGTCGTACAAGCCTGAACCGCAAAATCCGTGGCACACTCGATATATCGCCTAACAACTATATACGTATTGAACGTTTGAAGACAGCGGCACGATTGCTAAAAGAGGGAAGTTCGAAGGTAAATGAAGTGTGTTATAGGGTTGGATTTACGACTCCAAGTTATTTCACCAAATGCTTTTATCAGCAGTTTGGACTGCTGCCTAAAGATTTTAATAAAGAAATAAAGTAATCAATTAAGAAAAAAACAATGAAATATTTTATAATATCTACCTTGTTAGCTCTGACATCAGGTGCTGCTGTGGCACAGACAACAAAGTCAGGACTCAATGTTGCAGCCTTTGAATCAAATATCAGAGGTAAGTCGACACATCTATATACCCTGACCAACAAACATGGGATGGAGGTAAGCTTTACTAATTTCGGAGCACGTATAGTATCGGTTATGGTGCCAGATCGTGATGGCAAGTTGCGCGATGTGGTGCTTGGTTATGACAATATAGCTCAATATGTAGATGTTGAGCATACACCCAGCGACTTTGGAGCCGCTATTGGGCGTTATGCCAATCGTATAAATAAAGGACGTATTAATGTTGATGGCAAGGAAATCCAGTTGGCGCAGAATAACTACGGGCATTGCCTACATGGCGGACCAACAGGATGGCAGTACCAAGTATACGACTGCGAGCAGACTAATGATTCCACATTGCTTATGCGTATATTGTCGCCAGATGGCGACAATGGCTTTCCTGGAACAGTGAAAGCAAAGGTTACTTATACGCTTATGTCGGACAACTCAATTGACATACGATATGAGGCTACTTCCACCAAGAAGACGCCGATCAATATGACAAATCATTCTTATTTCAACCTCAATGGTGACCCGTCGCACGATGGTGAAAACCAAATGTTGTATATTAATGCCGACTACTATACGCCAGCTGACTCTACATATATGACAACAGGCGAGGTTTTTAGTGTAGTGGGTACACCGATGGATTTTAGGAGACTCACACCGCTATGGCGCGATATCAATAATAATGAGTTTGCAATGACACGCAATGCTGGAGGATTCGATCATAACTGGTGTCTCAATACATGGCACAATGATAAGGGTGACGACAACACGATTGCGGCTACTTTATATAGTCCTGCGACAGGCATACGTATGGATGTGTATACTGATGAACCCGGCATACAGGTATATACTAGTAATTTTCTTGATGCTTCGATCAAAGCAAAGAAAGGTTTACGTTATCCGCGCCATGCTTCGGTGTGTCTTGAGACACAACACTATCCGGATAGTCCTAACAAGCAAGAGTGGCCAAGTGTGTGGCTTGAACCAGGTCAGAAGTATACAAGTCATTGTCGATACAGATTTTCTATAGCGAAAGATGAACAAATATCCTATGCAGACCCAACTATTGTGCGTTATGGCTCAAAATATTATCTCACAGGAACTGCAGCTAATTCGCCACAGGGATTTACTTTTATGGAGTCGGATGATTTGCATGAATGGCACCCTTTAGGATATTTACTCACAGAGGGAAAGAAAGTATATGGTAATAGAGGATTTTGGGCTCCACAATTTATTAAAACCGACAATGTGTGGAAACTTGCATATACAGCCAACGAGCAGGTGGCTGTGGCAGAGTCGCCATCAATCACAGGATTATATAAGCAAAAACGTATAAAGCCTGTAGATGCTTCAGCCAAAAACATCGATCCGTTTGTCTTTGTAGATGATGACGGCAATGCATATTTATACCATGTGCGTTTCGACAAAGGCAATTATATATGGGTGGCTCCATATAATATGGTTTCTGGCTCGATTGACAAAAGTAAGCTAAGACGGTGTCTTGAAAATACTGAATCATGGGAACGTACAGATGATTATCCTTCTGTACCAATAATGGAGGGGCCTACTGTAATAAAACATAAAGGAAAGTACTATTTGTTCTATTCTGCCAACCATTTCATGAGTCGTGACTACGCTGTAGGTTATGCTGTGGCGGATTCTCCGCTCGGTCCGTGGAAGAAGCCTATGGACAATCGCATAATACATCGCTCGACTGTAGGTGAAAACGGTTCTGGACATGGTGACGTGTTTTATGACAAGAAGGGAAATGTCTATTATGTATACCATGTTCATAATTCAAATCATGAAGTATCACCGCGTCTCACTCGTCTCATTCCGTTACACTTTGTACACTCAGCCGAAGGATATGATAGAGTGGAGGTGAAACGTGAAGAGGTGATTGTGCCGATTGTGAAAAACAACTGATTTCCATCCGAGGGCATTGTTGATTTACCGACCTATCACACCCAAATGACACTTATATGTCATTCTAATAAGGCTACAGTACCAATTGTAGTATACTGGAGTTTCAAATAACTGAAACTCCAGTACCACACGATAGAAACTCCAGTACCAGTTAGGTAACACTGAAATGGTACTGGAGCTATAAAGGATACCAATTTGTCTAAACGCTGTAGGTTTTAGACACACCTTTTTTGATTCATTATATCTTATGCCGTTTCTCATACCCCTCATAATAATAGCTCTGCTCAATTCCCTTGAAAATAACCTCGCGGTTCTCCGTGTCAGAAGTCAGATTCTGCGATAGGAGATAGCGCAGTTCGAGGTCGTTGATGGGTGAGCGTTCCATGGCCGAGAGATATTGGTCTTTGTCCACATATTGCCAGTTTACTACTTTGCCGAGGGAACGTTTGATCATCATGTCGAGCCAAATTCGGGTGGAGCGACCATTGCCCTCCATGAAAGGATGGCACACGTTCATCTCAACATACTTCTCAATGATATGTTCGAAGGAGTCTTCTGGCATCATTTCTTCATCCGTTGCCTACAGTTCTTACTTCCATTGGAGTTAACCCCGTATGACGCTTGAAGTAACGGCAGAAGAATGATACGTCGTTGAAGTGGTATTCCCATGCAATCTCCTTTACGCTTTGGCGACTGGCAGTAAGCTGGAGCTTGAGTTGCAGTATGGTGTAGTGGTCGATGATGTGCTTGGGAGTCTCGTGGGTCATTTGGCGCACGATGAGAGTGAGGTATTTGGGCGTGATGTTCATCTGCGAGGCGTAGTAGGCCACGTCGCGCGACAGTTTGTAGTCGCGCTCCACAAGCATCATGAAGCGGTTGAAGAGTTCGCGCATACGTAGCGACTCGCCCTTGCTTTTTGTAGTGCGCGGATTGCGCTGCAAGTATTCGTGAAAACCGATGAAGAAGGCCTTGAGCTGTAGCAATACAAGTTGCGAGATGCAGGTGCAGCCCACTTGGTCGAAGTATACGTGTAGCAGGCGGAACATATTGTTGATGATGTCGGTGACGACGGGAGAGTCTTGGCGGCAACGGTCTTCGCGCAGTTGTTCGTAAACGGTGTGCTCCAGTTGCAGACTCGCCTCGCGCAGCATGGCAGCGTCGTATTGCAACATTTCTACAAGGAAAGGCTCCTCTGTTTCGTAGGGCATTAGTCTTATTACGTCATTCGGGAATATCGTGATGACTGCACCCTCGAACAGTTGCCAGTCGTCGAAGTTGACCTGAATATTAGCCTTGCCACTTCGGCAAATAATGATAGCTCCGTAGTGTGCCATCTGTTGTTCTTTGACAAAAGAGCTTAGCGTGGTGAGGAAAAGACGCGGCTCGGCAGCGGTGGAGAAATTTATTTCGGAATACATTTATATTGTACGGTTTTATGTGGATTTATTCTATGAGTTTCCTTTTTGTCTGCAAATGTCGGTAATTTATGTGATATAAAAGAACTTTTGTTCCCAAATAGTCTGTGCACATGGAAAAATATAAAACGTGCTAATACTGAAAAACCAATACCTTTGTACCCGAAAATGAAGATAACGACAAATGTTTTTTTATTAAGCACAACAAATAATTTATATAAGGTGACAAAGACTATTATTTTTCCAGCATTATTGCTTCTTGCGGCCTCACATTCTGTAGTGGCGCAGAATGTGACGTCGGTTACAGCACAGTCGACGGTTACTGTAGGCATGCAGAAGCCAATGACAATAAACGATTTGTTTAATCATATAGAGCAGAACTCGCGCTCGCTGATTGCAAGCAAGACGGGTGTTGAGGCGGCACAGATGGGTGTTGAGGCTGCACGTTCGCAGCGTCTGCCAGATGTGTCGGCACAGCTGTCGATGAGCTATATTGGCAACGCGCTGCTTACCGACCGCGACTTCTCAAACGTGCACGGACTGAAATCGCCACACCTCGGAAATTCGTTTGCACTTGAGGCAAGTCAGGCAATATATACGGGCGGAGCAATATCAGCAGGCATCTCGCTTGCCGAACTTGGCAAGAAACAGGCAGAGACTGGAGTTAGGCTCACACGCCAGCAGACACGGTTTATGGCTCTCGGGCAGTATCTCGACCTTTATAAGGTTGACAACCGTATGCGTGTCTACCGCGAGAATATAGCCTTGACACGCCAACTCATTGCCGACATAAAGGAGCGTCAGCAGCAGGGTATGGCCCTGAAGAACGACATTACGCGCTATGAGCTTCAGATGGAGCAGTTGCAGCTTGGCTTGAAGCAGTTGCAGAACACTCGATATATTCTCAACCACCAGTTGTGCAACACGCTCTCGCTGGCAGACGGCACCGAAATAAAGCCCGACACAACGCTTGTCACAGTCTCATGCCCGAAGGATGGCGAGGCGCATTGGCAGAATGCCGCTGTTGCCACATCGCCCATTCTTGAGCAGAGCAGTCTGAACGTAAGCATAGCCAAACAGAAGGAGCGTCTTGCCAAGAGTGAGCTGAAGCCTAAGGTGGCTTTGGTGGCAGCCAACAATTTTGACGGCCCGATAACTTTTGAGCTTCCTCCAGTGGACAAGAATCTTGATATATGGTATGTTGGAGTAGGGGTGAAGTTCAATATCGGCGCACTTTACAAGTCGAACAAGCGCATACGTCAGGCAGCGGCTGAGACACGACAGGCGCAACAGTTGCTTGATGTACAGAGTGAACAGATAAACAGCAATGTGAACGCTGCCTACACACAGTATCTGCAGACCTATACCGAGCTTGACACGCAGCGCAAGAGTGTGGAACTGGCAAGGCAAAACTATAATGTGGTGAACGCGCGTTATCTTAGTCAGCTGGCTCTCGTGACGGATATGGTAGATGCCTCGAATCTTCGGCTTAATGCCGAGCTTCAGGAGGTTGACGCTCGCATAAACATCGTATACGCCTACTACAAGATGAAGTTTGTGGCGGGAGAAATCTAACAATAAGTTGAAAACATACAACTTGGAAAATAAACCATTTAACATTTAAGCAAAGTGAACAAGAAAGTAATAAAGAGAGTTTACAATGTAGTAGTTGTCCTTATCGTCGCAGGCTGTGCCGTGTGGGCTTTCAGCCATTTCTGGCATGGAAAGGATGGGGAGTATACCGACGACGCGCAGGTGTGCCGACACATTACTCCTATCAACACCCGTGTGCCGGGATTTGTCAAGGAGATACGCTTTAATGATTTCCAGCATGTAAAGAAGGGCGACACGCTTGTGATTATCGAAGATGCCGAGTTTCGTCTTGCTCTCGCTCAGGCTGAGGCGGGATTGAAGGGACGACAGTCGGGCTCGTCGGCTGTTTCGGCAAGTATGACCACTACGCAGAGCAATGTGTCTACGGCATCGGCAGGAATAGAGGAGGCTCGTGTGGACATGATAAACGCCAAGCAGGACTACGACCGCTTCACCGTACTTCTTGCCAAGGATGCTGTGACAAAGCAGCAGTATGACAATGCGCATACACGTTATCTTGCTGCCAAGGCGCGCTACGAGCAGGCGCAGGGTCGCCGTCAGTCTGCTGCTTCGGTGAAGGCTGTGCAGACACATGAGCTTGGCGGTCAGCGTGCAGGCGAGAGTGTGGCTGAGGCTCAGGTGCGTCTTGCCCGCTTAAACCTTTCGTACACCGTGATTCTTGCCACATGCGACGGCGTGATGAGTCGTAAGGATATTCATGTGGGTCAGCTTGTGCAGCCGGGTCAGATGCTTGCGCGCATCGTGAGCGACAAGGAGGTGTGGGTGACAGCCAACTACCGCGAGTCGCAGATGTCGGGCATTGAGGTGGGCAAGAAGGTGGAGTTCACTACTGATGCCGTGCCTGGAGTTAAGTTCAAGGGCGAGGTGGAGTCGGTGTCTGCCGCTGCAGGAAGTGCCTATTCCATGATTCCAGTGGATAATGCTACGGGCAACTTCGTGAAGGTGGAGCAGCGTGTGCCAGTGAGAATAAAGATAACCGCGGAGAATGATGCTAAGCAGGTGGCGCTGCTTAAGGCAGGGGAGAATGCAGAGACCTACTGTCGTTAATGTCTTTCATCGTATAATATTCGTTAATGGTTAACTGCTATTACACGAATAAAAATTAACTTCCATTATACGTATAAAAATATAAACAATGCCCGGACCTCCAACCCTTCAGGGACCATTTCGTGTCCCTTCCTTCAACCCCTATATCCCGCGCCTTGCACAGCCATGGATTTATCTGCTCATTGCCTTTATGTTTCAGATGGCAGGTGGTATCTATGGTGGTGCGATGTCCTATGTTATGGGCGACTATAGCCTTATGCGCGAGGACGTGCTGATGATAATCATGTGCAATGTGGTAGGCGTAAACATGCCGTTCCCGTTTTTGTTCCGACTGAAGTTCAGGTTTACCAATCGCCAGTTGCTCATCACGTCGGCTTTGGTAGTGGGAGTATGCAATGTGCTCATCCTGCAAACACAGTCGATGGTGGTGATGTGTGTGCTTGCCTATGTGTCAGGCTTCTTCAAGCTGTGCGGCACGTTTGAGTGCATGTCGAACATACAGTTGTGGATGACACCCAAACGCGACTTCACGGTGTTCTTCCCCTTGCTCTATTGCATCGTGCTTGGCAACATGTCGCTGTCACCTTGGATAACCGAACACCTTATATATATATGTCAGTCGTGGCAGGTGATGAACTGGCTCATGGCAGGCATAATGTTCTGCATAGCTTTGTTCCTGATGCTAACCACTCACAACTTCATGTTCATGAAACCATTGCCCTTTGTCAGTCTCGACTGGTTGGGGTGCGCTCTATGGTCGGCTGCTATGATTGAGTTCATTTGGTTCTTCAACTATGGTGAGTATTACAACTGGCTGCTTGCACCCGAAATGCAGGCTTGTGCCGTGATGTTCTTTATCACGATGTGGATCTGCATAGGACGTATGCGTCATGTGCGCCATCCATATATCGACACAGCCGCATGGAAATACAAGAATCTTGTGCCAATGCTCATTGTCTTTGCCTTTGTGGAGTTTATGAGTTCCACACCAAAGGTGCTTCAGACTGCGTTTACAGGCGGAGTGTTGCATTTTGGCATTACTACGCTTAATGTTCTGAATCTTGTGGAGTGGGTGGCTGCTATCAGTGGATGCCTGTTCTGTCTTGTGTGGACAAAGGTGTTCAAGATGAAGTACACCCGACTCATGCCGCTTGGAGTGGCGGCAATGGCTGCTTATCAAGTGATGATGTATATGCTTGTGGCTCCTGGTGTGAACATAGAACTGCTGTATATGCCCGTTTTCATGCGCAATTTTGGCAATGCCATATTCTTTGTCATGCTGACAATTTATCTTGAGGACATGATGCCGTTTCAGCATTTCTTCATGGGGCTCACCATGTGTGGACTTGTGCGCAACGGTACGATAGGCACCATGTGCTCCGGTCTCTTCTCACTTGCCATGCGGCATGGTGTGGCAGAGAATCTTGGTCGCGGACTGCCCTACGACATGACGGGCATTATGTCTATCACAATACGCCAACTATATGGTGTGGCAAGTATGATAGGCATAGCGGTGCTGCTTGTGTTCTTGCTGTGGAATGTGCAACCTATAAGAAGCACGCTCAATAAGATGCCGGCATGGAATGTGGTGGGAAGAAAAATGAGGATGGCTCTTCGCCATAAATGATAGGGCGAAAGAGTGGATGATTTATGAGTTTTGTACGTATTCAAAAGTTGTTTGGATATAATTAGAATAAGGAATGAAATATTAATGTTAATTTTGCATTGTTATATCGTGTGGCATTGTTGTCATGGTATGACATGTTGCTTTAGACTGATTATTAACTAAAACAAATTCAAAATACTACATGATGAATAAGTTATTCACTCTTGGCTGTTGCTCGCTCCTCCCGTTGGCGGCTGTGGCACAACAGCGTCCCAACATCATATACATAATGAGCGACCAGCAGGCTGCTACCGACATGAGCTGCGCTGGCAATACTGATGTGAAGACTCCCAATATGGATCGTCTTGCAGAGTGTGGCATCCGTTTCACCAATGCTTATTGTGCATTGCCGCTGAGTGGAGCTTCGCGTGCGGCTATGTGGACTGGATATATGCCCTCGGACATAGGAATGACAGAGAATGACACTCCGTTGCCCGACTCCGTAGCTGTTCGCACACTCGGAACCCTTATCGAGAACTCTGGATATGAATGTGCCCTTGCCGGCAAATGGCATGTTAACACCAATTCGTTGCCGTCGGAGCATACTTTTGGATTCAAGAACCTTCATCAGTTTGACGATGAGGGATTGTCGGAGGATGTTGTGAAGTTCTTGCGCAATCATGACACAAAGAAGCCTTTCTTCCTCGTTGCCTCATTCAACAATCCGCATGGCATCTGCGAGTATGCTCGCCGTCAGAATGTGCCTTATGGCGATGTGGATCTTAATCCTGACCTTAAGGACTGTCCGCAGTTGCCTGCCAACTTTGCAGTAAGTCCTTACGATGCGAGTGTGTTGCAGTTTGAGAAACGTCGCAATCAGCGTCTTTATCCATCATACGACTATACTCCCGACGACTGGCGACGCTATCTT
This sequence comes from uncultured Prevotella sp., assembly GCA_934230685.1. GTDB lineage: Bacteria > Bacteroidota > Bacteroidia > Bacteroidales > Bacteroidaceae > Prevotella. The sequence goes on along the minus strand of CAKQFF010000001.1, from coordinate 9,675 downwards.
TGGGGATACTATCGACTGACAGAGACTTTAGACCAGCAGATAGGACTGATACTCGACGAGATCGACCGCCAGGACCTCTGGAAGAATACGGTGATAATATTCAGTTCCGACCATGGCGATGGTGCGGCACAGCATCAGTGGAACCAGAAGACTGTGCTCTATGAGAGTGTTGCCAATATTCCTTTCATCATGTGTCTGCCCAAGGGCAAGAATGCAGGCAAGGTGTTGCCGCAGCTCATCAACAATGGTATCGACCTAATGCCTACGGTTTGCGATTTCGCAGGAGTGGAGATTCCAAAGCATTGCACTGGCAAGAGTATTCGCGCCGTTGCTGAGTCGGGCAAGGCAGATACTCCTTTGCACGACTATGTTGTGACGGAGACAGAATTCGCACAGACTGCTGGTACAAAGGGATGGATGGTGCGCACAAAGGATTATAAGTATGTTGTGTACGAGTCAGGACTCAATCGAGAGCAGCTTTACGATATGCGCAACGACCGTGGTGAAATGTGCAATCTTGCCATAGAGCGTCATCATCACGACGTTCTTGTGGAGCATCGCCGTATGCTGTCGGAGTGGATGGATCAGCATCCTTCGAAGCTTACTCGCCTAAAAGCAAAGTATATTCCATGTGATTAACCATGGTTCTTGCTTATGTTTTGGTGGCTTTTGCCTGATTTATTTCAGCAGTACAGCAAAAATAACTACCTTTGCAAGGCATAAGAACAATAAATGCCGCGTCGGCTATTATGCAGGCGCGGCATTCTTAATTTTTATATTTAGTTAGAAATGAGTAGTAACAACAATCATCAACTTGGCGAGGCTCCTTGGTTCCACGTCATTATTTCAACAGGTTTTGGTACAGGATTTTTCCCTTGGGGACCTGGAACATTTGGCGGTTTCATAGCCTTGCTGATATGGATAGCGCTTTATTATCTTCTGTCGCCGCTGGCACTGTGTGTGGCAACTGTAGCCCTTGTGCTCGGGTCGCTGTTCGTAGGCGTGTGGACCGATAATGTTATGGAACGCTATTGGGGAGAGGATCCGCGCACGGTAATCATCGACGAGTATTTCGGCACATGGATGGCAACACTTCCTGCACTCTTTGTTGATGGTCCTGCTTATGTGTCGATATCGCTTGCGGCACTGGGGTTTGTGCTATTCCGCATAATTGACATTACCAAGCCGCTTGGCTGCCGTTGGGTAGACCGTAATATCCACGGAGGCTGGGGATGCATGCTTGATGATGCCTTGGCTGCGTTTTATGCCTGCATCGTTGTACTTATGGCGAGATTCACACATTTGGTTGAGGCTATAGCTGATATTATTTAACTCATACCAGGCTTATCTGCGTGACCCGAAATGGTTGTGTGGGTGATGCCTGTATTTCTTATGGTAGTGCTTATAGCATTTGTGGCACTTCTTGTCGTGATGCTTATAGCACTTGTCGTAGTGTTTGTGGCATTTGTTGTGGTGATGCTTGTAGCATTTGTCGTGATGATGCTTGTGGCATTTGTCGTAGTAGTGCTTGTCGCATGCAGGTTTTGCATAATTATGCTTGTAATGTGAGTTATTGCGCTTATTGCTGTTCAGTCCGAGTTCAACAATCATTTTGTCGGTGACGTATTGTGCCTCTACGCTGATGTTGCTGCGCTGTGCGCTAATAGTTGTTATGCTTAATACAACTGCTACGATTGCTGTTATTATACGTTTCATAATCTTTTGCTTTTAAATGGTTAATACTCCGTTGCTTGTTTTGATGTTGCAAAGGTAGCTTGTTTGGCTGTTATGACAAAAGGAAAAATACTAATATGGGGTATGGTTTTCCCTAAAGTAGAGTAGGGATTTTCTTTCCAAGTGGAAGGAACATAATAAAAAACAATTGACAATTATGATTTTGCTTCGTTGCTAAAGCATTTCATAATTGTCAATTGAATATAAAAAATAATAGTCTTTTAAATAAGCACTTGCGTTCTTGAGCGGAATGAATTCTCAATGCTTATGATTTCGTTCAAGAATTTCTGGTCAATCTTCATGCGTCGCTCCACTTGGTTGCAACTGTAGATTACAGTAGAGTGGTCGCGTCCACCCACAAGACGTCCTATGCGGCTTGCTGGCAACTTGGTGTATTTCTGCGCCAGATATACAGCCACTTGGCGTGCCATGACGAAGTCTTTCTTTCGGCTACGGCTATTGATGTTGGCTGGAGTAACATTGTAGTGCTGGCAAACGCTCTCAATGATTTCATCGACAGTGATCGGATTGTCGTCCACTTTAACCGAACGTTTGATAATACGCTGAGCCAACTGCATGTCGATACCGCAGTTGTATACAACGCTGTATGCCATAAGTGAGTTGATAACTCCCTGCAAATCGCGCACAGAACCATTGGCTGTAGAGGCGACAAACTTAACAACATCCTCAGGGATGCTGAGCCCGTCGTGGCGTATCTTGCTTTCAAGGATGTCTACACAGAGCTGCACATTAGGCTTTTCAAGTTCTGCAATCAATCCACATGAGAAACGTGTTATAAGGCGTTCGTTCATGCCTTTAAGTTCCACAGGTGGACGGTCGCTCGCGAGAATAATGCGCTTTCCGTTGCGGAAGAGGTGGTTGAAGATGTGGAAGAATGTGTTCTGTGTGCCCTTCTTGTCTTCCCACTCCTGTATGTCGTCGACAATAAGCATGTCGATAGTTTGATAGAAGTTGATGAAGTCGTTGATGGTGTTGCGCAGAACGGCATTGGTATACTGCACCTCAAAGAGGCGTGCGCTGATGTACAACACCCGCTTCTCTGGGTGAAGGCGTTTTGCTTCCACACCAATAGCGTTGATAAGGTGGGTCTTTCCGCATCCTGAAGGACCGAACACGAAGAACGGGTTGAACTGCATGTTCTGCGGATGCTCTGATATGGTTTGTCCGATGGCGCGTGGCAGCTTGTTGCTGTTGCCCTCGATATAGTTCTTGAATGTGAGACTGGGATTGAGTTGTGAGTCAATCTGTTGCTGTGGTGCACTGTCGAGCATTGTCGGCGACTCGTTGGCATGGGTGCGCTGTTGTGGGCGCATTGATTCCTCAGCAGGCTCGTCGCCTTCTACCACTTGGGTTTTCTTGTTCTCGCTGTCGGTGACTATGCGGTACGACAGGTTTACACCGTTGCCAAAGGCACGTGTGAGCACCTTGCGCAACAGGTCGACATAGTTCTCTTCAAGATACTCGTATACGAAAGGACTCGGTACACGCAGTAATACTGTCTTCGTTTCCTTGGTGAAGGATTCAAAGACAGTTCTCTTGAACCATGCGTTATATTGTTGCTCAGAGATGTTCTCGCGTATGAGCGCAAGACATTTGTCCCAAAGCTGTTCAGGACTCAAATTCATTGGCTGTGGTGTTATTTATATTGTTATAACGTCTTTCGACTTGTTCTTTACTATTAATATCGTTTGCAAAATTAGCAATTATTTTTGATGTGAGCAAATTGTATGCTTTCAAATTGCTTGATTCTATGCCATTTAAAGTGGTGTTTTGGCTGAGTTAATTTTTTTATGATTTCGTGAAACATAATATGTCGCAAGTGTAGTAAGTGGCTGATATATAGGTTCTTATGGCATATAGTATGGGTTTTCAAGGAATGGCATCAAAATCACCTGTAGACATTAGGTGTGTCAATTTTATTACAGGAAAAACGGCTTCAGACCACAGGTCTGAAGCCGTGAAACAATTGCCAGTTTTTTGGCACATGTTATATCTTTGCGTTTCCTATTTGTCTTTCTTTCCAAACAGGGAGAAATGTACGTAGCGTTTCGGATGCTGGCGTAAGTTTATGAGCAGTGAGTCGGCGCTCATCATTGTTGAATTGAGGTTGTGGTAGAGCGATGCATCGTTCATCAACAGGCCAAGTGTACCATTGTTGCTGTTGAGTTTGGATGTAAGTTCCTGTACGTTGGCAATAGTCTGGTCTACCTGTTGCTTTGTTGTGGCAAGGTCGAGTTGTGCGAGGTTGCCAGTTAGTTTGTTTGTATTGTCGAGCACACCGTTTGCTTTGGCAAGCATCGTAGGCACATTGCGGTTGAGCTGTTTCATAAGCGTGTTAAGCTCGGCTGACGATGTGGTGAGATTGTCGGTGATAGTCTTCACGTTATGTAGCGACTGTGCTATGGCTGGGTCGGCAAGCAGCATGTTGACGCTTATGAGTATGCTGTCGAGTTTTGGCAACATCTTCTCAATGGTTGGTACCATCTGTGCAGCCTTGCCTAACGCTCCGCTGTTGACTTCGCCTGTGATTGTTCCTCCAGGCATCACCCGTTCACGAGGGTTGTTGGCAAGCAACAGGTTTACTTTGATATTGCCCATCAGGTCGCTCTCTATTTCGGCTGACGAGCCAACAGGTATGCGCATGGCTTTGTCGAGGCTGACGAGTACGCGTGTAGGGTGCTCACCGGAATAGTCGTAGATAACGTCTTTTACGGTGCCCACTTGGTATCCGTCAGCATAGATAGGACTTGATGATGACAGTCCGCTTATATCCTTGAACTCAATGTAGTAGTCGTCGGTTGACGAAAACAGGTTGAGTCCTTTCAGAAAGTTCATTCCGAAAAACAGTATAATCACACCGACGATTGCGACGATTGCGATTTTCACTTCTTTTGTAAACGCTTTCATAATTGTTGTATATAATAATGTGTATTTATTTGTTCCTGTTTTGCTTAAATTCGCGTATGCCTTGGTTCACGTCCATCTTTTCGCCATTTTTGAAGGCTATGATGAATGCCCCAGGGAAGCGGTCGAGTATTTCCTTGCGAAGTCGGTAAATCTCGTTGTAGTTGTTGGATGCACCATAGGTGTATTTCACCATTCCGTTTTCTTCGTAGGCTTCACATCCTTCGAGACCTTTGAAGTTGTGGTCGCCTTTCTTCAAGTATCGTTGTGATACAAGCACTTGCACTTTGAACACAGGTCGGCTTTGGTTGACTTCATGTTGTTCACGTGTAGCGGCATGTGTTATCTTGCGTTCTGTCTTGCGTTCTATATTACGTTCATTTTTACGTTCTTTCGACCTGCGCCTTTCTGGCATATAGTCGGGTTGCCTGCCGTTGTCGTCATTTTGTTTGGCTTCACGCTTTGTGTCGTTTGCCTGTTCGTCGTTTTGTTCTACTGTGGTGCTTGGTGTGGAATCGGCCTCTTTCACCTGGTTATCAGGTAAGGGGTCGGATATTGGTTTGTATGGCACCGTCATGCCAGTGTCATATTTGTTCTTGTATTCCACGAACGCATTGTATATTCCACGTGCAATGTTGTCAATCTGTTGCTGGTTGTTGAGCAACTGCTCCTCGCTTGGTGTAGATATGTAGCCCAACTCAATAAGGCATGCAGGCATTGATGTTAGTCTCAGCACAGCGAGGTTTTGTTGGTGCACACCTTTGTTTGGCCTGTTGGCAGCACGGCATACGTGTTTTTGCATCATTTTTGCCAACTCTATGCTTCGTGTCAAGTTTTTGTCCTGTATGAACTCAAACATGATGTTGCTCTCCGGTGAATTTGGGTCGAAGCCTACATAATGCTGTTTGTAGTCTTTCTCAAGCAGGATGACAGAGTTCTCGCGTTTCGCCACCTCAAGGTTCGTTTCTTTGGCATGTGATGAGCCATCTCCCAAGGTATAGGTTTCGAATCCTTTCATTGTGTGGTTACCTTTAAGAGAATTTGTATGCACCGACACAAAGAGGTCTGCTTTCCTACGGTTGGCAATTTCTGCGCGTTCGTATAGTGGTATGAATACGTCTGTCCGTCGTGTATATACTATAGTTACGTCGGGACAGTTGCGCTCCACATAACGTCCGAAAGCAAGTGCCACTTTGAGGTTGATGTTCTTTTCTACCGACATTGAGCCAGAAGCTCCTGCGTCTTTTCCACCGTGTCCGGGGTCAATGCAGAGTGTGAACTTGCTGTTTGCCCCCGCCACTGCGGATGCAAATGAAATGATGAAAAGCAGTGCGAGCAATACTTTTTTTGTCATGAATTTGATGTGCTACGAGTTATTATACGCTGCAAAGTTAGCTAATTAATTGATAAAACTGCAAATATTCATTTAGTTTTTTCGTTAGTGATGTGTATTTCGACACCAGCTCCTTGGCAGTCGGCTCCCATAGGTGGGTTGAGTTTGGTAATGCGGAGCATTATTGTGGATATTTGGGAAAATTCTTGTACCAGATGATTGGCTATGCGTCCAGCCACGTGTTCTATGAGTTTTGAGGGTTGCATCATTTCTTCTTTTATGATGTTATACACCTCTGCGTAGTTGAGGGTGTCTTCTACATTGTCCGACTGCATAGCATGGCTTATGTCGTAGCCTATTTTTATGTTGATGGAGTAGTCGTTTCCTGTAAGCTGTTCTTGTGGCAGCACACCGTGGCAGGCATGAAGGTGAATATCGTTGATATGTATATAGGATTGGGTGATGTTCATAAGGAAATGGTTTTTAGATAAATAAAAGAATAATATATTGTAAGATCACTGTATGATTGTCATTCCAAATTTAAATATTTAATCCTGCCCCAAAAATTTGGGGCAGGACTTATATTTGTTGTCTTATCCGCAGCGCGATGCTCCGCAGTTTTTGCATATTAGGCATCCTTCTTGGTAGACAAGCGATTCATGTCCGCATACGGGGCATACCTGGCCTTTGGCTTCGGTACCGTCGACTACGTATTTCTTCAAAGCTCGTTCCACACCGTTTTTCCATGTGTTGATGCTTTGGTCTTTGAGCTGCAGCGAGCTGACGAGCTTTATCACATGATCGATAGGCATGCGGTAGCGCAGTACGCCAGAAATCAGTTTGGCGTAGTTCCAATACTCAGGATTGAATTTCTCGGAAAGTCCTTCAACAGTGGTCTTGTATCCTCTCTTGTTCTCAAATTGGAAGTCGTAGCGTTTTTTGCCATCAGGACCAGTCTGCTTTATGATGCGTCCCTTTGTGACAGTTTTTGGCAACGCTATTCCTTCTTCGTCGTCTTGCAGTCCGGTGAATATCTCGTAGGGGTATCCATCGAGCAATCCGATAAAAGCCACCCATTTCTCCTTGTTGTTTTGGAATCTCACAACATCACAGTCGAGTTCCTTCGGACGTGTCTCTGTTACTATTCTGCCGTCTATTTGTACCACATGCTTTTCCTTGATAGGGATTGTTGGCTTTTTCTTCTTGTTGTCTTTCTTCGATGCAGAGACAAGTACGCCAGAGCGGCTTCCATCACGATAGATAGTGCATCCTTTACATCCCGACTTCCATGCTTCCACGTAGAGACGGTTGACAAGCTCTTCGTCTACGTCGTTGGGCAAGTTTACGGTGACGCTGATAGAGTGGTCTACCCATTTCTGAATAGCTCCCTGCATGCGCACCTTCATGAGCCAGTCGACATCGTTGGCAGTAGCTTTATAATAAGGTGAGCGTGCCACGAGTTCGTCTATTTCCTCTTGTGTGTAACGCTTTTCGGTGTCGATGCCGTTTATGCGCATCCATTCGAGGAATTTCTTGTGGTATACAATGTATTCCTCGAATGAGTCGCCAACTTCGTCAACAAAGTCTACATGTGATTCAGGGTCACCAGGGTTCACCTTGCGACGGCGTTTGTATACGGGCATAAACACAGGCTCTATGCCGCTTGTTGTCTGTGTCATGAGCGATGTTGTGCCAGTGGGGGCGATAGTGAGACAGGCTATATTTCTGCGTCCGTATGTTGTTATGTCGGCGTAGAGTTGTGGGTCGGCCTCTTTGATACGCAAGAGGAATGGATTGTTTTTCTCGCGCTCAGTATCGAATATTTCAAATGCTCCACGTTCCTGTGCCATTGTCACCGATGAGCGATAGGCAGCAAGTGCCAATGTGCGGTGGATATTTACGCTGAAATCAGTTGCCTCCTGTGTGCCGTAGCGCAGTCCCATGGCTGCCAGCATGTCTCCCTCGGCTGTTATGCCTACGCCTGTGCGGCGACCTTTTGAGCTCTTGTCCTTAATTTTTTTCCACAGATGGTATTCGGCGTGCTTGATATCGTCGCATTGTGGGTCGTGGCTTATCTTGTCCATTATCAGGTCAATCTTTTCGAGCTCGAGGTCCACTATGTCGTCCATGATTCGTTGTGCCTTGGCCACGTGTTCCTTAAATTTCTCGTAGTTGAATTTCGCCTCTTTGGTGAACGGGTTCTCTACGTAAGAGTATAGGTTTATGGATATCAGTCGGCATGAGTCGTATGGACACAGTGGTATCTCACCGCAAGGATTGGTTGATACGGTGCGGAATCCGAGGTCGGCATAACAGTCGGGTATGCTCTCGCGCAATATTGTGTCCCAGAAAAGCACGCCTGGTTCTGCACTTTTCCATGCATTATGTACAATTTTCTGCCAAAGTTGTTTTGCTGAAATGTCCTTCTTTATCTGTGGCTCGTTAGAGTCAACAGGGAATTGTTGTGTGTAAGGCTTGTCTTCTGTGGCTGCACGCATGAACTCGTCATCGATTTTCACGCTTACATTTGCTCCTGTAACTTTGCCTTCAGTCATCTTGGCGTCTATGAACGCCTCACTGTCTGGATGCTTTATGCTTACTGAGAGCATGAGTGCACCACGTCTGCCATCTTGTGCAACTTCGCGTGTGGAGTTGCTGTAGCGTTCCATAAATGGTACAAGTCCCGTTGAAGTGAGGGCTGAATTGTTGACAGGTGAACCTTTTGGGCGAATTTGCGAGAGGTCATGACCAACACCGCCACGACGCTTCATCAATTGCACTTGTTCTTCATCAAGTCGCATGATTGCGCCATAAGAGTCGCCGTCACCCTCGATGCCTATTACGAAGCAGTTGCTAAGAGATGCCACTTGGTGAGTGTTGCCAATTCCAGTCATGGGACTTCCTGCTGGTATCACGTAGCGGAAATGATCAAGCAGATCGAATATTTCCTGGGCAGACATTGGTTTTTCGTATTTATTCTCAATGCGAGCTATTTCGCGAGCTATGCGCCAATGCATGTCTTCAGGTGATTTCTCGTAAATGTTGCCGAAACTGTCTTTCATTGCGTATTTGTTCACCCATACGCGTGCGGCAAGCTCGTCACCTGCGAAATATTGCAATGAGGCATCATAAGCCTCGTCGTAAGTGTATGTTTTAGAATTTTCCATTATTTTTATTTATGGCTTGTAATTATTACAATGTACAAATGTGGCTGCAAAGCTACAACATTATTTTGAATTCCCGAAATCATTTAGGGAAAATATGTTTAAACAATATCTATTGTAACCTGAGTTCGGGATAAGCGACAGTCGTTTTTCTTGCTATGCCAGATTTCCGATAGGTGCATATTCCACCATACAACCATTTTATCCACCCAACGGTGTATATTGCAAAAAAAAGGTCTATACACCCTTTTGTCGAGGTGTATAGACCCTTGGAACAACCGCGAAGTATGGGTTGATAACTATTTTTTCAGATAATTGGTTCTCCTGTCAGCTTCTTCGGAAAAAGGTGTCTACTTCCCCCACTTAGGTGTCCACTTCCTACAAAATAGGTGTCTACTTGGTGGGGGAAGTAGACACCTAAGGCGTGATTTTATTCTATTTTCGCTCTCCAGACTGTTGGGGAGCAACCTTCTTTCTCTTTGAATATGCGATAGAGATAGGAGCGTGAAGAGAAGCCAC